>CAYMPU010000024.1:0-72156 GCA_964392375.1 uncultured Ohtaekwangia sp. | reverse complement strand
GCGAAGGGTTATAAGTACGTCAAGGATGCCAATGGTGTAGAGCAAGGTCAATTGATCTCCGACTCGTTCGCGCCGATCTTCATTACGGCAACGGTTGGTGCGGAGTGGAAGCCGGAGAGCTATTTCAAAATGCGTTTCTCGCCCATCGCTCCACGTGTTACGTTGTTGCGTAACAACGACGGCCAGTATGCCGCGGTCGATCCCGTCGCCCCATACGGTGTCACGGTGGGTGAATCCAACCGCTTTGAGTGGTATGCCTTTCAGATGACCGCCGACTTTGATAAAGACATTGCGAAGAACGTGAACCTGAAAGTCCGGTACATGATGTTTGCGAACTACAAGACCCTTGAGATCAACATGGTTGACCACCGTGTCGACTTTTCGCTCACGGCGAAAGTCGGCAGGTTCTTCAACGTCAACCTCGGCAGCATCTTCCTCTACGACTTCGACCAGGATCACAGCCCGCAGTATAGTCAGGCGCTGTCGTTGGGTGTGTTGTATACGTTCCAGAATTTCGCGGAGAAGTGAGGGGAGTCGAAAGTCGAAAGTTGAAGGTCGAAGGTTAGGTTAATGCTCACCCTCCGGTTCACAACTCCCACTGACCTCAGCGCTCTCCAGCGCATCGCTATCGATACACAGGTCGACACCTTTGGCGCGCACAATACAGAGGCCAACATGAAGGCCTTTCTCGACGAGGCCTACAGTTTGGACAAACTACGTCAGGAACTCGATGAGCCTGGATCGCACAACTACCTCGCGTTTGTGGATACCAGGCTGGCCGGGTTTATGCGGCTGCGGCTGTCAACAGAAGTTGAACACCTGCTGGGAAAGAACACGCTGGAGCTGCAACGGCTATACGTTGACAAAGCCTTTCATGGTCAGGGTGTGGGTGCAGCCATGATGCGCGAGGCGATGGAAGTGGCGAAGGCGGGCGGATTCGATTGGATATGGCTCGGCGTGTGGGAATGCAATTTCAAAGCGCAGGAGTTTTATAAACGCTGGGGATTTGAAAGGTTCTCGGAGCATATTTTTCAAATGGGGGATGATCCGCAGACGGATTGGTTGTTGAGGCGAAGGGTTGAGGGTTGAGTTTCGGGTTCTGGGTTTCGGGTTCCGTGCTTCGGACTTCGGTCTACTATACTGTTCACCCCGATATTCCGCGAGACGCTTCTGGCAGGCACCCAATATTGGGCGAGACGCGTCGATTGGCGCAGGCTGTTCAAGGTTCACTACACGCTGTTCACCGTGCCGGCTTCCGGCTGGCTTCCCGCCGGCTTCCGCTGGCTTCTCGCCGGCTTACTCATGGCTTACTTGTGGTTATGTTCCGGCTTTGTGCTGGCTTGATCAGGCTTGGCGCTGGCTTCTTCCGGCTTCGGCTGGCTTCTTGAACTTGCACGTTCGTGCACGATACTACCAATTCCTACATAATACTACACGATACTACACGATGCAGAACGCGCGTGACGGCAGAAGTGCACATTTGACCCAAGTATTGAAGACGAACTCTCGGGCGCGCAGGAAGGGGGTTCGAATGACGGTGAGAATGGGTATGGCTCGACGTCTCCGACGCGTGCCCGCCCGCATGACTTGTTTTGATGTGGGTCGGTTGAGCACGGCGGTCGGGCGGGCCGGTTTGAACGTTCTTTGAAATTGTAATACCGCGGCTCGTGGATCGAAGTAGAGGACCAGCAGCATGTGGAGAGTTTGCGATGGACTATTCACCAAATGGAAAGGGTACCTGGCTATCGATTTTAAATGATGGTCTTCGTACCTTCAGGGAACGTTCGCAACGGGCAACGCGTCAGGAGACGCGCGCCATACAGGGGGTTACCATGCTAAGACTGGACAATTGAGAAGGACTCAAGCATTATTGGTTTGTTTAATTGGTCTCGCGTCATGTATGACTCGTTCGAAGCAGTCCGAAACGAAGCAAATTCTTGACACCGTTAATCGATCATGCTTTGAGCTTCAAGCACGTGGCAATGATTCCTTACTTTACTACGAGATGCGATTCCCAAAAAAGCCGTCAACCCTTGAGGCTTCACTTCGACTATTGAACGATGCTATGCAATGCGATAGCACTATGGGGGAGGCCAAAATGAGCAGAGCCAGGGTATATATTTTGTTGGGGGAATTTAGGAAGGCCATTGATGACATTGATGAGCTAGTTCAACGATTTGAGTATGACTCCTTACTTCTTTTTTCCAAACCATGGCTGTATGAACAGCTTAGCCTGCAAGATTCTGCTAGAACGATTTACAATGAGTTGGGACAATATTATGGTAAGCGATTATTGAAGGAGCCAGACAATACGCAGCTGATTCACCATTGGCTTTATTGTAGGTTCAAGTCTGAAGGTCTTGATTCTGTGAAAAACGACCTTGAAATCTATAGGAGGAAGTATCGAAGTGATACGGATTTTATTGGAATGCTTGACTCAATTAGGTAGTCGAGGAGCCTGCCAAAGTCTGGAGGTTTATCGCAAATCCATTTCGGGAGCGTCGAGCTAGGAAATAAACTCGGGCGGAAATTGTTTTCCGGGCTTATACCCGCAGGAAAACCTCTACTATCGGGAGATGAACAGATATCGCTCCATCTTCCCAAGCCAGACCTCATCCACTAGTTTTACCTCTATCAATTGCCCCAAAGAATCCAACGCCCCATGCTGCGCCCGATAGGCTACAATCGCCTGGGCCTGCCTGCGGGTGATGTAGGGATGTGAAAGCAAATCCTTCAGTGCAGCCTCGTTGATGGCAAGCTGCCTGGGCTGAAAGCCTTCCCTGACTTCAAAACGTTTTTCGATGTTCTTCACCACCGTGGAGTCCAACCCGTAGACTTCCTTCAGCTGCCCCATCGCAATGAACCCGCCCAGCCGGTCGCGGAACTTGACAATCCGTCGCGCCAAGGTGGGGCCGATGCCATAGACTTCAGTGAGTTGCAGGGTGTCGGCGGTGTTGATGTCTTCGTGGGGTTTGTCGGGTTTCTTTGGCCTGGCTGCAAATCGTTTGTCGTTCTCTTTGTTTGGCGCAATGGTCATCCACGGGTTGGCCTTTCGGTACCAACCGGTATCCATCCCGAAGATCTTTAACACATCGTCTTTCTTGTAAAACCTCCCACCCTTCTCCCGATAGCGTATGATGCGCGAAGCCAGAGGCTTGGCCATCTGCAGAGCGACCAGTTCTTCTTCAGTTACTGTGTTGGGATCAAATGCATGCATCGGCAACGTATCGGGTTTCGCCGACTTAACCAACGGTTGCCGGGCATCGATCCACGCCAACAGGCTGTCGGTACGGTCAATGTCAAGGGGAGGCCGGTCTTCGATGAATGAATGATACACCGGCTCGCTGAACAGAATAATGAATATCAAAGGAATGAGCAGCAAAAAAGCGTTGGTCTCCATGCGTGAAAACCCAAAGAAGGCGCGAATGAAAAGTCGGAGGCGGTTCATGGGTGGAAAAGTAGGCAGCGGGATCCATGGGGGGTAATTTTTGGATGACGGTTAACAGGAGGAAGTTTTGCAGGATTTCAGGATCGAGAAGAGGGCAGAGCTTGGTTGCTGATCAGCTAGCGGGTAACCACCGCAAAGCCGCGGAGGCGCGAAGGACCGCGAAGGAAATGAAATGGTGTATGGAAAATGTAAAAGGAGGGTGGTGCGAATGCTGGCTATTTATAGACTAGCGCTAAGGTTTTTTCTGATTTAAATCCGGAATTCCTTTGCGGAACTTTGCGCCGTAGCGCCTTCGCGGTGGTTACTCACTAGTCAATCGTTGCCATACTGAGCTAGTGTTTTTGAGGACTTAGCCCAAAAACATCTTATTCTGCCTTAGGCAGTCCGCGAGTTTGCGATACAGCGCCAGCAAAGCTTCCGGGCTCGAATCTCCTCCGAGGGATTTCATCATTCGTTTGGCCAATGGGCCTTCGTTGAGAATAACGCTGATCTCCTCATCCCAATGCTGGAGGGTGGTGCTGTTGGATTCGAGCAGGTGATCGTAAATATGTCTCCAGAGTTGACCAGCTGTGCAAGGTGCGTTAAACCCGAACGTGGCGGGATACTCGGAGGATAATATCTCGGCATCGGGTCCCCACTGGCTGGTTTCATCCAGAATGCCGGCGAGCACTTCTGTCCTGCGCTTCATCTGCTCCTCCAGGTTCACAAACTTTTCTTGCGTCAACGCACGAATGGTCTCGATGACGAGCGACTGTATCGCGAGGTCTGCGGGAGGACACTCCTGGATGTCCATAATACGTATCTCGATGGAGCCACGGTCAAAGCGCGGAATGGCACCACGGGAGTTTACCCAGATGGGGTCGAGGATTTCTTCCGCATTGTGGGGCGCGATGTCGGCTTTGATCTTCTCGTATACGGTGTTGAAATATTGCCGCTTGGAAAACACACCTTCGGGAATCACCTTGCCCGTAATGGAGGGTATAGCCTGCTGATTGGTCTTATAGTAGGTCATGCGCGTATCCAGGAAACCGGTTGCCTTGCCGTCCAGAATCGGTGAACTGGCGCATAGGGCGGGGAGGATGGGAAGAACAACGCGAATGGCAGCATGCAGCTTCGCGAACTCTTCGTCGTCGTAAAAGGGAAGATTCAAATGTGTGCTTTGTAGATTCGACCAACCGTGACCGCGGCAGTCGAAGATCTTATTATAGATTTCGTAAACCTCATTGCTGTCGTGGGGCCAGAGCCGAGTCTCGGTCTGGGGATTCATCCAGGGGTGCGCTGCCGTTGGCAAGAGCATGGCGTTCCACTGCTCAAGGACTTTGTTGATGCGCGTAACATTGTCGGCGAAGGCGCTGGATAGGGTATTGAAGTTACTCTCCGGCTTTGTCGACTTCAACTCGATCACGTGCATGACCAGTTCGTTGGACCACGTAACAATACCGTTCTCAAAATCACTGCCGTACTCGCCAAGCTCGGCTTTTAACAGCTCATCAGCGATGGGGCGCACGTGGAGGGTGTCGCGGTCTACAATCATGTACTCAAGTTCCACACCAAAGGCCTGGAAGATGTGGAGACGGGAGGGTTGTGTCATTTCGCCGATTTGATTTTGTTAAGAATCACTTCCATGATCTGGTCGTACAGCCGTTCTTTCAGGATCTTGTCTTCAATGCCGGCGTCGATGTTGGGATTATCATTCACCTCAATAACGTAGAATTTTCCTTCCACTTCTTTCATATCTACACCATAGAGACCTTTTCCAATCAGTGAGGTGGCCTTCAAAGCAGTCTTCAGCAGTCCAGCGGGGGATTGATCAACGGGCACGCATTCAACTTCCCCATCGCGTGAAGCCTCTTTCTTGGCACTCCAATTCACGATTTGCCAGTGTTTGGTCGCCATAAAATACTTGCACACAAAGAGCACCTGACCGTCGATGATGCCTACGCGCCAGTCGAAGGGGGTGGGCAGAAACTCCTGGGCGATGATCAGGTCGGATTTTTCAAACATGCTCTCACGCACTTTCTTGAATTCATCCAGGTTGTTGATTTTGACGACACCCTTGGAGAAGGCTCCGTCGGGCTGTTTCAGAATGAATGGAAAGTTCATCTTCTGCGGCACGCTGTCGCAGTTCTCGGCGGTCAATACCAGCGACCGCGGAGTAAGTATTTTGTTGGCATTGAGGAGTTCGTGGAGGTAGACCTTGTTCGTGCACTTCGAAATCGATTCGGGGTCGTCGATCACCGCGAGGCCGAGCGATTCAGCCTTTTTGGCAAAGCGAAAGGTATGGTGGTTGACGTTCGTTGTCTCACGGATGAATAAGGCATCGTACTGAATCAGCTGGTCGATGTCATTCTTGGTAATAAACTCCGTATTGAATCCCGCCTCCAGGGAAGCTTTGTAGAAACGCTTGAGTGCCCGATTATCCGACGGAGGGTTGGACTCGTCCGGATTTACCAGAATAGCCAGGTCGTATTTCTTTTTGTCGGGCCGGTAGTCGCGTTTGCGCAGCAAGTATTTCTCCAGCGCGCTTTCCAGAATGGGCTGATCGGTTTCTGGCATTTCATTCAAACTCAAGGGCCTGATGCTCTGCAGTACCCACTTACTCTTCTTGGCGAACATGGCGCGCACGAGGGGTGCCTGCACGAGTTGAAAGAGCTGCAGGGCGAGTTTGTTCAAGTGCTCCGACTGGGTAGATCCAAAGTAGATATTGAACTCAACTTTGTCGTAGGGTTCGTTCTTGAACGTCGATTGAATCAGTGTGTCGAAGTCGAGCGAGTCGTCGCGGAGGATGGATGGGAAGCGCAGATCCTGAATCGTGGATACCTCCGGGAGTACTTTATGACCGCGGGCTTCCGCCAATAGGGAGACGTAATACCCTTCGCTTTGGTACTGGTAGGACTTGCACAGGTTGAGGATCTTGAGATTTTTGACAGCCTGAAACCGTTCGTCGGTGATGTACTGTGCCGGCGTGATCACCTCAACGTCTTCCAGGCGCAGGTTCCAGCGTTTGGGTTTCTCGACGATGATCAGTTTCGGCATAGGGGGAGGTCAGGCCCGTGCGGGGAATGGGGTGGCGGTGTTCCGGGTGTCGGTCACTTGGGCTCGATGATTAACAAGTTAGCATCATAGGTGACAATACCCAACATGATGCTGTTGAGCAGCCGGTCAAAGGTCACACTGTAGTATTGTGATTTCAGCGGATTGGGGTTCATCGGGTCGGCCAGGTACACCGTACCATCATCGGCATTATACCCGTTGATGATGGCGAAATGCCCCACAGGTTCGCCCCGTATGCTGTCGTATTTATTGGTGGTGGGAATCTCCCGGGGTGTTCCATATAAGTAGGTAGCGCTAAGGCCAGCGAGGATGGGTGTGGATTTCTTCAGGTAGCCTTTGATGAGGTGTTCGTCCAGTTCGGCGCTCAGCAGCTTGCCACCCGACTGCAGGAAATTGATATATGCCTTGCTGGCGACCGTCAGCTTCCGCCGCTTGGACTTGTACCGCATCTGACGTCGCAGGTTCTCGATCATCTTGCGGGAGGAGAGTTTAAACCAGGTGGGATCCATCACGTTGAGATTATACGTGTAGATGGACGCATGGTAACCGCGCTGCAGCGCATGGTTACCCATCATCACCGCCAGCGTGCCACCGTTTTTCAGTTGTTTCACTTCGGTAATGACCTGACGCAGGGAAATGTCATCGTTATAATACTGATACATCGCGTGCAGACACGTAGGGCCGCAGGTAACCTCATCCGGCTGGGCTTTTATATCAAAGTCGAGAAAGAGGGCTTTTTGGTGTGCCATGGATCAAAGGAGTTTGGAAATGAGCAGGTCAAAGACCTCGACGAGGATCAGGATGATGATGATCCACTCCAGCAGGCTGCTTTCCCGTTGAGCAGTTATTTCACGGAACACCCTGAGGTTATCTTCGATGATACGCAGGGTGTATTCCACCTCGCTGAACCGCACGCGCAAATCGAAGTGCTTCATCAGCCCTTTGTGGAGGCTGTCAAGGTATTCGTTGTCCCACACAAGTTCGGGTGCGTCGAAAATGTAGATGTTGTCGGCGATATCGTTCTTGGTGTTCAGCGCCCTACCGATGAACTTCATCATGTTGCGACGGCTGATCTTCAACTTGCCTGTTGCTTCCAGGTGGTTGGTGAATCCCCGAATTTCGGTCAGGAGGTTCTCCGAGGTATGATGGTAGTGATCGAGCGCCACCGACTGGGCCAGGTTGAACATCCCAATGCGCACCACCTTGTCATCGATGTGGTCGACGATGACTTCATCAAATTCGAACTGGAGGGAGGACCCGTCATGGATGTTGATCACATGTTCATCGCGGAGCCAGGCATCGGGGCTCTTGAGAAAGGGCTGAATGGTTTTGATGGCCAGCTTGATTTCTTCTTCGGTATGACCGGAGAACGCGATAACACCATAGTTGAAGTAGTATTGGTACTGGTCATTGGCCAGTCCGTAGAACAACTCCGAAGACGAATCTGCCAACGGTTTCATATCCAGAAAGGCTTTGATGCCTTTCAGGTCGAGTTGGTTGGCGATGCGGATGGCGGAGAGTTTCATGGGGCATGCTGGACGATGGATACTGGATGCTGGGTACTGGCTTGCCCGCCGAAGCCTTGGCGTAGGCGGGGTGTTGGATTGTGATGTCAAAGATACCGGTAATTCATTTATGGTTAATCTGAAAGCGCTAATTTGCGGCCTGATCATTCTAACTATGAAAGAACTATTCATCGCTCTTGCGTGCCTCATTACACTGGAAACCTTTGGATGGGGTGCTACGGGGCATCGGGCTGCCGGGCTAATCGCGGAGCAATACCTTACAGCCAAAGCCAAAAAGAAGATTGCCGCCGTTCTTGACCAGGAATCGCTGGCCATGGCGGGTACCTGGATGGATGAAATTCGTTCCGATTCTACTTATCGATATGCCGACCCTTGGCATTACACGACCATACCCGATGGAAAAAAGTACGAGGATGTGGCCAGTAACCCTGACGGAAAGGTGGTCGAGATGATCGAGAAGTTTATCGCTGACTTGAAGAGCAAGAAGCTGTCGAAGAAGCAGGAGCAGGAGACACTTAAAATGCTGATCCACCTGGTAGGCGACATTCACCAGCCGCTGCACGTGGGTAAGCCCGGTGACCGTGGTGGGAATGATATCAAGGTGAAGTGGTTCCGCAATGAATCCAATCTACACCGTGTTTGGGACAGTGAGATGATTGACGACACCAGGCTAAGTTATACCGAATTGGCAGCCTCTTTGGGCAAGCCGGATGAAGCCACGGTGAAAAAGTGGCAGGCAGCAACGGTTCGTGATTGGGCCCACGAGTCGATGACGTATCGCCCGCAGGTATACGACATTGGTAGCGGTAATCTGAGTTATCAGTATGGGTACAAGTACTTCAGCATCGCCGAGCAACGCATTCTCCAGGCAGGGATTAGGCTGGCGGGTTTGTTGAATCAGATTTACGGGAAGTAGCTGCACTCGCGCCACACGCTGTCATCCCGGACTTGTTCCGGGACGTGGCCGCGAAGATATGCCAGTCAGGTACTAAGCCGCCCTCTCCACGATCGCATAAGGAAATCCCCTCAACGCAATCTTCAGCGCATCCAGTGTTACGCTTTCATCCCGCGTTATCTCGGCGGTGTTCTCGGCGAGAGACACCTGCGCGTCCTGCACGCCTTTGACGTTGGTAAGCAATTTCTTCACGGTATTGGCGCAACCGTTGCAGGTCATGCCGGTGATGGTATATGTCGCTTTCATGTGGAAGAGTTTCAGATTATTTAGGCAATACAAAAATAGTCAGGCTTCAGTTCGGGGCATTGCAAGGATTTTTTGAAGGAGGGCTATAGACGTTGCCGTCCTTGGCTTTTGACGTGTTTTGGTTACCTTTAAAACTGAATTTTTTTTGAATGGCTGACAAGACCCACCTGACTCCAATAGCATTTGGCTATTTTTCCCCAATGAGCATACGGAGAGCGCTTTTTGGCACCCTGGGTCTGCTGGTGCTTTTAACCACAACGGTGAACACCCTGCATGCTCAGAATCAGGACACAGCCGCATTTGATATTAGGGACCACAGTTTCCTGCTCCCTCAGGTGCGACCCGCGGGCAAGTATTCCCATGCGATCTACCTCCTCTACGTAGTGCCACCCAAAGACTGGACACTGGATGCTATCGTCGCTCCGATGTTTAACTATACCGGGAAGTACACCCTTCCGAAGGGCTTTAATGTTCAGGGGGGTGTTTCGTCGTTGATTATTTCGAACCGATTCAATCTGGGGCCATTTTGGAATTATTCGAACGGTAACTTCCATTTTGGTGTGGGCTACCAAGTGGCATTCAATTTTGGTATACTCAACCAGTTCGGTTTTAATACTACGCTGACTGGCTGGGAAACGCAGCCGTCTTTGGCCGCTGGCTATAGTTTTGGCAAGACCGCGCTGACTATCCGTGGCGATTTGTACAATACGCTGGACATTAGCGTCAGTGAAGGCGGCAATACCATTTCCAATAATGAGACTTTTATCAATGGTTATAGCGTGACCACAAGCTTCGAGCAACGTCTTACCAAGAAAAGGGTATTATCCATTGGGTTTAAAATGAACTATCTGCGCTATCACATTGTGGCGTGGCCAGCGTTGCCGGCAAGCAAGTATCGTTACTTCATGCCCGAGTTTCAGGTAGGGTGGAATTTCTAATGAATGGATCATGAATTTTCTGAGTAAACTGTTTTTCGCTTCCCTTATTATTCTGGCCGGTTGCTCCAAGAGCGAGATTACGGCTCCTCCTGTTACCGATGACAGTAATTTGGCGGGCACAACGGCAATACCCTTTGTAGGTCCGGCATCCATCAAGGCGATGGAAGGTATCTATACCCTTGCCAGTGGCACTGACAACATGGGAACTTCGTTTGTGTGCAAGGTCTCAAAGTATAAGGTTTCCTTCTTTAGTAACGTTGGCGGCCTGCACATCATTCTGAAGTATGGATTCAAAGCTTCCGATGGATCAATCCAGTTTTCTGGATTCTGGCGGTACACCGAAAGTCCAAATCAGGGAACCATCCAATTCTCCATGTCGGCCGCCGAAGGGGCAGCGGAATTGCTCAATGGTATTGCTACCAACGTGAAGCTGAGCGGTACCTTTGGCGGCGCCGCAGTTTCGATCCAGTATGAACGGCCATTTACCGCCTACGCAATCAACAATCCCATCATCATTTTTGCCCACCATGGTATTCAAACAACTGTGGATCCACCCTTTGCGGAAAATTCACTTAACGTCGTTCTTAATGCAGAAGACTACGGTGTTACAGGTTTGGAACTGGATGTTCGGATGACAAAAGACAATGTCCCCATTCTAATACATGATCCGACCATCAACACTCGATTAACGAAGAAAGGCCCCTTATTTGGCTATTGGGACCAATATAGCTTTCCGTTCATTTCTCAGTATGTCGAATTGGTCGATGGTCAACGTGTTCCTTCCGTCGAACAGGCGCTGAATGCATTCATTGACTCTACAACCATGAAATACTTTTGGATGGACATCAAGGGCAACGAGGATGTATTCAAATACCTGGAACCTATCGTACGTAAAGCCTATGAGCGGGCAGCATCAAAAAATCGCGATGTGTTTCTCTTTGCCGGCTTGCCCTCACAAGCAGTAATTGATGAGTTGAACAAAGTCCCCACCTACAAGGCGGGTAATCCGGATTATCCTTATTTTCTTCCACTACCCACACTGGCAGAGGAGACGGTGGATAAGGCCATCGCCACCAATTCCCAGTTCTTTGGTCCACGGTATACCTTGGGCCTGCTCTTGCCGGACGTGCAGCGGGCGCACGACAACGGAATTAAGGTGATTAGTTGGACTTTAAATTCACAGGCATTGATCAGCAACTATCTCAAGAACGGGCAATTCGATGGCTTTATAACCGACTATTCGGCCTACGTTGTGTATGAGTTTTATACCAAATTCGAAAGCCATAGCAATGAAAATAACGACGATTATCGGCTGTGCGCTTTTATGTTGCGGGATGCTTACGGCCAATGGACAAACCGAGTCGTCCGTTGCGCCTAAGAAACAACACCGCTGGGTTGTCTATGGAGGTATCGGCCCCAATGTCTACCTCAACAATCTCCAGGTGGCCGCCGATAAGGTCAAACCCGTGAACTACTCTTTTGTAGCGCGCCTCATGTGGGAGCCCGAGTATTTCCTGAGCTTGGGATTTGAAACGGGTTACAATCAGCTTTATAGGATGTCGGGAACTCATCCTACGACAGGAGATGTGAGTATTGTCAACGCGTCCATTCCGATCCAGTTTGTTGTCTCCATGAAATTTCTGAAAGGGTTCTATTGGAATTTTGGGATGGGCCAGGCGTTTCTGATGAACAACGTGTCCACTCAAAACCTGGGGAATTTCGATGCTTCGGTCGTATCGCTAGGTGACTTCACAACAGCCGTTGGTTATCGCAAGGATATCAGCGAGCGCTTCACCCTGGGAGTTGAGTTCAAGGGCTACTATTCCGGGAAGCTCGAGGACAAGAACCTGGCGTTGGTGTGCATGGCCGGCTACCGTCTCTGGTAGCCCTTTTTCGCCGGGCGCCGACTTTTTGTTTCCCTGTGCGGAAAGGCTTCCTATCTTTACGCCCTTTCTATACCATCATGACAGAGGAAAAAAGCCTGAACTTTCTGGAGGAAATCGTCGAGAACGACCTGCATTCAGGAAAGCACACGAAGATCATCACCCGCTTCCCTCCGGAACCCAACGGCTATCTGCATCTGGGTCACGCCAAGAGTATCTGCTTAAACTTCGGGCTGGCGCTGAAATATGGCGGCGCTACCAATCTTCGCTTCGACGACACCAATCCGGTGACCGAGGAAACCGAGTATGTCGACAATATCAAGAATGATGTACAATGGCTCGGATTCAACTGGGCGCAAGAACTTTATGCTTCCGACTATTTTCCTCAGCTCTATGCATTTGCCGTCAAGCTGATCCAGAAAGGACTGGCCTATGTGGATGACAGTACAAGTGAAGAAATAGCGGCGGGCAAAGGTACGCCGACGACTCCCGGTAAAGACTCTCCTTATCGTAGCCGCTCTGTGGAAGAGAATATGAACCTCTTTGAGCAGATGCGCGACGGAAAATTCAAGGATGGCGAGAAAGTACTGCGCGCTAAAGTGGATATGGGGCACACCAACATGCACATGCGTGATCCGATCCTTTACCGCATCAAGCATGCGCATCACCACCGAACCGGTGACGCTTGGTGCATCTATCCGATGTACGACTTCGCGCACGGCCAGAGCGACTCCATCGAGCAAGTTACGCACAGTATTTGTACACTGGAGTTTGTTCCGCACCGTGAGCTGTATAACTGGTTCATCGAAAAGCTGGAGATCTTTCCCTCTAAACAGTATGAATTTGCCCGACTGAACATGACGCACACGATGATGAGCAAGCGCAAGTTGCTGCAGCTCGTCAACGAAGGGCATGTCACCGGCTGGGATGATCCCCGCATGCCAACATTGAGTGGCGTTCGGCGCCGGGGATATACACCGGAAAGCATTCGGGATTTCTGCGATCGCGTGGGTGTAGCCAAGCGCGACAACCTCATCGACATTGGTTTGCTGGAGTTCTGCGTGCGGGAGCACCTGAACAAGATAGCAGAACGACGCATGGTGGTATTCGACCCGTTGAAGATTGTGATCACGAATTATCCGGAAGGCAAGTCGGAGATGCTTCGTAGCGAGAATACCCCAGGCGAGGAAGGTGTCACCTACCGGGAAATGCCCTTTGGCCGTGAACTGTTTATTGAGCAGGATGACTTCATGGAAAATCCACCCAAGAAGTATTTCCGCTTGGCACCCGGGCAAATGGTCCGACTCAAAAGCGCATACATTATTCGCTGTGAGGAGATTCTTCGCCATGCTGACAATTCCATCAAAGAAGTACGTTGCACCTACTTGCCAGAGAGCAAGAGTGGTTCGGACACCTCCGGGATACAAGTGAAGGGAACGCTTCATTGGGTTAGCGCAAGTCATGCGGTACCCGTGGAGGTGCGGTTGTACGACCGGCTTTTTACTGTCGAGGATGTCAGCACCATCGAAGGCGATTTTCGCGATCATTTGAATCCGAAATCACTGACGGTGCGCACGGTATATGCAGAGCCCGAACTGGCAAAGGCGACGCATGGAATGAGTTTCCAATTCCTTCGCATGGGATACTATTGCCTTGATCAGGACTCCACGCCGGGTAAGCTAATCTTCAATCAGACGGTGACGCTGCGCGACATGTGGGCAAAAGAGAAATCAAAGAATTAGAAGTTCTCTGATATAATTTTCATTTACTCTACAAACGAAACTTTCTTGCCTTTGTATTGATGGATGGTCTCGCGCAGCGCTTTGAATGTTTCGTAAGGCGCTTTCGGGGCAACCATATTGACAATCCAAGGCGGTACGGAGCCTCCGAGATCAATATCAATCGCGTAGTCGACATTGAGTTTCCCGTTTTTGCCGGGGATAATATTCCATCGGGCGCGTGAGTAGGGCACGCGAATCACATCGTCGACCGGAGGAATGTATTCGGGAATGCTGACGGCCTCTACGATCATGCCCTTGGTCATCGGATCGGGGTCGATGGTCAGGCGAATCACGAAGTCACGGTTGTTCGTGAGAACAGGGGCTTCCACTTCCGTATAGTACACGATTTCGCGTTCACTGACTTTCTTGAGTATTCTGGCGCTAAGCGTCTTGTATTGCCATTGGCCATACGTTTCGATATCGAGCAAGGCGTAGGCAAGTTCGGAAAGTGAACTGTTCACCGTAAACGATGACCTGACGGTTTTGTAGCGCGAGTCGGGGCGGGCGCAGGTGTAGACTTTGATGCTATCCTTCTCCAGTTCAAGTTGGCAATCCACCTGAGAAAATCCTGGGTAAGCCAACAGGAGCACCAAAAGTGAAGAACCGACGCGCATTAGTGAACAGAAAGAGAATAGGAGAGACCATCTTCAAATCCCGAAAAATCATCTTTCAGATAGCGGGAGGTGAGACAAAGGGTTTGCTGGTTGCGTTGAACCACCAGGTAGTGAAACTGTGGCTTGTAGGATCTTGAAATATCGTACAACTGTTTTTCTGAATTTGACAAGGGTTGTGTCAATCCACCGCCACCGCCGATGACGAGGAAGTCCTTGCCCTGGTATTTGAACTGTTCGTAGTTGTGCGAGTGCCCGGTGATGAAAAGTTGAGCTTTTCGGGATTTAATAAATGCAGGAACAAAATGTTCCTGGACACTTTGTGATGATCCTACAATCTTACTGTTTGTAAAGGGTGCATGGTGACAGGCGACGAGTGTGATTACAATGGCGGGGTCAGCATCCAGAGCGTCAAGCGTATTTTTAAACCAAATCTGTTGGGCATCGAGATCGTCGTGCGACAGCTTGCTAAAGTTTGAATTGAGGAAGACGATGGCCACAGAGTCAACGACATGGAAGAATCCGGTGCGGTTGTGGTTGGGGAAGCGGCGCTGGAATTGGGACTCGCCCTTCCGGGGACGAGTCATGACATCGTGGTTGCCCAACAGTGCTGAAACATGAATACCCGCGCGGCGGCAGCTGTCGAGGTAGACGTCCATGCGGCTCCACTTCTTCTTCTTATAGCCGAGTGTGACGACATCACCGAGAATGAAGAGTGATGAAGGACGCTTTTTAAGAATATCGTTGAAAGCCAGCTCGGTAGCCTGGATGTTGTTGTTGGATTTCAGAACAATCTTTTCCACCCACATGGGGGCTTGCGTATCGCTGATGAATGCAATATCTCGCTGACTATACGACCGAACAGGGCCAATCAGCAACAGAACTGCGAGAAGGCAGAAATGACGCAGATCATGGACTGTAGACATTGAAATCATATACCTTTGGTTCATTTCGGTACATCTTCAACCTTCATGCCGCAAAATAGGTTCGAAAAAACACTTTTTATCCTGCTCCTGGGGGCTGTTTGCCCTTTCGCTGCAACCGCGCAGGAGGACAATTTTGACATTGTGTCAGCCAGTATATACTACCCGCATCGGTTCAAACCAGGCGATTTCTCTATGGAATTGGCCTTGTCGCAGGTAAGCCTTCCGTTCGACTGGCTAGAGACGGCTGTTCAGGCCCCTTTGTTTCATTTCCATGCGAATTATGGTCTCCCAAAGGGATTTGCCATTGACGGGCGGTTCTCCTCTTTGTTCATCTCTAACCAGTTGTCGCTGGGTCCCAGGTGGAACTTTGAGGCGAAACGATTGAGCTTCAACGTAGGATGGGATGTAGCGTATACTTTTGGATACCTGAACCAGTTTGGATTTGATACCAGTGTACAATCGTGGATCAACTACCCGAATGCATCGGTGGGCTTGAAATTCAAGGACATTGCATTCACCCTCAAAGGGGAATATGTTGTGGTCACTTCCTTTAGCTCAAAGCAGGGTGAGAACGAGGTTACGAATGATCGGAATTTCTCTAACGGTGGAACCCTCGCACTCTATATGGAACAGCGCATGCATAAGAACAGGGTGGTGATTCTGGGCTTCAAGGGTTCGTATGCCAAGTATCACTTCATGGCATGGCCAGCCTTTTCGACCTTCAACCGTTTTTACTTTATACCTGAATTTTATGTCGGTGTGATTCTATGAATCGTACGAACATTTTTCTCGGAGTATTGCTTACCCTCATATGCTGGACATGCACAACGGAGTATCCCGTCGTGATGCCGGTCCTGCCGCCGCCGATCAGTGGACTTGAAGACGTGCCTGAACTTTCGAAACCCCTTATGGAGGGAGTTTATACCGTGAATGCAGGGGATAACCGATTTGGGGACGAGGTGGTGATCAAGTGGGCTGGAAAGATATTGTCCATTTTCACGAGGTCCAGTTACATGATTATGGAGACGGGACATTTGGACTCCGTGATTTATATGCGTGGGTACTGGCGTGCTCCGACAGGAGATGCTACTGGACTTGTCGACTTGGTTGTGCCAAAAACGGAAGGGGCTGCCAGCCTGCTCAAGGGTATTTTGCCGCCCACCATTACCGTTCGGGGAAAGTACGGCGACCAAAATAATCCTGTGAACGCCACCATTTCGTTCATCTATAAGCGTCCGTTCTCCGCAAAAGTCACCTCTAAAAAATTCCATATCGTGGGCCACCGTGGAGGAGGACGTACATCTGACCGGCTCCCGGTATCGGAAAACAGCATAGCGATGATTGGATATGCCGAACGATTAGGAGCCACGGGCATAGAGATCGATGTGCGACTCACCAAAGACAAATTCCCCATCCTGTACCATGATAGTGATCTGAACATTCGTCTTACTGTCAAAGGCCCATTGAACGGACCCATTGAGGATTTCACATGGAATCAGCTCCAGGTGTTTGTGCGCCTCATACGCGGTGAGAAAATCCCAGAGTTAGGAGAAGCATTGAAATTTGTCGTCGACAGCACGCAACTTCAATTTGTCTGGCTGGACATCAAGGATCCGAATGTGGTGGCAGTTATTGAACCCTATCAAAGGGCCGCCTTGGATTACGCCCAAACCAAGGGCCGTACGTTAGATATCCTCATGGGTGTCCCTGCAGACGATGTCCTTCAGGCGTTGAAGGCGCTTCCAAACTACACCACTATTCCTTCTCTTTGTGAGATAAGTCCTGAAGAGACCCGCACGTTAAATGCCCGTGCGTGGGGTCCACGCTGGACGCTTGGAACACAGAATGAGCTAGTCGCCCAAGTGCAGGCCGAGGGTCGCATGGCTATTTGTTGGACGATCGATCAACCGGCCTATGTCAGCGAGTTTATCAGAGACGGCCATTTTGATGGTTTGTTGTCCAACTACCCGTCCATGGTTGCCTTTTACCACTACATCCAGCCATAAGCCATGCGAGCCGCGATCCTCCTTACCATGCTTTTGCTGTCCAGCGTCTTCGCCAATGCACAGGAAAAAAAGCCTTACAACTGGTCACTCGGTGGAGGTGCTGGCTGGTTTCACTATATCAATACGATGAAGGCCGAGGTGGGGCAGATCAACAGTGATCACGCAGGTTACACATTCCGTCTGATGTGGGAACCGGCCCATCGTTTGGCTATGGGTATTGAATCCGGGTACTACACGGTTTATTCTGTAAATAAGGACTCGACATTAAACAACCCGCTGACGGGACAGGCGAAACTCATAGCCGTGCCCATCATGTTGTCATTCAGAATGAGAATTTTCCCCAATTTTTTTGTCAGCGGAGGCCCCGGCATAACCATTATGTACTCAGAGGCCAGCGCCTTCGGCAGTTCATCACAAAGCAGTTTTATGTCACTGTCCAATCTTCACGTGTCGGGCTTGTATCGTCGAAGAATTGGCAAACGTTTTGATATCGGGGCCGAAGTAAAATACCTCTACTTTGGGAAGACCGAGGATTATGGTTTTTCCTTTCAGCTGGTTGGAGCGTATCACTTCCGTTTTATGAAATGACTCAGGCCATCCATTTCTTCCACCACCACTGAAAGACAACGAGTGCCCATACACGGGCATGGACATCTCCAGGACTTAACGCGAACAACTGCCGTCTGAGTCTTTGTATTTCTGGGTAATGGAAGATTCCCTGGTCTTCAATGAATTTCTTTGACAACAACTCGTTGCGGATCACTCCCTTCATATCCTTCCGCAGCCATTTTAGCAAGGGGACCTCAAATCCTTTCTTGGGTCGTTGATAGAGTTCAGCCGGCAACATTTCCCGGAATGCATCCTGAAGGAGCTTCTTCCTCATGGAGGCGTCAATCTTATAATCGTCGGGCAAGGTGAACAGGAAATTGACAACATCTACGTCCAAGAAAGGAGTCCGTACCTCGAGTCCGTGGGCCATGCTCATACGATCGACTTTGGTCAGCATGTCGTTGGGGAGGACCACGCGCATGTCGGTGAGGAGAATGTCATTCATCGTCTCCGAGGAGGGGAGGGTTTTTAGAAGTTCCTGCTGGCGACCGCTAAAGAGTACGTGGTTTCGTAATTCTTGTCTCAGCAGTCGATCGGCCTGCTTTTCATTGGCTATCGAAGCCCAGAGCCAGTACCGGTCGGTCGCCGAAAGATTGGCGCCACGTGCATAACGATCGAGTTGGCGCACTGCGTTGGAGAATGGAGCATGTCTGGATTTTGGGAGCACCATCCACAACGGCTTAAGAGCAGCTACGGCTCTTTCGGCACCGGCCGGATGTAGCGCCCGGTAGAACGCCGCATGCTTGTTGTACCCACCCAGTAGTTCGTCGGCACCATCACCGGAAAGGGCAACGGTAGCAATTTTTCGGGTTTCTTTGCTGAGCAGGTATACCGCGATGGCCGAGGAATCGGCAAACGGCTCATCGAGCGCATCAAGAATATCGTGCAGGTGTGAGGACATTTCCTGGTTGCTGAGCGCAAAGACCGTGTGCCGTGTGCCGAAGTGTTTTGAAACGAGCTCTGCATAGCGGGTCTCATCGAAGAACTTCTCGTCGCGGAAGCCGATGGAGAACGTCTCGAGATCGGGCTTGTGCCGATGGGCGAGCCCGGTGATCACCGACGAATCAATACCGCCACTGAGAAAAGCGCCCAGGGGAACGTCAGAAACCAATCGTCGCTGAACGGCTTTGTCCAACAGATCGCGAAAGGTATTTTGCGCGTCACCGTATGAAGGAGGAGTTTGAATCTTAGACGGATTGTAGGGAATGGTATAGTAAGGCTGCACGGTGCCTTTACCGAATTGAACCCGCATGAAATGACCGGGCAGTAGTTTCTTGACTCCGCTGAAGATGGTATCAGGAGCAGGGATGTAGTTCAGCTGCAAATACGTGTACAAGGAATCGTAGTCGATGTCCTTCTTTATCCCATAGGAGATGATGGCTTTCAATTCCGAGCCAAAGAGAAACTTGTCCTCATCGAGGAGATAAAACAGCGGTTTCACGCCATAGCGGTCTCGGGCAAGAAATAGCGACTGTTCTTGTTTGTCGTAGATACAGAAGGCGAAAAACCCGTTGAGTTGATTCAGGCAGGTCTCGCCGTCGCGGATGAAGAGTTTGAGGAGGACTTCGGTGTCGGATTCTGTAGTAAACGAAAACCCGCGTTGTCGAAGTGTTTCCCGGATTTCCTTGTAGTTGAAGATCTCCCCGTTGAAGATGATGCACCACCGGCCCGTCTCGTCCCACATGGGTTGATGAGCTACCTCGCGGGTGTCGATGATACTCAGCCGCCGATGTCCCAGGCAAACCCACTCATCGACATACACATCATGGAAGTCAGGCCCGCGGTGCGCCAGAGAAGCAGTCGCCGACGCCACATTGATCTTGCTGAACTTGCCGACGAGATTAAAGGCGAAGACACCTGTTATTCCGCACATACTTCAAATATAGGTTTTGCCACAGATTACACAGATTCTCACGGATTAATCCTTGAATCATGAATCCAATGGAGAGTCATTCCTGGACGGGGTAGAACGCAAAGACACCCTGGTATTTTGCACATTGCTTTGAATATTAGAATTCAATCTGTGCTAATCTGTGTAATCTGTGGCTAAAGAATTCCTTCCTGTAGGTGTTGAATTAAAAGATTTTGCCCGGATTGAGAATCCCCTTGGGATCAAAAACCTTTTTGATGCCTCGCATGAGGTTGAGGTTTACTTCGCTGACCGCCAGGGGCATGTAAGGGCGCTTCGCAATGCCAATGCCGTGCTCACCGGAGAGCGTACCGCCAAGCGAAACCGTCAGTTTGAAGATCTCACCGATTCCTTCCGGGATCCGGGTAGACCAGTCTTCTTCGGAAATATTTTCTTTTAGGATGTTGACATGCAGGTTGCCATCGCCCAGGTGGCCGAAGCAGACGGTGTTGAATCCGTATTCCTTGCCGATCTCTTTGATTCCCTTGATCAGTTTGGGCAGGTTGCCCCGTGGTACCACCACGTCTTCACTTTTGGTCAGCGTATACCAATTGACAGCGGGAGAGATATTCTTTCTGATCTTCCAAAGCTCTTCCTTTTGTGCGGCACTTTCAGCAAAGAGCACTTCGCCGGCGTTGAAACGCTCGAGTACTTCCATGACACGCTCCGCATCCTTCATGAGCACATCTTCATCGTTGCCGTCGAGTTCGCAGAGGAGGTAGGCATTCATGCCCTCGACCAGTTTGGTGGTCACGGGGCTGTTGAGCACTTTCTCACAGTACTCGAATGTTTTCGCAGCCGCTTCTTTCTCGAAGAACTCCATGCCGGAGGGCTGCACGCCCGCTACAAAAATCGCGGCAATGGCTTCACAGGCTTCCTCGTTGCTGACAAACGGAATCATCATCAGGACATTCTTCTGCGGAAAGCCGCGGAGCTTGAAAACGATCTTCGTGATGATGCCCAGCGTTCCCTCACTGCCACACATGAGTTGCGTGAGATTGTAGCCGGTGGAATTCTTGAGCACATTGGCCGCTGTCCAGATGATTTCACCGGTTGGCAGCACCACTTCCATGTTGAGCACGTAGTCGCGCGTCACGCCGTACTTCACTGCCTTGGGGCCGCCGGAATTGTTGGCAAGGTTGCCACCCAAAAAGCACGAACCCTTGCTGGCCGGATCAGGAGGATAGAAGAGCCCTTTTTCTTTCACGGCGTTTTGAAAAACTTCGGTGATAACGCCGGGCTCGACGGTGGCCTGAAGGTTGAGCTCGTCGACGTTGAGGATCTTGTTGAACCGCTCCATGGAGATGACGACGCCATTTCTTACAGGCAGTGCCCCGCCGCTCAACCCCGTTCCAGCCCCACGGGGGGTGACGGGAATACCCTTGGCCGAGCATAGGGTAAGTATTTGGCTTATTTCTTGCGGTGTACCAGGCTTGAGAACGACATCCGGAGCAAAGAAATAGTCTTCTGTCTTGTCATGGCCGTAGTCTTCCTTGCTGTCCTGGTCGAGAATAATATGTGTGTCGCCGACAATCTTCCTGAACTGCTCGATGGTCTCCTCCGGGATGAGAACGGCGCTTGCTTCCAGGGTTTTCGTTTGTGCCATGAATCTTCTAAATTTGATTACTTTTTAAACTTCAGGTACATGCGTTTGGCGAGCAAAGGTACGCAAAACTCATTTTACTATTCGATCTTCTTCCTGGTCCTGCTAACCGTTTTTCAGTCCTCGTGTAGCAGCACGCGCAAGGCCAAGGCTCACGAGAAGAAGATAGCGACGGTCATCCAGACGGCACGCACATACACCGGTACGCCGTACAAGTGGGGCGGTACTTCACGCGCAGGCATGGATTGCTCCGGCCTTACATCCAACGCCTATCGGGCCATCGATGTAAAGCTCCCGCACCAGGCTACGGATCAGGCCAAGATGGGTTCCAAGGTGAAGATCAAAGATCTTAAAGAGGGTGACTTGCTGTTCTTTGCCACCGGAAAGAAAAAGAAGGTGATCACCCACGTGGGCATTGTCACCGATGTGAAAGCGAAAGACAACGTCAAGTTTATACATGCGTCGACCTCCCTGGGAGTGATTGAAACCAACCTGTATTCTGATTACTATATCAAACGGTTCCGGGTGGCCCGTAGAATTCTCGAAGAACCCTAATCTTAACGCATTGTTTGCGTCTTCTTTGCGTCTTAGCGACTTTGCGTGAAATAATCTAAACGGCTAATCCCATGACCATGCATCCAACCCGTCGCCGATTTCTCAAGACTACGGCTGCCCTCGCTTCTTTTTTTTCATTGAACTCACTGGCAGCCAGACCTTCTTCGTCTGCCTCTGCGCCGACGGTCATTTCCACCTGGGACTTCGGCAAGCAAGCCAATGCTGAAGCGTGGAAGATCCTCGCCGCCAATGGGCGCGCTCTTGACGCTGTGGAGCACGGAGTATGGGTGCCCGAGGGCGATCCCAAAGAGACAACCGTTGGCCTTGGTGGTCTTCCCGACCGCGACGGCCGTGTAACGCTGGACGCATGCATCATGGATGAGAAAGCCAACTGTGGCTCGGTGTTGTGTCTGGAGCACATCGTTCACCCGATATCGGTAGCGCGCATGGTCATGGAGAAGACACCACACGTAATGCTCGCCGGAGAAGGGGCTTTGCAGTTTGCGCTGGCCAATGGATTTAAAAAAGAGAAGTTGCTCACACCCGAATCGGAGAAGGCGTGGAAGGACTGGCTGAAAGAAGCAAAATACAAGCCCATTGCAAACATTGAGAATCATGATACCATTGGTATGCTGGCCCTGGATGCGTCGGCGAACCTGTCGGGTGCTTGCACAACCAGTGGTATGGCTTACAAGATGAAAGGCCGCATCGGCGATTCACCCATTATTGGTGCAGGGCTGTTTGTTGATAATGAGATTGGCGCAGCAACCTCGACGGGCGTAGGCGAGGAGGTCATACGCATCTGTGGATCGCATCTGGTGGTTGAACTCATGCGACAGGGCAACTCCCCGCAAGAGGCCTGCGAGAAGGCCGTCATGCGCATCGTGAAGAATCAGCCGGCGAAGTCAAAGGAGATCCAGGTGGGATTCCTGGCGATCAATAAGGCGGGGGAGTATGGTGCTTATGCGTTGAAGCCGGGGTTCACGTATGCGGTTTATTCACGGGAAGTGCCGAACACCATCTTCAATGCAATGAGTTATTACAAAAGTTAGTTGCGTGTATGATTTGTGAACTGGTAGTCTATAACATAGAATCTGCGCTGAAGGCCCAGGAGGGCGGTGCAGACCGCATAGAACTATGCGACAATCCCGCCGACGGTGGCACAACGCCTTCGTTGGGTACTGTGGAAGTAGTGCGACCCAATGTGAGTCTGGACGTATATGTTATGATCCGCCCCCGTGGCGGCGACTTCTGCTACAGCAGTTACGAGTTTCATACGATGAAGCGCGATATCTTCCACTTCCAGAAAGCTGGCGTCGATGGCTTCGTCTTCGGGATACTTAACCCGGATGGCACCCTGGACAAGAAGCGCTGCAAAGAACTGATCGACAAGGCCAAGCCCTTGCGTTGCACCTGCCACCGTGCTTTCGATATGACCCGTGATCCTTTTGAAGCGCTGGAAGACTGTATTGAGGTGGGTTTTGAGCGGATACTCACAGCCGGCCAGCGACCCAAAGCAAGTGAAGGTTCTGAATTGATCAGGCAATTGATTGAACGAGCAGGTAGCAGAATCAAGATCATGCCCGGATCAGGTGTCAATGAGCAAACCGTTAAAGAAATTGTTTCAAAAACCGGAGCGATGGAGATTCATTTCTCGGCTACTTCGGAGCGTGAAAGCCCCATGGTATTCAGAAACGAAGCCATAGCAGCTATGGGGGAGCAAGGCAGCTCGGAGTTTTTGCTTCGAACCGTTGACCCTTCGCGTGTGAGAATGATGCGAGAACTCGCTGAAAGTATTAAGTAGCTCGTTCCAAGCACCGAGCATCCAGTACCCAGTATCTAGCATCCAGCATCCAGTCCCTACTTCTCCAGTAGCTGAATCGACGCCGAGTTGATACAATACCTCAATCCACCCGGCTTAGGTCCGTCCGGAAAAACGTGGCCAAGGTGCGCATCGCAGACATTGCATGTTACTTCTACACGTACCATGCCGTAACTTGAATCACTGTGGTAGGCGATCGCGTTCTCTTCAATGGGCTGCGTAAAACTCGGCCAACCGGTTCCTGATTCGAATTTTAGCGTTGAGTCGAAAAGTGGAGTGTTGCAGCACCGGCACGCATAGCGCCCAGGCTCATGCGCTTCACAGTACTCACCGGTGAATGCCCGTTCCGTACCTTTCAGCCGGGCAATCTCAAAGACATTGGCTGGCAGCAATTTCTTCCACTCAGCCTCCGACTTATCAACAACGGAAGGAGGGGTAGGGTTGCCCTCACTGGCAAAACGAAGGACATCCGTCCATTTTAGCATAGGTGTGTGTATTGTGTTCCTCTTAACAATTCTCCCCCACATTCTGTTCAACTCCTTCTCTTAACTCCTGTCTCCTAACTCCTAACTCCTAACTCCTAACTCCTAACTCCTAACTCCTAACTCCTAACTCCTAACTCTTACTCCCTCACCCCCAAAACCACAGCTTAACCGCCATCGCAACAATCGACGCAATCATCACCCTTTTGATCCACACCTCACCAGCAGAAACCGACCAGCGGCTCGCGTACCAGCCTCCAAGAGCATGACCCACCGCAAGGACGAGGCCGGTTTCCCACATGATTTTGCCTCCAATGGCAAAGACTACAACAGAGGCACCTGTGTAGACGATGGCAGCAAATACTTTTACGTAGTTGCTCTTCACCAGGCTTAGGCGGTTGACCAAACTCAGTACGGCAATGACCATAAATCCGATACCGGCCTGAACAAAGCCACCGTATATGCCCAGAAAGAAGAAGCAAATGCTACCAATGACCTGGCTCTTCGTATCTAACTTTTCTTCACCTTTTGACTTAAAGGGATCGTAGATAATCAGAAAGACAGAAAGGAACATGATGCCGACGAATATCTTGGTGAAGATTTCATCCGCTACGCGCGAAGCAAGTAAACTGCCCAGTACTCCGCCGACTAATGTCGACAAGCCGAGGTAGAGGCTGTACGGCCAAGGCAGCTCAACACCTTTGCTCTTGAACCCGATGACAGCAAATATGTTCTGGAAGAGGATGGCTACGCGACTGGTGGCGTTGGCACTGGTGATGGGTAATCCGAGGAATGTGAGAATAGGAACGGAAAACAGCGATCCGCCACCTCCGACCGTGTTCATGAACGCCGCAAGGAACCCGACGAACGTCACCAGGATGTACTCGTACCAGGCCATCAACGGACTTTAGCTGTCCGTACAATCCGGGCGAACAGATCCGGAAAGAATCGTTTTAAGTAAATGGCGCCCACTTCTTTCACCCCGCCGATGTAGACTTCATTCTTTCGCTTTTCAATGGCGCTTACCATCTTCTTGGCGAAGACTTTGGGGTCCAGGCCATCCTGTGTTGTAGAGTCCATCTGGTTGAGTTTACTCCCGTCGCCGATCATGGCGTTGACAGAGATGTTGGTGTGCACCCAACCCGGGCAGACCAGGGTGACATAGATATTCTTGCTTTCTTTCCACAACTCAGCGCGCAAAGAGTCGAAGAACCCGTGTAGTGCATGTTTGGCTGCAGCGTATCCCGAACGATAGGGTGTGCCGATGTGCCCCATGGCGCTGGTGACGACGACATAATGCCCGCTCTTCCGTTTCAGAAAATGAGGCATGAGGTACTTGGTGATGGAGAGGGTGCCGAAGTAATCGACTTCCATGATCTTGCGATCTACATTGATGCTGGTTTCCTTGGCGAGGCTGCGTTGACTAATTCCGCCATTGTTGACCAGGATATCCACTTGGCCAAACAGGTGGATGGCCGCTTCGGTAATCAGTTGGAGGTTGGATGCTTCAGCCAAATCGAAGGGGAGAAGTTTGATGTTGGCTTGCGCCAGTGGATGGCAGTTCCCCTTCACTCGCTCCAATTCTTCCTTCCTGCGGGCAGAGAGGATAAGCCTGACTTTTTTGCGGGCGAGCTCATAGGTGAGCGCCTCACCGATACCCGATGATGCACCGGTTACCCAAATTACTTTTCCCTGCAAGCCCATTTTACGCGTTGCTTTTTTGGATACGCTGATCTTCTGCGTATACCCATATGGTATAGATGCCGATAGCGGTACCGATAGGAAATGAGAAGAGTTTGAGGCAACCTACGATCAATACCAATGTCATGGCCCACCGCTGTTGCGTGAGCAGACCCCAGCCACCAATCAGGGACGGCAGTGCAACGAGGATGATTAAGGTAAAACCAATGATTTGTATAAGGGGCACCAACCAGGTAAAGACCCATTGTTCATCGCTCTGCGTACGTTCAATGATCCAGGGTAATGCCACTGAAAAGGCAAGTGTTACAAAAACCATGGCTAGGATCATGATGATTCCGGTAACGATGTAGAGTATTCCTAAAATGCGTTTGTGCGATTCCATGGGGTGATGTTTAGCTAAATGCGCTCGTAAATTACAAAGTCAAAGGCATATGCGTGTCGCTCATCGGCAGGGTGGTGACGGCGTGATATTTCTTTCCATCCAGACTTGTCGAACTCCGGGAAATGGGTGTCGCCCGGCAATATCGTGGCGATTTCTGTAAGGTAGAGCCGTTGTGCCAGGGGCATACCCATCCGGTATATCGCCGACCCGCCGATGATGAACAACTCCGGCTCTCCTGCCTTGCGGGCAATGTCTACCGCCTCTTCCAACGAATGCACGACAGTGCAATCGGGAGCCTGTAGATTCGGCTGACGTGTCACAACGATGTTGGTCCGGTTGGGCAGTGGTCTGAATTTTTCCGGAATTGAATCGTAGTTCTTCCGCCCCATGATCACGTGATGGCCCTTGGTGGTCTGCATGAAGTACTTCATATCGTCGGGCAGGTGCCAGGGAAGATCGTTGTTTCGACCGATGACGCGGTTGCGGGTTAGGGCGGCGATGAGAGAGATGATCATTCTGCTGGGTGCTGGATGCTGGATCACTGTTTACTGTTCAACGAATTTCCTCTAAGAAACTCCCCAACGCTCATCCTTCTCTTCCCTTCGGGTTGCAGTTCTTCCACAGCCACCCAGCCATCACTTGTCCTGAGGTAAAGATAATTTTTATTGTCGGTATGCCATAAGCCCGTAGGAGGCCATGCATCTGACGGAACCACCCTGACGCGGAAGACCTTAAAGACTTTGTCCTGTATCGTTGTCCAGGCTGTGGGGTAAGGGCTAAGACCGCGAACGAAATTGCGGATCATTTCGGAGGGTTGACTCCAGTTGATCGCACACGTTTCCTTGAAGATCTTTGGAGCGGTTTTCGTTTCGCCCGAAACCTGCTGTTCTTTCGGTTGGTAGTCGCCGGTCTCAATGACCTGTACCGTACGAAGAACAAGTTGTGCTCCTTTATGCATTAGCCTTTCATACAACGTACCTGCATCATCGTCGGGTAGGATGGGTTCTTTTTCCTGGAAGAGAATATTACCAGTGTCGATCTCGTGACGGAGGAAGAAGGTGGTAACACCTGTTTCTTTTTCGCCGTTGATGATGGCCCAGTTGATGGGTGCGGCGCCTCGGTATTGTGGAAGGAGAGAGGCATGGAGGTTGAACGTGCCCAGTCGTGGCATTGCCCAAACGGCCTCCGGCAACATGCGGAACGCAACGACGATCTGGAGATCCGCTTTGTACTGACGGAGTTCTTCCTGGAATTCTCCTGACTTCAGGTTGGTAGGCTGAAGCACGGGGATGTTGTGCTTAAGAGCACATTCTTTTACGGGTGATCCTTTTAGCACCTGGCCTCGGCCCTGTGGCTTGTCGGGCGCAGTGATGACGGCCACAACGTTCTGGTGGTTCTGGAGGAGGATTTCCAGGCTGGGAACTGCAAATTCTGGGGTTCCCATGAATATGATGCGTAACGGATTCATGGCTGCGGGTGGGCAAAGATGAGGAATTTGAAAAATAAACTATACCTCCTGTATTGATATATTGGATTACGAGGTATATGTTTGATCCATGTATTCAAAAGAGTTGCTCAAGGGCACGATTTCGGCCATTGTGTTGGAATTGCTTGCCCAAAACGAAAGGATGTATGGGTACGAAATCTCCCTGCGGGTCAAGGAACTCTCGCAGGGGAAGATCCTTTTAAAGGATGGGTCGCTTTACCCGGCCCTTCAGAAAATGACCGTCGATGGCCTGGTCACATTCCGTGAAGAGGAAGTGGGCGGCCGTACTCGAAAGTACTATTCGTTGACGAAGCATGGCCTCAAGGAACGGGCCACCTATGTTGCCGAATTAAAAGACTTCATCGAAACACTGAACCGAATTGTTTTTCCACACTACAAGACTGCATGAGGTTATCCAGTGACCAGGTGCAAAGTATCCGCAGGCTCGTCGAGTCGAGTGGCATTGCGATAGCATCGTTGCGCGACGACGTCCTTGATCATTTATGCTGTGTTGTAGAAATTAAAATGCAGCGTGGAAAATCATTTGAGACAGCGATAAACGATGCTGTGACAGAACTGGCGCCCAACGGCCTTGAGGAACTCCAGCGTGAGACTGTATTCCTGTTAAACTCAACCAAAATAATTCATATGAAAAAATTCATGTATCTCGTCGGTCTGCTTTCTGCCATGTCGTTCGTCGCGGGCTGGGCATTTGGCATCCTCCATCTCCCGGGTGCTCTTGAGTTGTCGGCCTATGGCTTCCTTGGATTTTCATTTGGG
The DNA here is from genome assembly GCA_964392375.1 of uncultured Ohtaekwangia sp. Taxonomy (GTDB): domain Bacteria; phylum Bacteroidota; class Bacteroidia; order Cytophagales; family Cyclobacteriaceae; genus ELB16-189. The sequence continues at coordinate 43,453 of CAYMPU010000024.1, read as the reverse complement.
TTCATGCCACTATATGCCATCGACTATTACAAGACCAGCATCCAACGGGCGCTGTCAGAGAAGCTGAAGTTCGCCATGGGACTGCTCAGCAGTATTTTGATGGCAGCATCGGTAGTATTCAAAATTCTTCACCTTCCGGTACTGCCCACATTCTTTCTTATTGCCGCTACCGTTCTCTTTGTCTTTGGGTTCTTGCCGTTCTTGTTCTTTGGCCTGTACAAGAAATCAGTGGCGCAAGGTTAATGCCGAAGGTCCTTGCGCAGATGTTTATTACAGATCGGGCAAGCTGTCCATACATGTCCCCGAGCCGGACAGAATTCCCTTCCAAAGTAGATCATCTGCAAGTGCGCCTTGCCCCATTTCTTTTCTGGTATGAGCCGTTTAAGGTCTCGCTCCGTTTGCTCCACACTCTTACCATTGGATAGTCCCCAACGGTGAGCAAGCCGGTGAATATGCGTGTCGACAGGAAAAGCGGGCTTGCCAAACCACTGCGTCATCACCACCGAGGCGGTCTTGTGACCCACCCCGGGAAGTTCCTCCAATGCCTCGAAGCTGTCAGGAACCTGACCATTGTACTTCTCCAGCAGAATTTTCGACAGCCCGTAAATTCCTTTTGACTTCATGGGCGATAGTCCGCAGGGTTTGATGATCTCCCGGATTTCCTCTACCGACATGCGAATCATGTCTTTGGGATTGTTAGCCCTGGAAAAGAGGTGTGGCGTTACTTTATTGACGCGCTCATCCGTGCATTGGGCAGAGAGCAAAACGGAAATCAGAAGGGTGTAGGCATCCAAATGATCCAGCGGCACTGCCACTTTGGGGTAGTGTTTATCCAGGATGGCAAGGATGTCGCTGACTTTTTCCGCTTTTGTCATGAAGGGCCAGGCACTTACGGGTAAATCAGGTACCTGGCACGCACGGCCTTGAACCTGTCCAGTTCCGGTTTCCAGGAATCGCGGATCTGTTTTTCTGTCTTGCCGGCACGAATTTGTTCCTTGAGCGTAGGGGTACCGGCGAGCTTATCGAAATAAGGAGTGAAAAACTTGTCCTTGTCCGGAAACACCTTGTACATCGCAATGAGGTACTTGAGGGTCACCTGCCGCGGGAGCTTTTCCTGGCGTAGATCTACACCGTAGCACAGCTTGTTTTTGAGCGGCGGCTCCTTTGACATGCTGTCGATGCTGACTGGCGTGAACTGATACGGCTGTCCTTTCAGATCAGGATGGCCGACAATTTCAAAGGGGTTCTGCGTTCCGCGACCGATACTCAGCGCTGTTCCTTCAAACAGACACGTGGACGGATACATGCCAATGGCGTGGTCGTTGGGAAGGTTGGGTGAAGGACGAATGGCCAGGGAGTAACTGTCCGAATGCTTCCAATTCTTCAAGGCAACAACTTCAAGAGAGCACCGCTTCTTTCCATCCAGCCATCCTTCGCCGTTGATCATCTGCGCATATTCTCCGATGGTCATGCCGTGCGTGATGGGAATTTCATGCATGCCGACAAATGATTTCAGCTCAGGTTTTCTTACAGGCCCATCAACGTAACTGCTATTGGGATTGGGACGGTCCAGAACGATGAGTTTCTTTCCGTTTTCGGCGCATGCCTCCATCATATAGTGCAGCGAGCTGATGAAGGTAAAGAAGCGCGCACCGACATCCTGGATGTCAAAAATGACGACGTCAACATTATCGAGTTCTTGCGCCGTGGCTTTGTATTTCTTGCTGCCATACAAGGAGACCACGGTGATGCCTGTTTTGGCGTCAATGCCGTCTTTCACTTCTTCACCGTCTGGCGCTTTTCCCCGAAAGCCGTGTTCTGGTGAGAAAATCTTGACCACATTCACGCCCCGCGACTGGAGGGTATCCGCCAAGTGGCGTTTACCTACGACCGCCGTTTGGTTAACCATCAGCGCAACACGCTGGCCGGTCAGTTTGGGAAGTAACACATCGAGCTGGTCTGCCCCCGTCATCACGCTCTTGCTCTGAGCGTACATTACGCTGCAAGAGGCCATAAGCAGTAGTAAAGGAAAAAGTCTTTTCATTTTACGTTCTTTACAGTGAGGCATGTCAAAATTACGGCAATCTTGAACCTTTCCTACTTTCTCGCACGACGAATCAGCCAGGGCCAACGATCCGGGCTAGCCTCGGCCATCCACGGCATCGCTATCATCACCTTGTCGGTTGGCCTAGCCGCATCCATCGTGTCTTTCCTGATCATGGAGGGTTTTGAGACTACCGTCAAGAACAGGGTCTACAGTTTTAGTGCCAATATTCTTGTCACCAAGGTCAGTTTGAGTAACTCCATGGAGGAGCAGCCCATTGATATCAATATCCCGCTCTTTCGCGATCCGTCCCAATTTCCCAACGTCCGGCATGTGCAGGAGTTCAGCCATAAGACGGGTCTCGTCAAATCAGAAAATGATGTGTTGGGAATCGTGATCAAAGGTGTGGGAAGGAGTTTTGATCAGGCTGCATTCCGAGGCAATCTCGTTGAGGGGGAGTTTCTTCACTTTCCGGATTCCGGCTATTCCCGTGAAATCGTCGTAAGCAGGGCCATAGCCAATAAGATCAATGTGAAGACGGGCGATGAAATCACCATCCACTTTTTTCAGGACCCGCCGCGCTTCCGTCGGCTGAAAGTCTCGGGCATCTACGAAACGAACCTGTCGGATTATTTCGATAACAAGTTTATCATCGGCGATATGCGACTGATCCAGCGCCTCAATGACTGGCCGGACAGTGTCGCTGGTGGCCTTGAGGTGTTTGTTAACGATTTGGAGCAGATCGATGAGTCGTACAAGTACATTGGGGAGAGCATGGATTTTGATCTGCTGGTGGAGCGGGTCAGCGAAAAATTCGTCCAGGTTTTTGAATGGCTGGGGCTGGTGAGCCGGCAAGTCAATATCCTGTTGGGCGTGATTCTTATCGTCGTCTGCGTGAACATGATTTCTGTTATTCTCATCCTGGTAATGGAGCGCACCCAAATGATCGGTTTACTCAAGGCCATGGGAAGCACCGAACGGACCATCCGTGGTGTGTTTGTCTATCAGGGCATTCACTTAATCGCACGGGGACTGATCATCGGCAATGTGATTGGTCTTGGTTTGTGCTTTCTGCAAGACACGTTCAAATTCATTACACTGAATCCGCGCGACTATTATATGAGTTATGTGCCCATCGCCTGGAACTGGCCGATGGTGTTGTTTCTGAATGTGCTGATTTTTGCCGTGGTGTCGCTGGTGCTTTGGGTGCCTACGGCGATCATTTCCCGGATCAGCCCCATCAAGGCTATCCGGTTTGACTAAGCCGGTCGTGTGTATTTGCGAAACCAGCTGTTGATCTTCATCTGAAGGACGCCGAGGAAGGCTTCCTTGAATATGCCCGTCGACATTTTCGACTGGCCCTTGGTGCGATCCGTAAAAATGATGGGCACTTCTACCAGTTTGAAGCCGAATTTCCAGGCTGTGAACTTCATTTCAATCTGGAATGCATATCCCACGAACTTGATCTTGTCGAGTGGAATTGTCTCGAGCACCTTACGACGGTAGCAGACAAAGCCTGCGGTTGTATCCTGGATGGTCATGCCGGTAACAAAGCGCACATACATACTCGCACAATACGACATCAGCACGCGGCCCATGGGCCAGTTGACAACATTTACGCCGGTCACGTAACGGGAGCCAATCGACATTTCGGCACCGCCGTTCACGCACGCATCGAGCAAGCGGTTGAGGTCTTTGGGGTCGTGTGAAAAGTCGGCATCCATCTCTAGGAAATATTCATAGCCCTCGCGAAGGCCAAAGTGGAATCCTTCGATGTAGGCTGTGCCCAGACCCTGTTTGCCAGCCCGCTCAAGGAGGTGCAGCCGTTTTTCTCCAACATTGTACTTTTCCTGCAAGCGTTTGACGATCGCGCCTGTGCCGTCCGGTGACCCGTCATCCACGATGAGCAAATCGAACGCTGTCGGCTGGGCAAACACGGCCTCGATGATGGCTTCGATGTTGTCGAGCTCGTTGTAAGTGGGCGTAATGACAAGCGCTTTATGCACGATGCGGGGTGGAGAAAACAAACTTAAGGAAAAAGACCTGATATTTGGGCCATGAATCGATGCGTTTTCCTGGACCGTGATGGCGTCCTCAATGAGGATGATCCGAACTACACCTATGAAGTAAAGAAATTCAAGATCATACCTGGCGTTATCGAGGCGCTACACATGCTCAAGAAGGCAGGCTACAAACTTGTGGTGGTCACCAACCAATCGGGTATCGCCCAGGGGAAGTACACCGTTGAACAGATGAAGGCATGCCATGCCTATCTGCAGGATGCCTGTGGGGGCATGATCGATCATTTTTACTACTCACCCTACCATCCTTCAGTAACCGCCTCGCTGCTCCGCAAGCCGGGTTCGCTCATGTTCGAAAAAGCCATTGCGCGATTTGACATCGATGTATCCAAGTCCTGGATGGTCGGCGACCGTGGTCGCGACATGATTCCGGCGCGTGCCCTTGGGATTCAGACCATCCAGGTTGGCGATGAAGTCGACCCGGAGAACCGTGGGGATTTCAAGGTGAGCAGTCTGTACGAGGCTGCGCAGCTTATTGTCAAGAATTAAGTTGCCACACCTGCCCGCCTTTCCCAAGGGAAAACACAATTTGGGTTGGAGTGCCAAGGCCAGGCAGGCGGGGATTGCACAGATTATCACAGATTAAATTCATTTGTGTAAATCTGTGTAATCTGTGGCAAACCCTTTAAGCCAGTTCCAGCTCACTAACCTTCGTCTCCTTCGCCAGCTTCATCTGCAGGTCCATTGGAACCGGCACAAACTCGGCGAATGTTTGGGTGAACACGCCACGGCCCTGGGAAAGGGAGCGGAGCGTGGTTGAATAGCGGTCGAGTTCAGCGAGCGGTGTCCGGGCTTTGATTACCTGATAATTGCCTTTTGTATCGACGCCCATGATCAATGACCGGCGTGTTTGCAGGTCACCCATCACATCGCCCACAATTTCTTCCGGCACCATCACTTCAAGATCATAGATGGGTTCAAGCAGTTGGGGTTCCGCTCTCATGAACGCATCCTTGAATGCCATTTGGCCAGCGATCTTGAAGGAGATGTCGTTGGAGTCAACAGCGTGCATTTTGCCGTCGTAAACACAGACGCGCACATCCCGAACATACGATCCGGTAATCGGTCCTTCTTCCATTTTGGCCATCACGCCCTTGAGGATGGATGGGATGAAGCGGGTGTCGATGACGCCACCAACGATGCAGTTGTAGAATGCCAACTTGCCGCCCCATTCGAGGTCGATGATTTCTTTACCGCGCACGCTGTACTCGGTGGGCTCAGGCATGCCTTCATAGTAGGGCTCTACCTTCAGGTGCACTTCCCCAAATTGCCCTGCGCCACCCGATTGCTTCTTGTGGCGGTAAGTTGCTGTTGCGGGTTTGCGTATGGTTTCCCGGTAAGAAATTCTTGGCGTTACAAAATCGACGTGTAGGTTATACATCTTTTCCAGGAACCATTTGCAGACCATCAGGTGTAGCTCACCCTGACCGGAGATGATCAGTTGCTTCAACTCGCGGGAATACTGAACATCCAGCGTTGGATCTTCCTGGTGGATCTTGTTGAGCACTTCGCCAATCTTCTCGTCGTCATTCTTGCTCCTGGCAACCACTGCGGTTCGGATGCGGGGTTCGGGGAACTTGATGGGTACGATGGTGATGTCCTTACCTTTTTCGTGCAGCGTCTGGTTCGTCGTGGTATTCTTCAGTTTCAGCGTGGCACCAATATCTCCGGCAACGAGTTTCTCCACTGGCTGGCGGGTCTTGCCGTCCATGATGAAGAGCTGGTTAAACCGCTCGGAGGATCCGGTTTCACTGTTGATCAATTCTGTTGCTTGCGTGATGGTTCCCGAGATAACCTTAAATAACGAAAGCCGACCAAGGTTTGGCTCGAGGTGAGATTTGAAAATGAAAAGTATCGCCGGCCCCTTTGGATCGAAAGAGATCTCTCTGCCGTCAGTCGAATGCTCGGGTTTTGCTTCGCGCGGGGTAGGGGCTACATTGTCGATAAAGCCCATCATTCTGCCACTGCCCATGTTTTTCTTGGCACTCATGCAGAAGACGGGAAACACATCGTGGTGGATCATGCCTAGTTTGAGACCTTCCCGCATCTCGTCTTCGTCGAGTGTACCGGTCGCAAAGTATTTCTCCATGAGTTTCTCGTCGTTTTCAGCAGCTTTTTCAACGAGGGCGTTGTGCAGGGCATTGGCCCGCTCTTTTTCAGATTCCGGTATAGGAAGTTTCTGTGGTTTGCCGCCCTCAGCGGGGAATTTGTACAGCACCATCTTGAGCAGATCGATGATGGAGTCGAAGCCTTCGCCCTGATTGAGCGGGTATTGCATTTGGGTCACGGCAGAGCCAAATCGTTCTTTCAGAGAGGTCAGCGACTGATCGAAGTCGGACTTGGGATGGTCTACCTGGTTGATCGCAAAGATGACGGGTTTTTTAAACTGCTCGGCATAATTCCAGATCAGCTCGGTGCTCACCTCAACACCGTGTTGTGCGTTGATAACCATAACACACGTATCCGCGACGCGGAGGGAGGATATCATCTCCCCGGCGAAGTCGTCAAATCCCGGTGTGTCGATAATATTGATTTTGTAGTCACGCCACTCGGTGTGGAGGCTGGTGGCGAAGACGGAGTTGCCGCGCTCCTGTTCGATTTCATGATAGTCGGAAACGGTATTCTTTCCTTCGATGGTGCCCCGGCGGTGGATGATGCCCGCTTCAAACAGCATATCCTCCGCCAGGAGGGTCTTTCCCGATTTCGGGGCTCCCAGCAGGGCGATATTTTTGATGTGCTTCTCGTCGTATATTTTCATGGCGGTGGTGGTTTATGGTGAATGATCAACTGACATAATGAAGATAAGAAAGTTTGGGACATTCAAAAGTGAGAAAAGACAGGGCCGGAACTAATCTTGCTCCGGTTGGTCAAATTGGAGATATTTGACCTGTCAAAAGCCGTTACCAACGGTACAAACACAATGAAAAAATTGATCCTTTTCTTCCTGCTCCTGGTTGTCATGGATGGCTGGGCGCAAACCTTTGAAGGCACGATGCGCTGGACGATGAATCTTGAGATCACCGATCCTGAAATGAAGGCCAAGATGGAGCAAGCTCAACGGCAACTGAATGATCCGGAAACACAGGCGGAAATTGCCGCGATCAAGGAGAAGATGAATGATCCGGAGATGAAGAAGATGATGGAGCAGAATCCGCAGATGAAGGCTGCCATGGAGAATGCCATGAAGTCGATCAATAGCAATCCGGGTAGTATGGATAACATGATGCCGAAGGGTATGACGGTTAAGCTCAAATCAGGCAGCATGGTCACGGTCATGGAAGGTGGCATGGCTGACGGCATGGAAATGCTGCACCGGCCCGGTCAGGCACCGGTGCGCATCAACCGCGTTGACAAAACGTATTCAAAGATGCCGGAGTCTACTTCGCCGGCCGCAAAGCCAGAGGTCACCGTCAACAAAATGGGGGAGACCATGAAGGTATTGGGATACACATGCAGCAAGTACGTCGTCCTGATGAACCAGGACGGGAAGCAGGTCAAGCAAGTTGTATGGGCAACATCGGAAATCAAAGATATTGACCTGAAAGCACTGGCGGGTCAACAGATTGGTCAGGGGCAGACAATGTTCTCCGACAAAATCGAAGGCGTCCCGCTCTTGATTGAAGTAGCGGCTCCGCAGGGAGTAATGGTGATGCAGGTTGCTGAGATCAAGCGGGAGAAGCTCAAGGATGGTGACTTTGTCATTCCGGCCGGCTACAAGGAAGTGAAGTTGGGCTACTAGTTCGCTCCGGGCTCTGGATGCGGATTCAGTGTTAACCTAAACGCTGAACTTGGTTCCTGCCGGTGTTTCTTTCTCGGCCAGTTCTTTCGAGGTGTCACCATTGGAGTACCCCAGCACTTTCATCATGCTGTCGCTGGTTTGCTCGGGCGCAAAGAGTCGCGTCGTGATTTCGCCATCTTCGTTGCGTGAAACGAGCACATGTTTGGGGGCAGGCACCAGGCAGTGTTGGATTCCACCATAACCGCCAAGGGATTCCTGATAGGCGCCGGTATGGAAGAAGCCGATATAAAGGCGTTCTTCGTCGTTGATCATCGGCAAAAACACCTCGCCAATATGCGCCTCCGAATTGTAGTAGTCCATGCTGTCGCACGTCAGACCACCGATGTTTACCTTGTGGTAGGGGTCGTCCCATTTGTTAACGGCCAGCAAGATGTACTTCTGGTTCAATCCCCATGCATCGGGCATTTGGGTGATGAATGAACCGTCAATCATGTACCACAGCTCTTTGTCGTTCTGCAATTTCTGATCGACTACAGAATAGAGGATTGCACCGCTTTCGCCAACGGTGTAGCTCCCAAATTCGGTGAAGATGTTGGGCACCGGCACATTGTTCTTGTCACAGATCCACTTGATGTTTTCCACGATCTGCTCGATCATGTACTTGTAGTCGTAGGAAAAGGTGAGTGATGTCTTGATAGGAAATCCTCCGCCGATGTCGATCGAGTCGAGGGTATCGCACATCTTGCGCAGCTCGCAATACTTGAAGATGAAGCGGCTCAGTTCACTCCAGTAATACGCCGTATCCTTGATGCCTGTATTGATGAAGAAGTGAAGCATCTTCAGTGAGGCCTTGGGACTCGTAGCGATTTTCTCTTTGTAGAGCGGTACGATGTCGCTGTAGCGGATGCCAAGACGTGAGGTGTAGAACTCAAATTTGGGTTCTTCATCGGAAGCGACGCGGATGCCGCACTGGTAGGGAACGTTGACTTTCTGCTCGTAGGTGTCGATTTCACCGAGGGTGTCCAGGAGCGGGATGCAATTGTGAAACCCGTCGTTGATCAGTTTTGAAATATTGTCGGTGTATGCGGGCATTTTGAACCCGTTGCAAACGACGTACGTGTCTTTGTTGATGCGCCCACGCTCATAGAGCGAACGAACGATATTGATGTCGAAGCCTGAGCTGGTTTCGATATGCACGTTATTCTTCAGGGCTTCTTCCAGGACAAAGGAAAAGTGGGAAGACTTGGTGCAATAGCAGTAGGTGTACTTGGCATTGTACTTAAACCGCTCCATAGCATTGTTGAAGGTTGCCTGGACAAAGCGGACGTTTTCGCTGATGCGCGGGAGGTAGGTAAGTTTCAGCGGTGTGCCGTACTCCTTAATGATGTCCATCAGCGGAACATCGTTGAAGAGCAATTCGTGTTCCCAAACCTTGAACTCTTCCTGAGGAAACTCGAAGGTTTGTTCAATCAGTTCACGATAGCTCTTCATCTCCGGTGCTGGGGGTTTGGTCTGTCAGAAAGGCGCAATATTGGAATAAATTTGCCATCTTTGCAATATATCGCGCGTATGCAAGGCCATCAATTTCACCACTGGATCGCCCCTTTGCACGCCCTGCCTGATCTCTGAGGTAGGACGGATTTCCTGTTGGGTATCTGTTCTGCGTTTTTCATCCGTTAATCTGAGATTTTGTGAGCGAGAAAATAAGAATCATTCAAGTGAAGTCTGAAATCGGTGCCGGCACCCGCGGGGCCAGCCTGGGCGTTGAGGCTATGAAAATTGCCAGCCTGGACATGAAATCGGATTTCTTCCGAAACTACGAGGCGATCGAAGTGGAGAACGTCAATGAGCTCCTCTTCAACAGCGCCGAACACGCGTATGCCAAGTTCATTGATGGCGTCCTGATCATGGAAGAACGGGTGTGTCTGGAAGTGTATGAACAGATCTGGGATGATTACTTTCCGATCATTATGGCCGGCGACCACAGCACAGCCTACGGCACGATCGCCGGCATCAAGAAGGCACACCCGAAGAAGCGCCTCGGCGTGATCTGGATCGATGCTCATGCCGATCTTCATTCTCCCTACACAACACCGTCTGGCAATATGCACGGCATGACGCTGGCCATGGCCTGCGACATTGACAATCTCGAATGCAAGATCAATGACCCGAAAGGGGAGACGATTGAATACTGGGAGCAACTCATGAACGTGGGTATCCCCGGAGCAAAAATTTACCCAGAAGACCTCGTATTTGTTTCCATGCGGGATATGGAGAAGCCGGAGAATTACATCATCAATAAGTATGGCATTCCGAACTTCACACCCGAGGAAGTAAAAAGACTCGGCCCCGAGGCGGTTGCCAAGGAGGCCCTCAAATATCTCGACCACTGTGATATGATCTACGTCTCCTTCGACGTCGACAGCATGGACAGCCGTATATCGGTTGGCACAGGCACTCCTGTTCCCAACGGCCTCACCGTGGAAGAAGCCAAAATTCTGAACGTCACCTTCGCCAAGAGTCCTAAGCTCTGCGCCTGGGAGATTGCCGAAGTTAACCCCACATTGGATACGCAGAATAGTATGGCGGAGAGTGGATTTGAAATTATGGAAGCCACGGCCAAAGCGGTAATGACGCGGCCAGTCTTGACAGCGTAATCACGGGTTAGCCCATTTTGTGAAGCAAAGCAGGATGGTCAGCGTCTGGTCGTTTGAAAACTTCGGATCAGCGAATTTTCCTAAACGGTACCCGCTCAGCCCGACTGGTGTTTACCTCCAGTCGATCAATGGCCCCTTTCTTCATGCGAATGAATTCGTACAGATCCTGGTCATTGGATAGAAATCCATCATAAAACGCGGCGAAAAGTTGAGTGGCGGCGTGAGGTGGGTTATTCACCCAGAGCTCCGAACCCCGCAGTTCGACCGTGTACGTGGCATCGGCTTCCAGTGAAGCATAGGTGCCTGTAAGTGACTTGAGGTAGGCAGCATCCGTAATGGCAGGCCTAACCCGGACATAGGTGTTTGTGTCGCTGGAGTTCTTCATCAGTATCTGTCCCGGCTTTTTTGCAATCGTATAGAGTCCGTCCAGATAGAGCGTATCCGGGTGCAGAACATGAAGGGTATAGTCATTGGAGCTGACTTTGCCCTGGGAGTAAGTCAACTTTTGAATGTCAAATCCCCGCACACTTCGGAAGGTGCCGTCAAAGCGTTTGAGCTGTTCTTCGGATGCGTTCATATTTTCTGTGCGGAGTCTGGCTGGCGCAGGTTTCCCGAGAAAGATCTCGGCAATGTCGGTAGCCCCGCGGCCGGGGTTGAATGTGCCGTCGTTGCTGAGGATAGCGATCGAGAGATCCTTGTCGGGATAATAATGCAGCACCGAACGGTAAGCCGCTGTTGCGCCCGTGTGCGAAATTTCGCGAAAGCCGTTATAGGTGCTTACGACAATTCCGCCTGCGTAGGTAATGGACTTTCCATTATTCAATCTTCCTTGCCTGACACGCTGTTGATAAACAGCCTCACCGCCGATCGCGTGTGTGGCCAGCTGGTGATTCCACAGGATTAGGTCTTCGGTCGTGGTCAGCAGGCCGCCGTGGCCATGCACATTTTCGAAGGGCATTTCCTGTACATAAGTTCCTGACTCCCGACGGTAGGCAATAGAACGGTTGGGAACAATCTTGCGAAAGTTGTCGCGCCACTGGGTGTTCTTCATACCGGCTGGCACGAACAGCCGTGTATGGGTGAATTCGGCAAGTGAACGTTTTGACACGCGCTCGACGATGGTCACCAGCACACTGTAGTTCGAGTTGCTGTAGGAATACTCGCTGCCGGGATAGAAGTTCGTTGATTTCTGACGACAAATGATTTGCATGGCAAGGTCCAGCGTATAGACACGCGTTGTGCGCGGCCAGCCTGAGAGCCCACCCACAACACCCCAGTCTTTCAATCCGCTGGTATGGTTAAGGCACTGCTGGATCGTGATCACGCCTTCATACTCTGGGAGCTCAGGGATGTATTTTCTGACATCATCCTGGGTCGACAGTTTTCCATCCGCTTCGAGCAGGAGGATGGCGGCGGCAGTAAATTGCTTGGATACGGATCCAGCTTCAAAGACGGTCGCTGTGGTATTCGGCACGTTGTGCTCCAGGTCCGCCAGGCCATAGGCTTTGTTGTAAATGATTTTCCCGTCGCGCTCGACGGTGACCACACCGCCCGGGGTGGCATTGTTCCAGCGACTGAAGAGCTGGTCGATGCGGCGGAGGGTATCGGGGGATTGTCCTTGAGCCAAAGTCAAGGAGCAGTAAGTGAAGGCGAAAAGGACGAGTTTTCTCATGGAGTGAAAATAGGGGATTGCCATCGAATCCCAATCCTTTCAATTTCCATGGGATTGATTTGTGCCCCGGTCAGGCAGGGCGGCAACCCCACATTTTCAAATTTTCAAATTGCCTCATTTTCAAATTGTCTTTATCCTATCTTCGCCCCAAAATTTCACCTTGCCATGAGCCAAAACCGCCCCATCTCCACCTTCATCGAAAAGAACTACCTCCACTTCAACGCGGCCGCCCTGGTGGATGCGGCGAAAGCCTACAAAAAGCACATTGCTGAGGGCAAGAAAATGATGGTTACCCTGGCAGGAGCCATGAGTACCGGAGAGCTGGGAATAAGCTTTGCGGAGATGATTCGCCAAAACAAAGTGCATATCATTTCATGCACAGGAGCGAACCTGGAAGAGGACATCATGAACCTGGTAGCACACAGTCACTATACCCGAATACCGAATTACCGCGACCTTACGCCCGAGCAGGAGTGGGGCCTTTTGGAAAAACACCTTAACCGTGTAACGGATACCTGCATTCCTGAAGAGGAAGCCTTCCGCCGTTTGCAGAAGCATTTGTTCAAGGTTTGGAAAGACGCTGAAGACAAGGGTGAGCGCTTGTTCCCGCATGAGTTCATGTTCAGGATGATCAACAGCGGCGATCTGAAACAGTATTATGAAATCGATCCCAAGAACTCGTGGATGATCGCAGCGGCCGAAAGAAACATGCCGATGGTTGTGCCGGGATGGGAAGATTCCACCATGGGAAATATCTTTGCCTCCTACTGCCTCACGGGCGAATTGAAAGCATCGACGATGAAGTCGGGTATTGAGTACATGGTATGGCTCGCCGACTGGTACACCGAAAACTCCGGCAAAGACGGTATCGGCTTCTTCCAGATTGGCGGTGGTATTGCTGGCGACTTCCCGATCTGTGTGGTGCCCATGTTGCACCAGGATCTTGAGCGCGATGGTGTTCCATTCTGGAGCTACTTCTGTCAGATCAGCGACTCAACGACCAGCTATGGCTCGTATTCGGGGGCCGTTCCCAATGAGAAAATCACGTGGGGTAAGCTGAGCATTGAAACACCGAAGTTTATCGTAGAGAGTGATGCGACCATTGTTGCGCCATTGATGTTCGCGTATATCCTCGATATGTAAATGAACCGCAGGCGCAGCGACGCAGAGAAATGGTTGAGGTTGTTTTGCTAAACCATGTATTCCTCTGCGTCTCCGCGTCTCAGCGGTGAAAAATTCTCACATGGACATCGATGCACTATTAAAATCCGCTACCAGCACCGTTATTGCGGAACTATTTGGGGTGGTACCGGACCAGCTCCAGTTTCAACCGACCAATCCTGAATTTGAAGGGTCTCACACGTTGGTTTGTTTTCCGCTGACGAAACTTTCCAAAGAGAAGCCTGAGAAGACAGCTGAGATGATAGGGGATGGGCTGAGGAATAAGTATCCTTTCATCAGCAAGTACAACGTTGTCAATGGATTTCTTAACCTTTCGATTGCCGACAGCGCATGGCTGAACGTCTTTTCTGAAATCCTGGCAACGAAAGACTACGGTCGCACGCCTCAACGTGGTCAGGAGATTATGGTGGAGTATTCTTCCCCCAACACCAACAAGCCCCTTCACCTCGGGCATTTGCGCAACAATTTTCTTGGATACGCTGTAGCTGAGATTTACAAAGCCCTCGGATACACGGTGCACAAGGTCCAGATCATCAACGACCGCGGCATTCACATTTGTAAAAGCATGGCCGCCTGGACGCTGTTTGGTAACGGCGAAACGCCCGATAGCAGCGGTTTGAAAGGCGACAAACTGGTGGGCAAGTATTATGTAGAATTTGACAAAGCCTACAAGGCCGAGGTCAAGGATCTCGAAGCCAAGGGAATGGCCACGGAGCAGGCAGAGAAGGAAGCGCCCATCATGAAGATGGCCGCAGATCTGCTGTTGAAGTGGGAGGCGAAAGATGAGGCAACGCTGACATTGTGGAAGACCATGAACGGCTGGGTGTATGCAGGCTTCGATGCCACCTACAAGCGCATGGGCGTTGACTTTGAAAAGCTGTACTACGAATCCAACACCTATCTGCTCGGCAAGGAGGAAGTGATGAAGGGGGTAGCCGCCGGCGTATTTTTCAGGAAGGACGATGGATCCGTATGGGTGGATCTCACGGGAGACGGTTTGGATCAGAAGGTCTTGTTGAGGTCCGATGGCACATCCGTTTACATGACGCAGGATATTGGCACTGCCATTCTGCGCTTTCGTGATTTTCCGAAGATCGAAGGTCAGGTGTATACGGTGGGCAACGAGCAGGAGTATCACTTCAAGGTACTGTTCCTGATTCTTGGTAAGCTGGGGTATGCATGGGCGAAGAAGTGTTACCATCTTTCTTACGGCATGGTCGATCTTCCCTCTGGCAAAATGAAGAGCCGTGAGGGAACCGTTGTCGACGCTGATGACCTTATGGATGAGATGGTCCAGGATGCCGGCAAACAGACGGCTGAACTCGGTAAGACCGAGGGGATGGATGAGGCAGCGATTGCTGACCTCGGCGAGATGATCGGCCTCGGGGCGCTGAAGTACTTTCTATTGAAGGTTGATCCAAAAAAGAGGATGCTGTTTGATCCCAATGAGTCGATCTCGCTGCAAGGTCATACGGGCCCATTCATCCAATACACCCACGCGCGTATTCGCGGCATGCTCCGCAAAGCAAAAGAGAGGAGTCTGACGTGGAGCGCTCAATCGGCAAATACGTTAAAGCAACTCGAGCCCGCAGAACGTGACGTGATCGTTCGCCTCAGTCAGTATCCGACCAAGCTTCAGGAGGCCGCCAGAGAGTATTCGCCTTCGGTCGTAGCCAATTATGTCTATGAGTTGGCCAAGGACTACAATCAATTCTATCAGGCGATCCCCGTGCTCAATGAACCCGATCCAGCCAAACTGGAATTCCGCCTCGCCTTTTCGCAAGCGGTTGCCGATGTGCTGAAGAGCGGAATGGCGGTGTTGGGCATACGCGTACCCGATAGGATGTAAAGGGGTGGAGCGGTCCTTTATTTTACAACGTGAGTGCCTATCACAATGATTCACCGACGGAAACGTTCATTCATCGTCTATTTTTGGTGATACTGCCTACACATGTCGTAGATTATTGGCTCCCTGTCACCACCCCCTCCATGAAATATTTCCTTTGGATCCTGATCCTGATCGTTTGGATAAATAGCTCCTGTACCCGGGGGGCTTTTCAACCTGTTAATAAAGGTCGCGAGTATGGCGACCCGGTTCCGCTGATGGTCTCTCATATAGGTGGGGGCAGTCCTCACTATATACTTCAAAATGTGTTGTGCTTCGATTACCTCTGCCGAAAGAAGGCAGGTAAGAAGAAAGCAATGAATGCCATCAGCTTTGAAGACTTCAAAAAGCGGATACGGAAGAATGCGAAGAAGGGAATGTACAAGAACCTTACGCCGCCGAAGAAGGCTGTTAAGCCCGACACGATGCTTGTAAAGAAGCCGGAACCAATTGTCGTGCCTGCGCCAGCCATTGTAGCGGAGCCCACCGTCGTTGAGCAGCCTATACTCAAGGCCGACAGTCTGATTACACTGGGTGACTTGCTCTTTGAAACAAATAGTTCGAAGCTGAAAGGTGAGCACTTTGAAGCCCTGGATTCATTGGCCAAGTTTTTACAACGGCATCCCACACTGGATGTAGAAGTAACGGGTCATACCGACAGTACGGGTACCGAACGGCATAACGTTGCACTCTCTACACGGCGGGCGGCGGCGGTGGCGGATTATTTGGTCGACCATGGAGCTAACTTTGACCGCATTTCCTATGAGGGATTTGGGAGTTCAAGGCCGATAGCTTCGAACGCGACAGAGCGGGGACGTGGGAGGAATAGGCGCGTGGAGGTGCGAATAAAAAAGGATTGACCTTGATTCGCTTGATTTGAGGTTTGCATGATTTTGGATAAACTCAAGACTAGAAGAGCATGGATACAATGGACCTAACCGATTTTGCCAAACGCTACGCCTCCGCCTGGTGCAGCCAAAAACCTGATGCGGTAGCGGCATTTTATGCCGAAGATGGCGTCATTACTGTGAACGGAGGTACACCGGCAGTAGGAAGAGCAGGTGTTGCTGCGTCAGCGAAAGGGTTCATGACGGCCTTTCCTGACCTGGTGGTGACGTTTGACAAGCTGAAGCAAACTCCCCGGGGTGTGGAATTTCATTGGACACTGATCGGGACGAACTCAGGGCCGGGAGGAACGGGGAAGATGGTCAAGATCAGTGGCCAGGAACTCTGGGTTTTTGATCAAGATGGGCTCGTAAAGAAATCGATCGGGAGCTTTGATACAACAGAATATAATCGACAGGTCACCTGGGGGCATGGATGATGGCATTACTTAGATAGGAAATCGTTGGGTTGTCCGAATTTGCAGATTGAGAGCCGTGGCATGTTAAATCCTCCTCAAGAGATGGTATTTTGACCATTTATAACTTCCCATTTTTTTACGAACATTTCCTGCCGACATTTGTTTTAGAGAACAAACCGTAACCTTATGAAAGCTGTACTTCTGACCTTCCTGGCTTCCCTTCTCTTTCCAGCCAGCACAATTTACGACCTGAAGATGAACTCGATCGATGGCAAGATGATCGACTTCAGCCAATACAAAGGAAAGACCCTGTTGATTGTCAACACGGCTTCGAAATGCGGATACACGCCTCAGTACGCCGACCTGCAGAAACTGCATGAGACGTATGGCAGCAAAGTGGTCATTCTGGGTTTCCCGGCAAACAACTTCAAAGGACAAGAGCCAGGCACCAATGCCGAGATAGCCGAATTCTGCACCAAGAGCTACGGCGTCAGTTTCCAGATGTTTGAGAAGATTTCTGTGCTCGGTGAAGACCAGCACCCGCTCTATGCCATGCTCAAGGAGAAAACCGGCCAGGACCCGACGTGGAACTTTTGCAAGTACCTTATCAAACCCGACGGCACCGTGAAGTTCTTCAGCCAAAAGGTGAACCCCATGGCCAAGGAAATTCTCGATGAAATCTAAACTGATCATTCTCACCGGCGGCATCGTCATTCTTATGGGCTTAGGCGCATTTCTTTCCGACAAGTTTTCCTCCCCACAGGGTCCTGTGGCGGGCTCCATTTACGAGTTTAAAATCAATGGACTTGATGGCAAGGAGATTGACTTCGCCCAGTACAAGGGCAAAAAGCTTCTCATTGTCAATACTGCCTCGAAATGTGGAAAGACACCGCAGTATGCTGGTCTGGAGAAACTGCATGAGCAGTACGGAACCAAGGTGACGGTCCTTGGATTTCCAGCCAACAATTTTCTCTGGCAGGAGCCAGGCTCGAGTGCAGAGATTGCCGAGTTTTGTGAACGTAACTACGGTGTAAAGTTTCAAATGTTTGAGAAAGTCTCTGTCAAGGGAAGCGATCAGCACCCGTTGTATCAGTGGCTGCAATCCAAGACCGGTAAGAAGCCCGATTGGAATTTTGCCAAGTACCTCATCAGTGAAGATGGCACGACGGTGACTTTCTTCAACTCTTCTGTACAACCACTCGACAAGCAGTTGGTCGAGAGCATCACCCAATAATCATGTTACGAAATATCTGGAGTACCAAGCCATTCGCGCTTGATCTCGGTCTGTTGCTTATACGCCTCGCCGTTTCGGGTTTCATGCTCACGCACGGCTACCCCAAGCTTATTCATTTTGCGGAGCGGGCGGAGCGGTTTTCTGATCCCCTTGGCATTGGAAGCACCGCCTCACTGAGTCTAGTGGTGTTTGCGGAGTTTTTCTGTTCGATGCTTCTCTTCCTGGGTCTCTTTACCCGCTTTGCTCTGGTACCCCTGATGGTGACCATGGCCGTTGTTGTTTTTATTGTCCATGGTGATGACCCCTTTGGCGACAAGGAGAAGGCTCTATTGTTTCTTATTCCATACATAGGCTTGTTCCTCACGGGCCCAGGTCACTGGTCGCTTGACCGGATGCTGAAGAAGTAGGACCTTCGCCTTCCTATGCAGTTATCCTCGTGGATCAGCGCTTTTCGCCTGCGGACCCTTCCACTGGCCTTGTCGTCCATCAGTATGGGGGCATTCCTTGCGGCAGCACAGGGACAATTCCATGCGGGCATTTTTGGACTTTGTTGCCTGACAACGATTCTGCTTCAGATACTTTCCAACCTTGCGAACGACTATGGCGATACCGTCAACGGCGCTGACCATGCGGGGCGAAGAGGCCCTCTTCGCGCCGTGCAATCCGGTGCAATTAGTCCTTCGCGTATGCGCGCAGCCATCGGGATTTTTGTGGGGCTAAGCCTGGTCAGCGGTATTTCGCTGCTCCTTCTTTCATTTGGCCTGGAAGTTCGGTTGCTCGTGATCTTCCTGGGTTTAGGACTCCTCTCCATTGCTGCCGCCATACTTTATACCGTAGGTAAGAAACCATATGGATATGCGGGGTTGGGTGATCTGTCCGTTCTGATTTTCTTTGGACTCGTCGGCGTTACAGGGTCCTTGTTCTTGTTTACAAGAACGCTCGACGTGGCTAGCCTGCTCCCTGCTTTGGCTTGTGGGTTTTTTGCGGTTGGCGTGCTCAACATCAATAACATGCGCGACATCGAATCGGACCGCCATGCGGGAAAGTTCTCGATCCCCGTGCGCATCGGCAAGAAGAGCGCGGGCGTGTATCACTGGTTTCTGATGGTGAGCGGGTTACTCGCTGCCACGATCTATGCAGCAGTGAATTTTCATGCACCGTTCCAGTATGTGTACTTGCTCTCGGTTCCCTTGTTCTTCTCAATCGGCATGGCAGTCAATAAAAAGCCTTCCGAGGCACTGGATCCTTACCTGAAGCAAATGGCGCTGAGTACGCTGCTGTTTGTGGTGCTCTTCGGCGCTGGCCTACTTATGGCTTAGCAAGGATGTCGATCAGCTTGCGCAGCGCCTCCTCATTGTTCTCAGCGTGCATCGTTTCAATCACGCCCTTCTTTTCCCGGGTGGTCAGGCGCCAGCTGAGCGATGCCCGTGTACTGTGCTGACGAATGCTATCCATGTTTTGAAGGATGTTTACGTAACTCATCGGCATGTACTGGATATCGACACGATCGATAGGCCCTTTGAACCATGACCGCGCATAGCCCACGAGGTTGTCATTGGTGATATCCTGAAAGTTCTCAAAGTTGTTGTAAACACTGGCGATAGGCTGTGTAAAATCATCGATGATGGTGTTGTCTTTTTCTTCCGTTATGGAAGTTACTTTTGGCGAATCGCGAATGGACAGGATAACAATACCGGATGTGTTTTCAGCGATCCAGTCGCGGAAGCTGTACGTAAACCTCACCGCATCCATGATACCGAAGTTGTCGGAGATGCCGGCGTCCATAATCTTGATGGGGGGCTGCGTAGGAAGCGTGGTGTTGGGTGTGATGTAGGGGAAGGTTGCGTTCATCCGCAATGCCGAGAGGAAACGCAGGCTTGGGGCGCCATGTTTTTCAAACATCAGTTGAAAGTCGACGCCGCTGAGTTTGTTATTGCCGTAGGTGGGGAAGTTGAGAATCTCCGAATTCATGAAGGCCACCGGTTGGGCCGAAATGTATAGTTTACGTCCGTCGTTGACGATGGTGGGGGATAGAATCATCATCGGGATCAACGCCTGAGCCTCGGGTTCGTGGTAGTCGGCCAACGTCTTGTCCATCATGCCCTCGGTGTCAATGTTGAGCTGCTCTTCAAACGTATAACCCCTGTCGCGCAGGTAGGAGTGGCCCTCGTACTCAAAGCGCGTAAACCCAACAAAGAGGTCGTTGGCGAGCAAACTGAAAATAAGCGGATTGAGGTTGTCGGTAGCGATCTTCTCCCGGTGCTCGGCGGAATGGGGATTTACCGCTTCGCCGAGCTTCTTGCGAAGCACCGCTTCCCGGAAGTAGCTCGCGCCGATCAGTCCGCCGGACGCGCCGGTGATGAGAATACTGTGGTCGATCAGTTTGCCTCCCGTGAGACTGTCCGCCGTTTGGAGGGCGGTAAGCGTCCACAGGGCTGCCCGCTTGCCGCCACCGCTGGCGCAGATAAAGATCATCTTCGGTTTGGTAGCCGGGTCAAACTTCTTGCGCCAGTTTTCCAGAATACCCAGGGCATTTTGTCTCGACAGCGCAATGTTTGTGCTGTCGTTATGTTTCCGCAGGTTTTCGATGGTGTATTCTACCGGCTTGCGCTGGTAGTCGAGACCAAAGGCGGGATACTTCTTTGTCAGCAGACCTTCACCGACGAAATGATTGACAGCAAGAAAGAGGACAAGCGCGGTAGTGGCCGACCAGCCCCCAAACCAATACGAAAATGCGCCGGAGAGCATGACAAAGATGGTGAGAAAGATCATCGCGCTGGCTGCGGCGGGAAACTGGAAAGAAGGGTAGTCCTTGAAAATGCCAAGGATGAGCACCATGCCGAAAATAAGGAGCTCGATGATCACCAGATTGAACTGGTTCTGGTCAAACACCTTCATGATGGCCTCCTTGTCGTAGAAGTCCTTTTCGTCAGATACTTTCTGGAAGCGCAGGCTGTGGGTGAGGTAGTTATCTACGCGCACCTGCTTTTTGCGGGACAGGTCTGACTTCTTGATGCCACTCGCCCGCGTGATGTTTACCGTCTTTTTGCTCACCTCATCCAGGCGGCACACCATGTATTTGAAAATGTCCTTTTGGGTGAATATGAAGTAGATCTGCAATAGCCCGGCCATAAGGAGAATGCCGGTGAAGAAGCCGGCGAGGTCAAGCGTCAATTCATATGCGGTGGTAAACTCATTATTGATCTGGAATGTGATGAGCTGGTAGAGGTAGGTGAAAAAGAACGCGATGGGTATGATGCTGTTGTTGAGGCTAAACTTGTTGAACGGGTTGGGAAGTGCGGCAACAAAGGCAAACCGATGGCCGTCGTTGATGTAGCCTGTGATATTGAAGGCTGCGGTGAATCCAGACACCATAACCCCGATGATGAGGAAACTGGTGAAGTTCACCTCATTCAGGTACTCAGGGTCGAGAAACAGGTAGGGAATTCCCAGGTACTTGCCGAAGTTGCCAGTGATCATCGCAAAGAGGATGATCCAGCACAATATCAGCACATGGTTGCGCCGCAGGTTGTTCAGCAGAAGCTGGATGGGGAAGGAGTAGAAGACGGAATCTGCAATCCGTGCGAGCCTGGCCATAGAGGAGTGTTGGCTCAAGATAGGAAAAAATAGGGGAAAGGAATGGCTATTGGCTATTGGCAATTAGCTGTTGGCCGCGCGCGGGTTTATCCACTTGCGGGCCAATGCTGACCTCTACGCTAAACGCCAAATGCCGATGGCCACCCCGGCACAAGGCCGGGGCCAACAGCTTCTACGGCGCTCGCTTCGCTTTCACCGGGAATGTCCCAAACTGCCCAAGGGCCATCGTTCCCGTCATCTCATCGCCGCTGATGATCGACTTGACCTGGATGGTCGTGGTGTTGGGGCCGAAACTCATGTCATAGGTGTAGGTGAGCTCATTGCCATTGAGCGTTACCGAAGAAAGCGGTGCTTCACGGTTCGTGCGGGAACTTACAATGACCCCTGTGTATTTGTCGCCGTCTTTTTTGATGGTGAGTGTGCCACCGCCACCCTGTGGCGACTCGATCGTGTATGTCCATGTGCCTTCAGCTGCGACGACGGCTGCGGGATCAACCGGCGTTGTCGTTGCGGGACGGGCTGCTGTTGCACCTGCGGCTGCTGCGGGAACGGCTGCCGGACGCTGGCCACCGCCACCCATCGCGGGTGCTGCTTGTGCTTCGCCACCGCCACCGTTGTCGCCACCTCCATCTTTCAGATCGTCGTTGTTGATAGAGCGTTTCCGACGACGTGGAGCATCAAAGCCCATCTTGCCAATCCGGTAGCTGAAAGAAATCCGGAAGTTCATGTTGTACAACTCTGAAACGCTTTGCTGTTTGATCGTTGATGACTGCGTTGTATTCTCGATGCGCAAGGCGGGTGTCAAGAATTGGTCTGCTCCCAAACCAATGCTGCCTTTCTTGTTTGCGAACTCCTTTCGCACGCTAAGCCCATAATAATAGAAGTTCCCTTGCTTGCCTTGCAAAAGGACCTGAGGCCCCCGATAGAAGCCAAAGAACTGAACTCCCCAACCTTTGGTTAGCGTATAGCTACCAAAGAGGCGGAGGTTATAAACCCAACCTTGGTTGGATGCTGTATAGAGAGGATTGGGATCGTTATTGCGCAACACAGCATAATAAACATCGGTTCCTGCGTTCAGCATGAATTTGCTGGAGAGATTGACGCTCGCGAAAATATTGCCACCATAGGCATCCTCGCGACCGATGTTCTGATAGGTGGTCTGGACAGTGTCAGGATCAGCCGGGTTCTCGCCGAAAACGGTACGAAGGCTTTGAATGGCGTTGTCCGTGTTGCGCACAAAGGTGGACATATTCAGATTGACGGTCTTGATGGAGGTGCTATACGAAAGTTCGTAATTATTGGTGTACTCGGGTCCCAGGTTTGGATTGCCATAGGTGATTGAATAGGGATTGCTGCCCTGAACGTTGGGGTTCAAGAACTGAATGCTGGGTCGCTGGATGCGCCGGTTGTAAGCGAGCTTAACCGTGCTGCCGTTCTTGAGGCGCTTAGACACGTTGGCGCTGGGAACAATGACGTTGTATGACGGAA
This sequence comes from uncultured Ohtaekwangia sp., assembly GCA_964392375.1. Taxonomy (GTDB): domain Bacteria; phylum Bacteroidota; class Bacteroidia; order Cytophagales; family Cyclobacteriaceae; genus ELB16-189. Next base: position 20,571 of record CAYMPU010000024.1, on the reverse strand, counting down.
TTTCTACAGGACCCTTTTCGTTGGCAAAGTTAGCGTTGATGGTGGTATACTCGTAGCGTGACCCCACTTTGAAGCTATAGCCCGACTTCGTACTGTATGTGTACGATAAATACGTTGCTGCAATATTCTGGTTGTATGTAAACACGTTGGAAAGATTGCTGTTGGTTACGGGTACATAAGGTCCTGTATCGCCCGTTGCCGAGAACGAAGTATAGTCGCTCGACACCTTACGCATGATGGCTTTAGCACCAAACTCTAGAAGCTGATTAGTACTGATTGGGGTCTGGTAATCGGCTTGCATGGTCGTCTCCTCATTGAAACTCTTGTTGTCGTTGCGCAGGCGGCTCGTGACAGACTGATCGGTTTCATTGAGGATGAAGTTGTAGAAGTCGTTGTTCCGATTGTTACGACTGTATTGCCCGAGCAGGCTGAACTCCTGTTGCGGCTTCTTGAAAAGATGGGTATAGGTCAGGCTCGCATCAAGGGTCCCTGACTTATCATCTACTTCCACATCCCGCAAGCTGGTGGTCGATGGCACAGAGGGCTGTGTGATTTGCGTAAAGAGGTTGTCCTGGTAATTATAACCGTTCCGAGCGCCATATCGCACAGACGCCGCCAGCGAATTGTTGGCGTTGATATCCCAGTCCCATCCAAATTGACCATTGCCAAAGAGATCGTTGCGGCGTGTATCGGCGTTCTGGAGATTGGTAGACTCGATCCCCGTCGAGGAGGTGGTTGTTTGATTGTTCGAAAACTTTCCGTTGACATTGTAGCTACTCCGCGTAAAGCCCCCGAGCGAGAAACCCATGTTCTTTTTCCGGTAATTGCCATTTAGGCCCAGGACGGAGCCGCGGTACCCGGCACTTCCGTCGACATTGAGGGTAAGCCCCTGAAGTGTATTCTTTTTGGTAATGATGTTGATGATGCCGGCTGAACCTTCCGCGTCGTACTTTGCAGAAGGAGAGGTGATCACCTCAACGGTCTTGATCTGGTCGGCAGGAATTTGTTTCAATGCATCGGCCACGCTGCTCGCCGTAATGGTAGAAGGCTTGTTATTGATGAGTACACGTATGTTGGAGTTCCCACGAAGCGACACGTTTCCATCCATGTCCACCGAGAGCAAGGGCACGCGCTTCAATACATCCGTTGCATCACCGCCACGGGCCGTAGCATCGTTTTCCGCATTATACACCGTGCGGTCAACCTTCTCTTCTACAATCGCACGCTGACCTTCCACCGTAACAGCCTCAAGTTCCTTGTTGCCTGTAGCAAGTATAATCGACCCAGTCTCGAAAGTACTCTTGCGGTCGGTGATCGTAACGTTTTCAACGACCTTGTTTTCGTACCCGATAAAGGATATGACAAGCGAATAGGTTCCGTTAGGCACTTTTGTAATGGAGAACCGGCCCTTGTCATCGCAAATGGCCCCGTTGATGGGTTTATCAGAACCGGGGTTGGTCAGTGCGACCGTGGCAAACTCCACGGGTTGTTTGGTGGAACCATCCATCACAACGCCGCTGATCTTGCCCTTGCCTTCCTGCGCCTGAGCACTGAAGAAAGCCATGGTCACTAAAACCCCTAATAAACCCTTTACCAATGTCTTATGTATCGACTGCATGTTTTTTCACCTAAAGCTTTAAGAACAGTTCTTGAACGCGAAAGTTGGCCTTGGTGCGTAATTTTTATGCCGTTGGCCATTTTTCCGTAAGAGCGGCGACAAAGGTAACTGCTCTTTGCTTTCACTCTGGCGGGAATTCTGTTAGCGGTAAGCCAGCCCAGCGTCACGCGTCCCTGCAGGATTGTTCTGCCATTGGCCTCTGAGGCGGTAGTTTCTTCGGTCACCATCCATCATACCTGTCATCGGCCTTGTTCAACCCCTCTGCACGTGGTATCTGCCTGATTAGGCTTACCTTTGCGGTCAATCTATTGAAATGAAAAACTTTGAATCACTGGGCTTATCCCCGGGCCTGGTCGAGTCGGTAACGCTCCTGGGTTTTGAAACACCCACCCCAATCCAGGAGAAAGCGATCCCCGTGCTATTGAAGGGCAACCAGGATTTCGTTGGCCTTGCTCAAACAGGTACAGGCAAAACAGCCGCCTTTGGCCTTCCCCTGCTGGAACTTATCGATGAAAAGAGCAAGTTCACACAGGCCCTTATCCTGGCGCCAACGCGCGAACTCACACTCCAGATCACCAGCGACCTCGAGAATTTCTCAGAAAAATTCAAGCCGTTCAACATCACAGCTGTCTATGGCGGAGCCAGCATTAGCGAGCAGATACGCAAAGTAAAGCGTGGTGCTCAGGTTATCGTGGCGACCCCCGGCCGTCTTATTGATCTTATCGAACGGAAGGCAATCAACCTGGCGACTATCCAGTACGTGGTTCTCGATGAGGCTGACGAGATGCTGAACATGGGTTTCAAGGAAGACCTCGACAAGATTCTGTCGTTTACCCCCGAGACCAAGAATACCTGGCTCTTCTCCGCAACGATGCCCCGCGAGGTGCGTTCGATCATGAAGAACTACATGACAGACCCTTTTGAACTTACTGTCGGGGAGCAGAACAAGGGCAATGTCAATATTGAACACCGTTATGTGGTTGTACAGGAGCGGGATAAATACCTTGCCCTGAAACGGATTCTTGACTTTACGCCGGAAATCTTCGGGCTCATCTTCTGCCGTACCCGCATCGATACCCAACGTGTTGCCGAGATGCTGATGAAGGACGGTTACAATGCCGACTCCCTCCACGGTGATCTCACGCAACAACAACGCGACCGGGTGATGATGAAATTCCGCGGCCGTGCGCTGCAGATTCTAGTGGCTACGGATGTCGCCGCCCGTGGTATCGACGTAGAAGACATCACGCATGTAATTCATATGAACATGCCGGATGAAATGGAATTTTATACCCACCGATCCGGCCGTACGGCCCGTGCCGGGAAAAAGGGAATCTCCATCGCGCTCGTCAGTCGCGCCGAACAAGGTAAGCTGAAGCAGATCGAGAAATCACTCAAAGCCCCTGTGCAGCGCATGATGGTGCCCACGGGAGACGAAGTTTGTCAGAAGCAGCTTCTGGCCCTCATGCATAAAGTGCGCGAAGTGAAGATCAATGAAGAGGAAATCTCCGCCTTTCTTCCCGCGGTGTACGAAGAACTCAATGACCTCACCAAGCAGGATATCATCAAGCGTTTTGCCTCCATCGAGTTTAACCGTTTCCTGGACTACTACCGCAATGCGCCCGATCTGAATGGCGATGCAGGCAGGAGCAGGGATGGTGCTGTCAGCAACTATGCCTCGTGCTCCCGTTTCTTTATCAACCTTGGACGGATGGACGGTCTTGAGAAGTCGGAGATGCTGGAAGTAATTGATGAATTCACAGGTCTTGAAAAGAAGGATATTGGCAGGATTGAAATCAAAGGCGCTTTCTCATTCTTCGAAGTGGAGAAGGGCAATGAGGATAAGGTCTTAAAAGGATTTCAGGGTGTCGAGTACCAGGGTCGCCCGGTAAGAGTAGAAGTTACCGGTCCAGGTGGCGATACGGATGGACGTCCCGATCGTCCCAAAAAGCGCACATATTCCAGCGCCCCCCACAGCGGAGGCCCTTATGCCAAAAAGCGGAAAGAGGGCGGGTACAAAAAGCGCTGGTAGCTGGACCCGCGTAGCTGTCGAATGTAGATTGTTCCTTTTGTTCGGTAAGGGCTGTTTGGTATTCTTCCCGATTGCTATCGGGATCAATCGCTCACCCGGCAAGTCTCGAGGCCGCTATCCATCTATCAAAAACAATACTTTCCCCGATAGATTAACCACAGGAGTTTCGTATTTTTTACCGTTTATTGGGCGTCCCCGGTATGGCAAAACTAAAGAACATCATCAAGCAGTTGTCCGATAAGGACTATCAGGCCATCTACGATTCGTTGATTGCCGGCAATGCCGATAAGTCGGTTTACTTGCTCAAGGCGATGCGCGAGCGACAACTTTCAGAGACCAAGGTGATGGCGGAGTTGGATATTAACGCCAACGCTTATTACACCATGCGGTCGCGACTCAGTCAGAAAATCGAAGAGCACCTGGTCCAGCAGATGGAAAGCCCCCGCACCGACCTCCTGCGGAAAGTAGCCAACATCAATGAAGTTTTCTTCACACAAAAGAAGACCATTGCCATCACCACATTGCGCAAGCTGGAGAAAGAACTCATCGAGGCCGATCTCGTGGGCGAATTGCCGACCATTTACAAGTTGCTGAAGAAGTTGCACCTGAGCTCACCGGAATACTTCCAGTTCTCACAGCTCTACAACCGGCACGTGGCGTACATGCTTGCGGTGGACAAAGCTGAAGATGTGGTCGCCGACTACTTCAAGAAATACGGCAACTACTACCTGAGCGGTGACCTAACCGAAAAACTAAGCCTTGACCTGCTGACCAAGGAGATCCACAGCATTGCCAATCTGTACGAGTCACACCGGTTGTATGTGTACAGGTCCTGCATCGTGGTCTTTCATCGTCTTTTTGTAGAGGAGGATGAAAAAGTACATCAGGATGAAGAATCCATCGAGGATATATTCATGCGTGTACAGGATATCTTCAGCAAATACAACCTCGACCCGGTCTACTACCACCTCAATCTGCTGTTCGAGTTTCTCAAGCTGGAATACTACAACCACTACAGAGTTTACCAACAGGCTGAGCGGTATTACGAGGAGGTCAACGACGCTGCGTCCAACCTGCTGGTCAACTATCCTTACTATACGTTTTCCATCCGATTTCTCATTTCCAAGCTTGAGCGCACACTACGCCTGGGCATTGAAGGGGAACTCTACAACGAACAGCAGGGACTCTTCGCTGATTTTGAGCCGGATGTTAATAATATCCCTCAGCATGTTATTTACTCCGTGTACTGTGCTTTGTGCAGCTACTATGCCGGCAAGTATGATGAAGCGGCACGATTGCTCAATACCCTCATCAATGATGTCAGCTTGAAGAAGTACCCGTTGGCACAGATGGAGGTAAAGGCATTGCTTTGCCTCCAGTACTGTATGCTGAAGGATATCGATTTGTTCAATCAGCTGTCCAACAGCGTACAACGCAACATTCGAATCATTGGAAAAGACGCTTGCGAGAATGTGTTAACGTTTCTCAAGATCCTCAAGATTGCCGTCAGCGAAGCGAAAAAGGAGAAGCATAAGAAGATTTCGGCGGTGATTCCCCGGTTCAAATCGTTGACCGTAAACTATTTTGCGCCGACATCCTTCATTCGCATGGATGAAAAGTTTGTCGAACGGCTCATAGCCCTGGAGATTCAGGGGGGTGGAAGCGTTGACGACGACGATTAATCAGATGCTCAAGTCCATGATGCTCTCATGGGTCAACGGCTTGTTGAGGTACAATTTCACATTGCTGTATTTCTTTGACCGGTTCACATCCTGTGGGTTGATGGAGGAGGTCAGCATCACGATGCGGCATTTCTGCTTGGTGCTGGTCATCAATCGCTCAAATTCATCCAGAAACTGAAATCCATCCATCAGCGGCATATCAATGTCGAGAAAGATCACATCCGGAAGGACTTTGTCCGCCAGGTCAAGTTTTTCAATGTTACGCAGGAATTCGATTGCGCTTTTTGCGCCGGTGTGGATGTAGATGTGATCCGTGATGGAGGCAGCCTCCACCATCTTCTGATTAATGAGATTGTCAATTTCATTATCATCAATGAGCATGACAGAACGATATCGCTTGGACTGCATAGGTGGTTTGGAGGCCTAATGTAATGTGCTTGTCGCCGAAATCCAAGAGGCTGGAGCTATTGGCGATTCGCTATTGGCTGTTGGCCGTTGCGGATTGGCTCGTTATGTAAATAACTAACATTACCCCACAACGGCCAACAGCTAATGGCCATCCCGGCACAAGGCCGGGACCAATAGCCTCTCCCTACACATCAAACTTGATTCCCTGTGCCAGCGGAAGCGTGGTTCCATAATTGATGGTGTTCGTCTGGCGCCGCATGTAGACCTTCCAGGCGTCAGAGCCGGACTCACGTCCGCCGCCGGTTTCCTTTTCGCCGCCAAAGGCTCCGCCAATTTCTGCGCCCGAGGTACCAATGTTGACATTGGCGATACCGCAGTCGCTGCCCGTGCCTGAAAGAAATCGTTCCATTTCGTTCATGTTCGTCGTCATGATGGCGGAGGAAAGTCCTTGCTTCACGCCGTTCTGGATCGCGATGGCCTCATCCATGGTCTTGTATTTGATCAGGTAGAGGATGGGGGCGAAGGTTTCCTGTTGTACGATGGGAAACTCATTCTTGACTTCAGCAATGGCTGGCTTCACATAGCAGCCGGATGCGTATTCTTTACCCGTTAGTATTCCTCCTTCGACGAGGAACCTCCCGCCCTGTTTTTGCACAGCCTTTAGCGCATCGAGGTAGTGCTGTACGGCAAGCTTGTCGATCAGGGGCCCGACGTGATTCCGGGTGTCGAGCGGGTTGCCGATCTTCAGCTGCCCATAAGCCTTTTGAAGTTTGACCTTGACGGTAGCGTAGACTTTTTCGTGTACAATGAGTCGACGTGTGGTTGTACATCGTTGTCCAGCCGTTCCCACAGCACCAAACAGCGCACCGCGGATAGCGATGTCGAGGTTGGCATGTTCGGATATAATGATGGCGTTATTGCCGCCCAGTTCGAGCAGCGGACGGCCCAGGCGTTGCATCACGACAGCCCCCACGGCCTTGCCCATCCGCACCGAGCCGGTAGCGGAAATGAGCGGAATATCTTCGCTGGCAGATAGCCACTGGCCGACCTTCACGTTGCCGTTCACGATACAGGAAACACCTTCCGGCACATTGTTTCTGGCAAAGACGTCTTCGATGATATGCTGGCAGGCGATGCTGCACAACGGTGTTTTCTCAGAGGGTTTCCAGATGCAGGTGTCGCCGCAAACCCAGGCAAGGGCTGCATTCCATGACCACACAGCCACTGGAAAATTGAAAGCCGAAATAATTCCGACCAGGCCCAGCGGATGATATTGTTCGTACATGCGATGCAGCGGACGCTCGGAGTGCATGGTCAGCCCATGCAGCTGTCGCGAAAGGCCCACAGCAAAATCGCAGATGTCAATCATTTCCTGCACCTCGCCCAAACCCTCCTGGTAGGATTTCCCCATCTCATAGGAAACGAGCATCCCCAGGGCCTCCTTCTTGTTGCGGAGCGCCTCGCCGACCTGGCGCACAACTTCCCCACGCTTCGGAGCAGGGATCAGACGCCACTGTTCAAACGCCTTCTTCGATACATCAATGACTTTCTGGAAGGACTTTTCGTCGGCGCTCTGCACGGTAGCGATGAGCTTGCCATCGACAGGGGATACAGATTTTAATACCGGGCCCGATGATTTGATCCACTTCTTGCCCGTGGACACTCCGGGATTGGCGTTCTTGATTCCAAGTTCTTTGAGTACAGCTTTGATTTCCATGGGGAGATGGGTAAAGAGTGGATAGTGGTTAAGGGGCGCAATTTACAAAAAGCGATTGGCGATTAGCTGTTGGCAAATGGCTTTGTATTGATTACCGGCTTGTTCGACCAAAGCCGACACAACCCCGCACGGCCAAAAGCCATCCCGGCACAAGGCCGGCACCAACGGCCTATTGCTTTTACCAGACTACACCAAAAGCAGCTTTCGCACCGGAAGAATAGATCCCCTCCACCAGCATGGCGCCGGACTTGTATTCGAGGATGCGGTTGAGGTCTTCTACATTGTCGACAATGACTTTGTCGATGTGGGTGATGATAAAATCCTTCTTGATCCCGGCGTCCATCCACTTGCCTGTTGAAAGGGAGCGAATCAATACTCCGCCTTCGAGACTGCGTTTGGTTAGTTCTGCATAGGAGACATCCTCCAGGCGGGCTCCTTCCAGTTCATAGGACACCTCCGGTCGTGTGATGGACTCCCTGCCTTCAAAATTCTTGAGCGTTGTCTTCACCGATACCGATTTACCGTTGCGGCGGTAGGTTACTTGCACCGTATGTCCCGGGCGGTGTCGGGCTACCAATTCTTGTAATTCAGAGACGCTGCCTACATCCTGGCCATCGATGGCTGTGATGACGTCGCCCTGCTCAATGCCGGATTGAGCCGCTGCGCTGCCCGCGTTTACCCGGTTGATGAAGACGCCCCGCACAACATCCAGTTGGCGATCCTGGGCGAGCTTGGCGGTGACATCACGGATCTCGACGCCGAGGAGTCCTCGTTGAACGAGTCCAAACTCGAGCAAGTCATCCATGATCTTCTTGACGAGGTTCACAGGAATGGCGAACGAATATCCCGAATAGCTTCCGGTAACGGTGGCGATGGCCGAGTTGATGCCGATGAGTTCTCCTTTCAGGTTGACCAGCGCACCGCCGCTGTTTCCAGGGTTCACGGCCGCGTCGGTCTGGATGAACGACTCTACCTGCAGGTTATTCTTGTCGCGAAGGATGCCGATGTTGCGGGCCTTGGCGCTGACGATTCCGGCAGTGACGGTGGAGTTTAGATCGAAGGGGTTGCCTACAGCCAGTACCCACTCGCCGGGAACAATAAAATCAGAGTCGCCGTATTTGAGATACGGCAGGTTCTTCGCCTTGATCTTCAGCAGCGCCAGATCTGTACTCGGGTCCTGACCAATCACCTTCGCATAGTATCGCTGATTATCGTTGAGCACCACTTCAATGCCGGTGGCGTCTTCGATAACATGTTGGTTGGTGACGATATAGCCATCGTCGGAGATGATCACACCGGAGCCCGAGGGGCGGGCAAGGGGATCGAAATTGAGGTCCATGGGTGTGAGGCTGAACTCACCCGCGCCAAAGACGGTATTGATATTGACTACCGCCGGCGTTACCACCCTGGCGGCGTTTTCAAAATTGATCGCCGACGTACCTGCCCCGGGTGAGATTCTGACCTTTTGATGGTCAACGATGGAGGTGTAGTCGGGAATGCCTTCCATATACTGCAAGGTGTATACAGCGCCGATCACGGCACCCAGGCAGGCCGACAGCACCACCGCAGAGATGAAAAGGAAACGACGCATGCGCGAAATTAATGTTTAATTGGTAATGGTTAACGAATAATTCCGCTCGATGGATATGTCGCGCGCCGGAATGCCTTTCGTCGGGGGAGATGAATGAAATCGCGTGCCACGGCTAAACCGGTACTAGAAAAACGAATAACAAAAAAGGGCGCCCGCCATTCGGCGGAGCGCCCAGCTAACCAACCCCTCAATCCAAAACGCTCTCTTAGCTTACTTTAATGGTCGTCTTCAGTGCTTTCTTTTCGTCCTTCGGGATCGTCAGCTCCAGAATGCCGTTGTTGTATTTGGCGTTGATCTTGTTGGTGTCAACATTTTCCGGCAACGCGAAGGAGCGGCTGAAAGCCCCGAACTGGGTCTCAATGGAGTGCCAGTTCACGTCTTTGGACTCGCTGGTGAATTTGCGCTCGCCACTTACCGTCAGGAAGTTGTCTTTTACTTCAATCTGGAAGTCTTCCTTGTTCATGCCCGGTGCAGCTACGTGCAGTTCAAAGGCTTTGTCATTCTCCACAACGTCAACCCGAGGCTGGAACGAACTTCCACCCGAACGGGTCATGCTGTCGTTGAAGAAACGGTCGATCAGGCTGCTGAATGTTGCAGGCACGTAATCGGTGGTGTTATAACGTATCAGGCTCATACTACTTTTGGTTTTGTGGTTAGTAATGTGTTTTTGTTTCCGCATGACCTATGAGGAAAATTTGTGCCGATGCGAAAATCTGAGATAAAAGCAGACAGGTTGGCCGGAATAGGCCAATTTCAGTGAAGAAATACGTCAGAATGGCGGTGTTTCTTTTAACGCAGAGTGCTCAGAGGTTGCGCAAAGGTCGCGGAGTTCCTCTGTGAACTCAGCGTGTATTCCTCTGAGCTCTTTGCGGTTAAATGGGGCCGATCAGCTTAGCTGTTCCCAGCTGGTGAGGTTGGTCAGGTATTCTGGATCCATCATAGTCTTCGCACAAGCCTCCGCATGGGGAAGCTCATACCGGAAGAAAAATTTCATGGTTTTAAGCTTGCCCTCATAGAAGGTTTTGGGCGTAGACCCGAAGTCTCCGGATTTCAACTTTGCCTCAGCTGCCACTGCCATCTTTAACCACTGCCAGCCGATGACCACAAAACTCAACTGCTCCATGAAGACGGTTGCATCCGAGAGGAAGCGGTCGATATCGGTAGCAGCAAACTTCGCCACATGACCCAGTACAGCCTGTACGCGGGCAAGCTCATCGTCGAGTTTCTTCCCATGCGGGGCGAGCTCGGCGGATGTAGCGTCCGCGATCGTGCCTTTCATGGCCGATAACAATGTAGCGAGTGCTCTTCCTTTTTCCATGTTCACTTTCCTTCCCAACAAGTCAAGAGACTGGATGCCCGTGGTGCCTTCGTAGATCGACATGATCTTCAGATCGCGGTAGTGCTGCTGTACGGGGAAGTCCATGGTAAAGCCGTAGCCACCCAAAGTCTGGACCGCCAGGGCTGCCGACCGACTGCCTTGCTCTGCTGAGTAAGTTTTGACAATGGGCGTCAGAATCTCCAGCAGCAGCCATGCGTTGCGCTGCACATCGCCTTCCGTAGCGTGCGCCAGGTCGTAGAGTTTGTTGCACTCCATGGCCAGCGACAGTGATCCTTCGGCGATGGCTTTCTGAGTGAACAGCATCCGCTGCACATCGGCGTGGCGGATAATCAGGGTCGGAGGCTTCAGCGGATCTTTTTCACTCATCACCCGGCCTTGTGTTCGTTCTTTGGCGTACTGCAAGGAGGCCTGATAAGCAGCCATGGCAACCGATGCAGCCGTTTGTCCAACACCGATTCGGGCCTCGTTCATCATTTGAAACATGTAGGTGAGTCCTTTGTTGGGTTCGCCAACCAGCCAACCGATGCAATCGTCATTGTCACCAAAGACAAGGTGCGTGGTGACATAGCCCTTCTGTCCCATTTTCTGGAAGTCGCCGGCGCAGAACACGTCGTTGTACTTGAGACTGCCGCCTTCAGGGCGGAACTTGGGTATAATAAAGAGTGAAATTCCCTTTGTGCCCGCCGGTGCCCCTTCGATGCGTGCCAGCGTCAGGTGTACAAAGTTGTCGCACGCCTCGTGCTGTCCGCCAGAGATAAAGATCTTGTGGCCTTTGATGCGATAGCGGTCCCCGGCAACGGGCTTGGCGCTGGAAGTGATATCGGTGAGTGAACTGCCGGCCTGTGGTTCGGTGAGGGCCATGGTTCCCTGCCAAAGGCCGTCGAACATGTTGGGTACGAATGTGTCAATTTGTTCTTTCGAGCCAAAGCTGGTGATGAGCGCCGCCGCTCCGCTGGTGAGGCTGAAGTAACCCTGACACCCGTTGTTGGCGGCCTGGAAGATGTGCTGTCCCGCATTGTACACCATCAGGGGCATCTGCATGCCACCCACGTCGAAAGGTGCGGCACCGTTGATCCATCCCTGCTCCGCGGCCTGTCGGATGATGGTCTTTAGTTGCGGATGGGAGCTCACGCCGCCCTTACCGTCGTAGTGCACACCGTGTTCGTCCATCTCCTTGAAGTACGGCGCCATGTGCCGGTCAGCCAAAGCCTTCGCCGATTCCACCATCATCCAGGCTTGCTCCCAGTCCACGTGGGAAAACTTCGGCAAGGCGAACAGTGGTTCGATAGGATGAACATCTTTTAACAAGAATTTGAGGTGGTCGAGATTGGTGTAATGGCTCATTGGCTAATCGATTAGGTCAAATTACAAATATTTGAGAAACATGAGAAAGTCAGGAGGTTTTCGCAAAGCCGTGGATGAGGTACGCAAAAATTGAATGGCGTTCTGCAAAGTCAGGTCTTATGGAGGTTTCCAGCATGGTAGATTTGGTTGCACCAATAAAAACAGAAAAGATGAATACACAAATGAAGTACGTTGGCTTTGCTTTCGTGGCATTCGCCATGCTGGGGCTTGGCTCTTGTAAAAAGGATGAAACGCCTGCACCCGCGGGACTGACGGCTACTACCATCCAGGGAAACTGGGCTATTTCAACTTCTGAAGGGACCGAGTGGAAGAAGGGTGTAGGTATTATTACACCGAGAGCTGCAGCACCTGACATGATCGGACTGAAACTTGAAATAACGGCAACAACAGTTACCGTAAAGGATATTTCGGGCACCGTTATGTTTGGCCCAATTACTTACACATTGGACGTGACGGCAAAGACGATCCTGATCGGTGACAATGGGAATACCGGCCTTGGTTTGTTCGCCATCAGCAATTTCGTGACAAGTACATCCATGGCCTGGGATCAACGCGAACCCATCGATGCTGACTATGAGTTCAAGGCCGACTGTACCTGCGAGCTCTATTTCCAAAAATTCTGGACCTTGGCCAAAATGCCTTAGACCTTCTGTAAGTCTCTTATGATTTGGTAACTTGACCCTTACTCAGTTAGGGTCAAGTCAATGATGGGGCGCCAACAGCTTTTCTTGTTTCTGGTTCTGATGCCATCGGCGGTACATGCGCAGTGCGACACACTTGTATTAAACCAGGAGGCACGGGGCGTGGAGGATTTTATTTGGGCAGATTACCCGCGCACGCTTGCCTTATCCAGCAAAATGGTTGCGAAGTACCAGGGCGAGGGTGGGTTGTGTGAAGCGCGTGCTCTGCTTGCCCTGGCGAAGACCATGTGGACAAACGGCGACTACGATGAATCCACTCGCTTACTGAGAGATGCGGTACGATTCTCGAAAGGGGCTGGCGATGCAGTGACTACAGCTCGGAGTTATAATGTCATAGCCAACAACTTCTATTATCAGGCGTACTACGACTCGGCAGAGGCCAACTTCATCCGTTGTCGGGATATTTTCGAAAAGCTGAAGATTCGTACCGGGCAGATTGAAGTTCTTCACGACATGGCGCTGATGTATCATCGTCAGGGGAATTACGCCGCCTCATTGGAGGCCCTGATGGAATCGGAAACGCTCAAGGACCTCGAGCCGGACTTTGTTCACCTGGTAGGCGATTTTTCCGACGGTAATACCCATTTCATTGACACCCTCTATTATCAAAATGAAATTGTGGAAGAACAGGGGTTGCTTCAGAAATTCCGAAAGGAGGGTAAGCCAGTCGGCGTATATCAAACCCTTATCAACATCAGTATTGCCTACCATGAACTTGGGGATCACCGGCGGTCAGGGTATTTCGCTGCCTTGGGTTCAAAGGCAATGAAAGAAATGGGACACTATCCCTTTTGGTATCTGGCTGCAAAGCAGTATGGTTTGGCAGGAATGAAGGATTCTTGCTTCTATTTTCATGCAAAGGCCTTGCGTGAACTTCCCTTTGCGACGCAAATTAAGGTTGTCACTACGTACCAGCAACTGGGCAATTCACATCTCGAATACCAGCAGGGTGATTCAGCCTTGTGGTATTTTGGGCTGGCTCTTGAATTGAATGAGCGGATGAACAACCGAATCACGGTTCCGGGGTTGCATTTGAGTTTGGCCCAAGTGTACCGCATGAAGGGCGATTTGGTCAAGGCTGAAGATCACCTTCTGAAGGGGCTGGCCCTCGCGAAAAACACTTCCGTACTTCATGCCAGCAACTTGTATCAATTTGGACAGGAACTCTATGAGTCGCTCGGACGCTACGACAAGGCCCTCGAGTTTTCCAAGCGGCATCTGGCGTTGGCCGATAGCATTGATCGAAATATGGATGCCATGACCATGATTCGGTTTCAGGCGCAATTTCAAACGGCAAAAAAGGTACGGGAACTCGACGAGGCACGCCTGATTGTCCGGAGCCGCACAATTACGGTGGTGTCATTGGCGGTTCTTACTTCCCTTTCGATAGGATTTATCTGTGTCCTCTATTTACAGCGTCGCAAGATTCAGCACCAAAACGAAAGGCTGGTAGAGTCTAACACCGAACAAAAGGCGCTTACATTGGAGGTTCACCATCGGGTAAAGAACAACCTTCAGTACATCGTTAGTCTGCTCAGTCTTCAGGCGCAGACGGTGGACAATGAAGAGCTGGCCCAACAAATTGAGGAGATCAAGACCCGGATCATGACCATGGGACTAATTCACCAGAGGCTCTACCAGATGCAGGGTATTCAGGCCGTTCATCTGCCATCCTTCATCCATGAGCTGATCGATAACCTGATGCTCTCGTTGCCAAATCGAGTAACGGTGAAAAGAAACGTGTCTGTTGAGCCGATTCGTGTCGATGTTGATTCTGCCATTGCTCTGGGGTTGCTGATCAATGAACTTGCCACCAACGCCATCAAGCACGCGTTCGGCAATCACCAATCTCCGGAATTTAGCCTGAAGATTGCGCGCGAAGGGAATCACGTGCGGTTGAGTGTATCGGACAATGGGCCAGGCTACAGCTTGCAAATGTCGAAGGGCAAGGGATTTGGCATCCGGCTGATGGAATTACTCCTTCGAAAGCTCAAGGGTACTGTGGTGCAAATCGATCCAACGACTCTCGAAATCCAATTGAACGGGTTGAGCATTGTCGGGTAACCTATAAGGCGTTTAATGTTGCAATGAATTCACTTCTGTACGTTTTGCTGATGGGAATCGGGTACTTGTCAATGTAGATATAGCCTTCATCAAAAGAATCGACGCGCGATACATTGACAATGAAGGATCTGTGGACGCGGGTCAGTAATGGGAGATTTACTTTCCGTAGAAAGGCACTCAGATTTTGGGTGATGGTATGCTGGCCGCACGTTGTGACCAGTTTGGCGTAACTTCCGTCGGCTTCAATAAACAGGAGGTCACTTAGTTTGATCTTCTTGTGACGACCACCCTCGCGTATAAAGAAACCATCGGCGATTACGGTCTGAAAATCTTTTTGAACGATCGATGAATCGACAATGGTTTCTGCTATTGCGCCTTCTGAAAAGTTGAACAAGGCAAGGTCTACCGCGGCAAGTAGGGTTCGGGCATTAAATGGCTTTACAAGAAATGCCTGTGGCTTGGTTTTTCGTGCCAGCTGATACGTTGCTTCATCGGAATTGGCTGTCACAAAAATGATGGGAACCTTGTGAAAGGCGCGTAGTGTTTCCGCCAATTCAACGCCGGTCAGTTTCCCCTTCAGCCGTACATCAATCATCACGAGGTCTGGCTTGATGCTTGCCAGGTGGACAAGTGCTTCTTCCGCCGATTCAAAGCAGCCCGTCACATCGTAGCCTTCATCAAGAAGTATCTGCTTGAGATCTTCCGAAACGATCAACTCGTCTTCAACAATGGTGATCTGGAGGTTGTTCATGGCCTGCTACCAAAGATAGAGCTACCCAGGCGAGGTCCCGTGCCCTACACAAAGAAAAAGGCCCCCACTGCAAAAAAAGGTCGAAGATCTAAACAAGTTTTGGACATTGCACGTTCACCTTTTTCTGACGGCCACTCACCAACTACCTCGCCGCTCCACCATCAATGGTCAAACAAATCCCACTCACAAACCGCGCCTCGTCCGAGGCGAGATATACATACCCGTTGGCAATATCATGAGGTTCTCCCCAGTAGCCTACAGGTATATGGGCGAGGCTGGCCTTGCGGACTTCTTCCGGCATGGCGTCAGTCATTTGGGTCTTGATGAATCCGGGTGCGATGCAGTTGGCGGTGATCCCGAAGCGACCGAGCTCCAGCGCCCATACCTTTGTCATGCCGATGATCGCCGACTTGGTGGCAACGTAGTTGGTCTGCCCGTAGTTGCCACGGATGGCCACGTTCGAGGAGGCCGACACAATACGGCCATAATTTTTTTCCTTCATGTACGGCACCGCTGCTTGCGTGCAGTTGAAGACGCCGGTGAGGTTTACGCCGATCACGTCATTCCATTCCTCGCGACTCATCTTCAGCAGCGTGCGGTCTTTGGTGATACCGGCATTGTTGATGAGAATGTCGATACGGCCGAATGTCTTTGCGGCGGTCTCGGTAGCCCGAAGCACCTGGTCGTTGTCGGTTACCGAAACTTTCGTAAACGTAACCCGATGTCCCGCCTTGACGAGTTCTTCAGCTATGCCGGCCCCTTTGTCGGACACATCCCACATGGCGACAGAGGCGCCCTCTTCTACAAAGGCTTTAACGGTGGCCAGGCCAATGCCGGCAGCTCCACCGGTGACAATGGCAATTTTTTCTTTGAGTCTCATGAGTGATAGGTCTAAAGTCTAAAGTCTAAAGTCTAAGGTCTAAAGTCTAAGGTTTAGCGTCGAAAGTTTAGAAAAGTGCAGTGATCAGTTCGCCCGCATAGGCGGGCTTTTCTTCACCCTCGACTTCCATGATGCATTCCATCATCATTTTGGTTCCGCCGCCGGGCATGTCTTCTACATCCTTGATCTTGCCCGTCATGCGGATGCGGCTGCCGGATTTTACGGCAACTGGAAATCGTGCCTTGTTGAGACCGTAGTTGATCGATGTGGTCACGCCTTCAATGCGCAGCAGCTCGAAGAAGAACTTCGATGCCAGCGACATGGTGAGGTAGCCGTGCGCGATGGTCTTGCCGCCGGGCATGTGCTCTTTCGCCCGCTCGGTATCAACATGGACCCACTGGTAGTCATGCGTGGCCCGCGCGAAGTCGTTGATCATCTCTTGTGTGACGGTAAACCATTCACTCACACCGAGGGATGTGCCGATGTTTTTCTTCAGATCGCCCAGCTGAAGGACCAGCGGTTTGACGGAGTCGACCGGTTCGGATTTCTGTGGCGTTGACCTGGCTTCTTCTTTAGCGGGTTCATCCTCCCAGGTACCCACTTTGACAACCGCCTTGCCTGTCACTTTCCTGTTCATGAGATCCGAAAGTGCCTGAGCAGACTCCTCCAGCGTATAGATTTTGTGAATGTGTTGTTTGATAACACCTGACTTGATAAAGCCCAACAGCTCGCCGAAGTTCTGCAGACTTTTCTGCGGCTCACGCTCGGCAAAACTTCCCCAGAAGACGCCCACAATCGAGCAGCCTTTCAGCAAGGGAAGGTTGGCGGGAAACTGAGGTATCGGTCCCGATGCAAAGCCCACCACGAGGTAGCGCCCCTTCCAGGCCATTGAACGAAGAGCCTCTGTTGCCAGCGGCCCGCCGATCGGATCATACACCACATCAACACCCTGATCATGCGTAATTTCTTTGATGCGTGCACGGAGGTCTTCATCGGTGTAATTGATGAGATGGTCAGCGCCTTTTACTGAGCACGCTTCGAGTTTGTCAATGGAGGATGCTGCGGCGATCACCGTGGCACCCATGAGCTTCGCCAGTTCCACCGCCGCAAGGCCCACACCACCGCCGGCACCCAGAACCAGAACGGTTTCACCACGCTTCAGTTGTGCACGGTCCTTGAGCGCATGATAGGAAGTTCCATACGTATAGAGTGTGCATGCGCCGTTGATGAAGTCCATTCCCCTGGGCATGGGGAACACCCGGGAAGCCTGTACCACAACTTGTTCGGCGAAGCCACCCCATCCACACAGCGCGACGACCCGGTCACCGGATTTAACATGCTTTACATCGGCACCTACGGCAATGACTTCGCCCGACACCTCGCCACCGGGTGAGAAGGGCAGTGGTGGCTTGAACTGGTATTTGTTTTGAATGATCAGTACGTCAGGAAAATTGACGCCACAGGCGCGAACCCGGATGACCACATCACCGGGGCCTGCGCTTGGGTCGGGCAGGGTAGTCAGTTTCAATGTTTCCGGAAGACCATGCTCCGTGCAAACCAAGGCGTTCATCGGGTGGGGTTATTTGTTCGAATGACTCGGGTGGATAAGTTAAGCCGAAGTCCGTACAAAACCTGATTGCTGTCCCGATTTTTTGGCGATGGGACTACCGGAAAGCCTCGCTGAGAAGAATATCGTGAGGTCCCTTTTGCCATTCTGCCGAAAGATCCAGCGTAAGACTTTTGGAAAAATCAGCCAGGTAGAAGATGGCAACCGTGCCGGTGGTCAAATTGAATAATGTGGAGTAGACCGTAAGTTCTCCTTGTGTGGTTTCTGCCAAAACCGTTTTTGCGCTCGACATAGGATCACGTGTCGGCTGTGACAAGATGCGGGTGGCTGTTGCATAACGTGGGCATGGCTGCTCACCGCCGTACTCGGGATCCACAATGTTGAAGTTCGTGAGCACCTGGAATGGCTGACTCCTCCACGTGAAGGTCAGTTCACCGTCATAGGCTCCCACAATGACCGATTGTCCGGTGCGGTCGGCAAAGAACAGGTGCACCTTCTCCAATTCGGGTACCTGGTATTTTTGAATGAAATCGATCGCCTGCTGAATCGTAGAACATGATTTCAATAGGGACAGCCAGAAATCCTTTCCCGTGAAGACTTCCTTGCCGGTAAAATCGAGAGGGACAAACGGTGTTGCTGTTCCATCAAAGAAAAGGCCAGCTGCGTTCATGCCGCCCTGGATGAAGCCCTCGCTGGCAAAGTCAAAGGCAATCACGGCAAGTTCTTTGCCTTGGCCAGGAATAAACCGAACCCTGGCGTCGCGTGCTGGCCAGTCTTCGTGATTGCCTATGATAATGTTCTTGCTGTCGGCAAAAATGAAAATGAGGCACGAAGACGCCTGCTGCGCCGATAGAAGAAGAAAGGTCAATGCCAGTATTCGTTTCACTTGGTGATGGGCGTTACGCGGAACCCTTTGGCGTGAACAAGAATATTCGGTTGGCGGTTCGGTCCGTTTCCGGGAAAGTAAGCAAACCCTGCGATGCCTAATTGTAGAGAGGCCGGCAGATCATCGCGACGGATTTCGCGGAGCAATACCCACTGCTTCTTTTCCGATGCGTAGTAGTGGAGCGCGATGCGGTTGCCTTGCCGCCGCAAGCGCAGCGGGATATCATTTTGCTCAACACGCGTGACGTGAATGGCGGAGTTTCCCCGGATGGTGTTCTGACTGATGAGTTTAAGTTGAGGATTTCCCATGCATCCCAGGCCGAAGAGAATGTAGTTTTCAGGACCTTCACCCTCAGCGCGCAACATCAGACCTCCGGCTTGAAAGCCCGCATCGGGGACTGCCGCAGTATCTTTTGCTTGCGTGATCCGCAGTCGCGTATACATTTCAAAGTCGCCAGACTGTGTCCTCCATAGAAAAGGTCCTTGCTCTTCGTCTTTCCATCGTGATTCTACATATGGTTTGAGCAGGAGGGTGGAGTCGCGCTGATAGACTTTGACTCCGGACGCGTGCAAGAGCATCCATCCATCGGGGATACCGGTGGGGAGGGTTGCGGCCTTCAGTACATCCATCGCTTCAACCGCTGCCGTGAGTGATGTCTCGGGCTGAATGTAATTATCGGAACCCCAGAAGCCTTCGTCGAATTCACCCGGGAGGTTTTTAACCAGCTGATTCTTGCGCCATGTATCATTCTTTGCGAAGGGCACGAGGGCTCCGCCGGTTTGCGATAGCGCCAGCATCTCGGCCTGGAGTGTAAACTGCTCGTCGATGGCTTTGCGGGGTTGAAGAAAATGAATGTCCATGCTCAGTCGGGCCTCGTGCAGCGCCCAGACCGAACCGGTGCGGCGATAGCTATAGTGTGTCGACCGGCTCAGGACCTCGTAGTCGATGCCCAGTAGGCCGGCCATCACCTTGTCGGTGCCAGAGAGGTGCTTGCGGTACTCGAGTCCGCGCTGACTTAGCGCAAAGGTGATGTCGATGAATGCCAGTGACTCTGCGTCGAGATAAATTGTCCCGGCCCACAGGTTCTCCTTCAGCGATGCCTTTTGGTCAAAGTTGATCACGTACACGTCATTGCCATCATACGAAGTGATGGAATCGATGGTGTATTCGTAGTCTGGGAAATTAGTCTCTTGTAAAAACTCAGGAACTTCTGCCTCCAGCATGTGCCCCATGAGGTAATTGGGTCCACCGCCAGGATGGAAGTCTTCGAACATCCGCGTGCTTTGCACCGTCTCGCTGCGCCGCCCCTGGATCAGTTTGAGTTGCACGGCATCAACGCCTTTGCCCGGGTACACCTGGCTTTCAAACACCGCTTCCGCCACAGAAAAATATACGCGGCTCTTACGAATCTGCTCACGGTAGAATCCCCGCACCTGAAACGGCTGGGCGGCATAATTGCGAGGAAGGGCACGGACTGCCTCGCGAATCAGCTGCTCCGGCGAGGCCGGCTTCACGGTGAGCGCTTTGAGCGACGTAACAAATGGACGGAGGAGAACAAGGAGGGGTTCCCGGCCGATCTGATCGCGGCGCAGTACCGTCGTTGTATAGCCGATGCAGGAGATGCGGATGGAATCCAGCGACGATTGCTGCTGAAGCACGAAGTTACCTTCTATGTTGGTCGAACTTCCAAATACACGTTTCGCACTATAGCCAATAACATGCACCCCCGGCAGCAGCTCCCGTGTCTCTGCGTCGACCACCCTGCCGTGAATTGCCTCCTGGCTGCAGGCAGGAAAATGCGCGAGAAGAAGGAGAATGCCAAAAAGGAGGAGCCGCGTCACAAAGACGAAGATGCGGAATTTGGGGGAAAGGTTGCATGGGGAGGAGTTAGGAGATAGGAGGGAGGAGTTAGGAGGGAGCTCCCACACTCCTTTCTCCTATCTCCTTTCTCCTTTCTCCTGCCTCCGGTC
>CAYMPU010000023.1:0-57601 GCA_964392375.1 uncultured Ohtaekwangia sp. | reverse complement strand
TGAAAGCCGCAGGGCTGGAAGTACGTATTGACGCCGCAGGAAACATCATCGGCCGCCGTCTGGGTAAAGACAACACGCTGCAGCCCATTGCCTTTGGTTCGCATATCGACAGTGTCCCCGGAGGTGGAAACTATGACGGCGATGTTGGCTCGCTGGGTGCCATTGAATGCATCGAACTCCTGAATGAAGCCAAGATCACCACGCAACATCCGCTGGAGGTAATCATCTTTCAGAACGAAGAAGGCGGACTTATCGGCAGCGAAGCGATGTGCGGAATACTTCCACCTACTTCCCTCGATCTGGTCAGCAATAGTGGCAAGACCATCCGCCAGGGTATTCTTGACATCGGAGGCGATCCTAACAGGCTTTCAGAGGCTGTGCGCAAAAAGGGATACTACAAGGCATTCATTGAATTACATATTGAGCAAGGTGGCATCCTCGATCAGAAAGGCATTAACATCGGTGTTGTCGAAGGTATTGTTGGCATCAATCAGTGGGATGTGACCATTACCGGCAAGGCCAACCATGCGGGCACGACGCCAATGGATCAGCGGCAGGATGCGATGCTGGCGGCGGCGAAATTGACACTGGCCATCAACCAGGCAGCCGTTGGCATGGCTGGCAGGCAGGTGGCAACCGTTGGCCGGATCCGCGCGGAGCCCGGCGCACCGAATGTGATTCCCGGCAAAGTGGTGATGACGCTGGAAATCCGGGATCTGTCACACGATAAGGTTCTCGCTGTGTTTGCTACCATTCAGGCCCAGGGCAAGGAGATCGAAAAGGCCACCGGCACCTCAATCCAATACAAGATAACCAACGAAAATATGCCGGCGCTGACTGACAAGCGCCTGCAGGAGCAAATCATGGTGACAGCGAAAGAACTTGGTTTCACCGCGATGGTGATGCCCAGCGGAGCCGGTCACGATGCTCAGGATATGGCCACGATCGCACCTACAGGGATGATTTTCGTACCGAGCAAGAAAGGCGTGAGCCACGCTCCCGACGAATACACAACGCCACAAGATATGGCGAATGGAGCCAGTGTGCTGACACAAACCATTCTCAAAATCGATAAAATGAAACTACCTTAATTTCACCTACACCAGAACCACAC
The DNA here is from genome assembly GCA_964392375.1 of uncultured Ohtaekwangia sp. GTDB lineage: Bacteria > Bacteroidota > Bacteroidia > Cytophagales > Cyclobacteriaceae > ELB16-189. Next base: position 56,487 of record CAYMPU010000023.1, on the reverse strand, counting down.
GCTATGAAATACACGTTCAGTATCCTCTTCCTTACCATCACGCTATGGAGTCAGGCTCAAACGCTACTGCCCGGTAAGCCCAATGAAAATGGTTTTTCTGTTGAGCGCTTAAACCGCATCGACCAGCTCGTCGGCGAGCATGTAAGCAAGAAATGGGTCAACGGCGCTGTTGTGCTCATCGCACGCAATGGGAAGATCGTCTACCACAAAGCCTTTGGCTACAGTGACGCTGAGACTCAGGTGCCTATGAAGAAAGATGATATCTTTCGCATTGCATCCCAGACCAAGGCCATCACCTCGCTCGCGGTCATGATGCTGTTTGAGGAGGGCAAGCTCTTCCTCGACGACCCGATCTCACGCTACATACTGGAGTTCAAGGGCCAGAAGGTACTGGTCAATGTCAACTGGGCCGACACGTCATATACCACACAACCAGCCAAGAGCGAGATCACCATCCGTCAGCTTCTCACCCACACCTCGGGTCTCGACTATGCCGGCATTGGTAGCCAGGAGTTCAAGGCCATCTACGCGAAAGCTGGCATACCCAGTGGCATCGGTAACCATGACATGGTGTTGGCCGACAAGATGAAGAAGCTCGGCGGCCTTCCTTTGAAGCATCATCCGGGTGAGGCATATACATACGGGTTGAACTCCGATGTTCTCGGCTACCTCGTAGAAGTGGTTTCAGGAATGCCCTTCGACCAGTTTCTCCGCACACGTATCTTCCAGCCGCTGGGCATGAACGATACGTATTTCTATTTGCCTAAAGAAAAACACAATCGCCTGGTCCCCTTGTATCAAGTCAAGGACGGGGTCCTTTCCAAGGTAACTACCAGCGCGTATGACAAGGTCAATGTCAATTACCCCACCCTCGATGGCACATACTTCTCCGGCGGCGCTGGACTCAGTTCAACAACCGAGGATTATGCCCGGTTTCTGCAGCTGTTCCTGAACAAGGGCGAATACAATGGCGTGCGTCTCTTGAGCCGGAAGACCGTTGAGCTGATGCTGACCAACCAGACACAACCACCCATCACCACGCAGTTTGGTCTGGGATTCGGGCTTGAGACCGACAAAAATGATTACCAGTCGATCTATTCGCTGGGGACCTTCTCCTGGGGTGGCGCCTTCAGTACGAGCTATTGGGGTGATCCGAAGGAAAAGCTGGTTGTATTGATCTATACCAACCTGATGGGATCACCGTACCGCAACATGAACGAAAAAATCAAGAACTTGATTTATACCTCGATCGTGGATTAAGCGGCAATCCTTTCCGAACTTTGCCATTGATGGGACACGAACATCACCACCATCCTGCTCCTCCGGTTTGGTCAAAAGTCAGCACGGCTTTTACGCTGGGTATCTTGCTGAATTTCCTGTTCGTGATCGTGGAGGCGGGGGTCGGATTCACGATCCACTCCCTTTCCCTGCTATCCGACGCGGCGCATAACCTCGCTGATGTTGGTACGCTCGTATTGTCGCTAGTGGCCTTTCGTCTTTTGAAAGTCAAGGCCAACGATCACTACACATACGGTTATCGCAAGACCTCCATACTTGTTGCACTTTTCAATTCCGTTATCCTGCTGGTCTCGATTGGCGCCATTGCCTTTGAGGCCGTTCAGAGAGCTTTCAACCCGGAACCCATGTCCGGGTCGACCATTGCCATCATTGCTGGGGTCGGCATTCTGATCAACGGTACTACGGCATTCTTCTTCTTCCGAGAAAAGGATAAGGACATCAACATCAAGAGCGCCTATTTGCATTTGCTGAGCGATACGCTTGTCTCGGCGGGTATCGTAGTGGGTGGCATTGCCATTTTCTTCACCGGCTGGTACTGGATCGACAGTGTCTTGAGCCTCGCCGTGGTTGTTGTTATTCTCTTCAGCACGTGGAAACTCATGAAAGAAAGTCTCCGCCTGTCATTGGACGGCGTACCGGAGAACGTTTCCGTAAAAGAAATCACAGACCATGCTCTAAAGCTGGAAGGGGTCGCTGGCCTGCACCACGTGCATATCTGGGCATTGAGTTCAACAGAAAACGCGCTGACAGCTCACCTGGTACTGAAGAAGGACATCGCCCACGAGCAAGAGCACTCCATCAAGGAAACTTTACGTCACGAACTTCACCATCATCATATCCAGCACATCACACTGGAAACAGAATGGGAGAATGAGCCGTGCGCCTCTGAGGATTGTTAGACCCCTGAACCCTCGCCCCTGACCCCTAGTTATATATCCGACTTCTTCAGCTTGAGATAGCCGAAGTAGTTGAACAACACGGCCCACACCAGCGCAATCGCGATGGACTCGAACGTGACGAAATCACGGATCTCCTGGAAGGCGTACCGCGCAAACGGCATGGGCACCAAGTTCATGATTGACTCCAGCGGGAAGTAGGGAATGATCTGTGGTACATAGTCGTTAATATTCTCCTTGATGATCAGTTCGATCAGATAAGAATTCAGCAGCAAGATGATGGTCAATCCCGACCGCTGAATGTATATACCCAGCATCAGCGCAAAGGAGAGGAAGGCGAACACTTCCAGGAAGTATGCCGGATAGAACCCTATGCCTGTGAAGCCATACGGAAAGTCCAGTTGCGGGGAGTAAATGAGCCCGGTGACCATGGCTATGAGAAGTACCATGCCCATACTGAGCGCACTCAGCACCACGTTCATCATTACCTTCGACATCAAAAACTGCTCGCGGGAAAGTCCGTCGATGATGTTCTGGCGAATGGTCCGGTATTGATACTCGTTGGTGATGGAAATGACGGTCATGACGGCCAATCCCATTTTAAGCAGGCCCCCGCTCCAGGCCAGGTTCTGCCAGATATCCGGGAAGTGGTAGAGCGGTATGCGCGTAATATTGATCTTCTGACCGAACCCCTCAATCAGGCTGGCCAGCCACTTCAGGAATTCCATGCCGCTGGCAGCCCCCATGCAGAGCATAAAGAAATACAAGCCGCAGATCACCCAGAAAGTGCGGTAGTCAATAAGTTTCTTCAGGTCAACCTTTAGCAAGTGCAGCATGGTCGGCTTCGGCTAGTATTTCCAAAAATTGTTTTTCAAGGCTCTTCTTCTGGGTTACCAGATGGGAAGCCACAAGGCCCTTCTCAAAAAGATAGCGATTGAGCTCCAGGCTATGGAACCCGTCTTTCATTTTCACCAGATAATGCGGACCTTCCTTCTTCACCCAAGCAGCGCCAGGGAAGCCACCGAGAATCAACGGCAGATCATCATGAAAGGCTACGACCTCTACCGTCTCTTCGCCTTTGCCCACATCGTCTACGGGTCCATAGTGCACCAGGTTGCCCCTGCGCAGGATGGCGAAATGGCTGCATACCTTCTGCACTTCGTCGAGCAGGTGGCTTGCTAAAATAATTGTCTTGCCATCGTTGGCGATACGTTTAATGATTTCACGAATCTCTGCGATGCCCATGGGATCGAGACCGTTCGTAGGCTCATCCAGAATCAGTACGATGGGATCGTTGAGCAATGCCGAGGCAATGGCGAGGCGCTGCTTCATACCCAGCGAATATGTTCTATACTTGTCGTTGCGACGGGTGGAAAGTTCGACCAACTCGAGGACTTTGGGAATACTCTCCACGGGCGCCTCTTTGATCAGGGCCATGAGCTCCAGATTTTTCTGTCCGCTGAGATAGGGATAGAATATGGGATGCTCGAGCACAGCACCAATCTTCTTTCGTTGTTGGTGCGTGGGTGGATGGCCGAACCACGAAAAGCTTCCAGCTGTAGGATTGGTTACCCCCATCAGCATACCCAGTGTTGTGGTTTTGCCGCTGCCGTTAGGGCCGAGCATGCCAAAGACCTGGCCCCGTTGTACTTCGAGATTAAGCTTATTGACGGCGCAAAGCCTTCCAAAGTTCTTGGTCAGCTCGTGAATGGATAAAACAGTTTCCAACGATGAAGAGGTTAGTCTACTTTGGATTTTTTCTTCTTCCCTACAGAGTCTTCTTTCTGGTTGGTGAAGCTTCGGATGCGTTTGCCAATGTCCGTATTGTTGTCAATGGTAGAGAATAATGCACCGACTTTACTTACGTCAATGGTGCCAACGATATCCAGTACGTATAGGCTGGACGAGTCATTGACCAGCACCACGGTTCCTGGCTTGGACCCTTTGGCATCGCGCAGGTAGACATCAAAATTCCGACCATCCATGCGGCTGGTTACAATGGCCTCATACGCTTCATTCTGGTAATCACCAATGAGTGTGCTGTAGTCCTTCTTATCAAAGATTCCTTGCGATTTGTCTACCATCAGGAACTTCATCTTCTCGATGTTCTCAATCAATTGGTCAAATTCCTTGTTCTCCTGCTGATTGAGCATTCGCAGGGTATTCTTATAGAAGTATAGGGAAAGTGAACCCTCGAAACGCTTCTGCAATGCCTCGGTCGTCTTGCTCTGTCCTTGGACAGAGAAGCTGAAGGCCAGAAGCAACAAAAGGAAAGTGATTTTTTTCATGGAATGGGGTGTATGAAGGTACAGATACTGGGTCAAAAACGAAGTTCCCTGCACAAGGTTGTGTGCAGGGAACCTTTGATACTGAGTGCTTACTCCTGGTTATCCTTCTTTTCGCCTTTTCCGCCCTTCTCCATCTTGTGAAGCTGCTCCAGGCCGTCGATGCTCATCTTGCTTCCGATACGGCTAACCTTCTTAAGATCAATCTCACCAAAGAGGCTCAGCATTTTGAAGTCGTCGTTACCGGCGGCAATCATGAGGAGCTCACTGATCTTCCCACCTGATTCCTTAATGAGAAACTTCATATCCTGGTCCTTGTCACGCACAAACATCAGTTCTTCATAATCTTTCGGTATGACGGCCAATGCCTCCTTGTACAGCTCGCGGGAATCCCGTGCCTGGTCCTTTGCCAGAACGCGCAGGCCCTTGATCTTGCTGATGGCCTCAAGGATTTCCTTGTCCTCCGGCTTCTCAACTTCCATGTTGGTAAACAGTCCAAACATCTTGCTGCTGACCGTCACCTGGGTAAAGTCAGGGTTGTCCTGGTACTTGTTGAAAAACTTCGTTACCGCCTCACCCTGTGCCTGTGCTGCCACCGACATCATCACCATCACCACCCCCATCATTAACTTTTTCATATGCTCTTGATTAACGTTTCTTGTTTGTTTGAATCTTATTCCTGCAGACGTCTGCACTAAATACTTATTTTCTCACTATCCGGTTTTGTCTGAATTTTCTTTTCCGCTTCGTTCAGCATGTTGACTTTACTCGCTTCCTTCTTGGCCTTCCCGAAGCTGTTTGAAATCATTTGCAGCGCCCGCTTCGTCTCTTCGAAAGCGATTTGCGGGTCGGTGTAGGTGTCTTGCATTTCTTTCGGGTAAGACTTGCGGACCTCCTGACGGATCAGAAACGTCGCAGCCACAACGACGACAATTCCTGCTGCAATTCGGGCCATGTTTCCGTAACTGATCATTGAGACAATCTTTGACCCTTGACGTGTACGGAGCTTCTTTGTTACAGCGCCCTCAAAATTTGTTGCCAATGTTTTCTTCTGTTCCGCTTCAAAGAAGCTAAACAGATCCGACGCCGTTTTCAGTGATTCGGGAATATTCCCTTCCGCAAAAAACTCGCGTAGCAGCTTCTCTTCCTCCAGTGTTGTTTCGCATTGCCAGTACTTCTCCAGCAATTGTTTTACATCATGCAAGTCCATACGCATCCATTTTTTGTAATTTCTCCCGCACCGCGTTTCTCGCCCTAAACAAGTTCACCTTCACCTGATTCATATCGATCTCCAATATCTCGCAAATCTCGTTGTAGCTGTACCCTTCTACATCACGAAGGTGCATCACCTGCCGTTGCTTGTCGGGTAACTCTGCCATCAATTCACTGATTCGCTTCATACGTTCTGCCATTTCTGTTGACTCCGCCGGGCTCAGGCTATTGTGACTGATGTGCATGCCCTTTTCCAGAGAATCCGTCGGCCGCCGCTGTTGTTGACGCAAACGGTCCAGCGACAAATTCTTGGTAATCCGCATACACCAGGCCTCCATGTTCTGCACTTCGCCAAGCTGTTCCCGGCCGTTCCATACTTTGATCATGACTTCCTGCACGACGTCTTTGGCCTCTTCATTGTTACCCAAAAGGCGGAAAGCAAAGCGGTAAAGCTTGTTTTTCACGGGGTAAACCATGTTCTGAAAGGATTCCAAAGTCATCGATTTCAGGAGCTAGACGGTAATGCCAGATGTTTGTTACAGACCTACGAAAGTACTTATCCTTGACCATTTCCGCCCCAAAAGGCCGTATTTTTAGAGGACCTAAGGAACTTCGTTCCGAAATACGAGGTTTGACCTGTGCGTATGACTCTTCACGACCTGACTACCTTTTCTGACAGTTTGCCGAAACAGGGCACCCGAATGCCTGCTTTCTTCATCGGCCACGGATCCCCTATGAATGGCATTGAGGATAACGAATTCAGTCGCAGCTGGGCAACCCTCGGCAAGTCACTTACGACACCCAAGGCGGTCCTGTGTATCTCCGCACATTGGCTTACCGAGGGTACCTGGGTTACCGCCATGGAGCATCCGCGCACTATTCATGACTTCTACGGCTTCCCGCAAGAGCTATTTAATGTTCAATACCCGGCGCCTGGAAATCTTGCTGTGGCCAAAGAAACGGCCAGCACCATTACAAAAACGACGGTAGGTCTCGACCACGAGTGGGGTCTCGACCACGGTACCTGGTCGGTCGTCCGGCAAATGTTCCCAGATGCCAATATTCCAGTGCTCCAGCTAAGCATCGACTTCAGCAAGCCCGCACAGTACCACTATGATCTCGGGAAAGAGCTTTCCGCGCTAAGAAACAAAGGTATACTCATCATGGGTAGCGGCAACATGGTTCACAACCTCCGGATGCTCAACTGGCGTCAACCCGACGCGGGCTTTGATTGGGCCATTGAGATGAATGAAATGTTCAAGTCACTCATTGGCAAAGATGATCACGACGCGTTGATCGACTATCAATCCCTTGGCACCGCCGCGAAGTTGTCCATTCCAACACCGGATCACTACTTCCCCTTGATCTACACCCTGGGCCTGAAAGACAAAAAGGAATCCGTCGAGTTCTTCAATGACAAACTCGCCATGGGGTCTGTATCCATGACTTCACTTAAAATCAATTGATCCTTTGCGATCCAGGCACGACTACATGAACTGTAACTATGGACGAGGATAAAATCATTGCCTTCGCATCCTACGATACCGTTATCCAGGCGAATCTCGCCAAGACGAAACTCGATGCCAATGACATCCCATGCTTCTTGACCGATGAAAACGCTGCTAATTTCATTGGATTTAGAGGCAACTTATTTCCCGGAATACGACTATTCATTTTTGAGAAGGACACAGATCGGGCCAGGGCAATACTTGCGGATGAGGAGCCTGAAGTCGTTGATCGGTTCCTTTGCCCTAACTGTCAATCCAAAAACACACAAGTGCATTCCTCAGAATCGAGCAGACCAATACGTGTATTCCTTGGATTATTGTTGAGTCCCATGCTCGCCACACTCTCTCCGCCTAATCGATATTTCCAATGTAATGACTGTAAGCATGAATGGATCTGAGTCCCGGGAGGATAAAATCATCATCTACCAATCCTACGACACCGTCATCCAAGCCAACCTGGCGAAGACGAAGCTGGATGCGTATGGAGTACCTTGCTTTCTGACGGAAGAAAACTTTACAAGCCTGTATCCCTTTCGGAATGATATCTTTCCCGGTGTGCGGTTGCACATCTTTGAGAAGGATCAGGAGAGGGTGAGGGAGGTACTTACAGAGGAGACTGGAGAATAGGAGTTAGGAGTTAGGAGTTAGGAGTTAGGAGCCAGGAGTTAGGAGTTAGGAGTTAGGAGTCTTACTTCCAGAACCCAAATCCATACGACGCATAGAGCGCCTTCGCATCGTAGACATGTCCACCCTTCATGGTGAGCTCAACGCGACGGATGTCAGAAATATTCTTCACTGGATCACCGTCGACCAGGATAAGGTTTGCCTTCTTTCCAACTTCGATAGAACCCAACTCTTGCTCCTTACCGGCGATGCGTGCAGAAAGGATCGTGGCTTTCTGAAGCACTTCCTTGTTCGACACCCCGGCCTTGGCATACAATTCCAGTTCGCGATGCAGGGCAAAGCCCGGGAAGTCATCCGTGCCAGGGACGAAGGTAATGCCATTGTTGTGCAGCAGTTTCAGCATACCGAGCATGTTGGCGTACGACTGCTTGTATTCCGCTTCATGACCTTTCATGGTGGGCAGGCCGCCGCGGTAGAGGTTTCTCCGAAATTCAGGAGGGAACATGGAGAGAATGGGTTCGTATCCCGCAGCCAGTTTTCCCGGCTCATTGGTAAACATGTCTTCGAAGATGGCCGCCGTGGGGTCCACGACAATCTTTTTGTCTTTCAACAACTTCACGAATCGCTTCACTTCCGGGCTATTGAGATTTACATTCTTGGCGCGCTCAGCAACCTTGATGAACCGACCCATGGACCGGGTATCCAGTGTATCACCGAGGAAATTGAGCATGATCATATTCAGGTGAATAATCTCATCATACCCATCATTGACCGCGCGTTCGGCTGTCATGAATGAGGGCACGTGACCACACACTTTCATGCCGCGCCTGTGTGCTTCTGCCGCCAAAGGTTTTACCCACTCGACAGGAATCGAACTGTACAACTTCACCTGCTGGTAACCATGGTCAGCATAATAGTTCACACCCGCCAATCCCTCTTCCAGCGTCTTCACGATTTTTCCCGTAGGGCCTGCATACGGACCCGCAAAGTCGATGAATCCAGACATGGACGAAATCTCCGGTCCAAGGAGAATGTCCGAATCTACCTTCTTCTTAATCTCCGGCAGGTCAAGGGAGTTGGCCATGTCCTTGATGTTGGTGACACCGGCAGCCAGATGATAAAGCCCCTGCGACATGGAATAGTGAGCATGATTATCCCATAACCCTGGCAGCAACATTTTGCCCTTGCCGTCAATTATTTTGGCATTGGCGGGAGCTGTTACGCTCTTTGATTTTCCAACCTGTGTGATCTTGCCTTTATCAAAAACAACCGTTTGATCTGCACTCACCTTGCCAGACTTCGAATCAAATACGCTCACGTTGGTAATTGCCACTGGGAGATCGTTGCGTTGGGTGAGCACGTCTTCCTGAATTGCAAAGAACTCTTCCTCCACAGCATCCTGAAGCTTCTGAAGTTCGGGGACCAAGAACTCATAGCCCCGCTTGATGGTGGACATCCATCCATTGATGGTGGCGAAATAAGCCTTGTTGGGTGTCACCCAAACGTATGCGGGCGGTCCTCCTGAGCCTGTAAAGGCGTATAGCTCCAGTTCTTCTTCAAATGTATTGACCAGCGCACGATGGCTTTTAACATGGACGGCCTTCAGCTTTCCTGAGGGGAGCATATCCATCTCATGCACATGCCCGCCATGTCGAAGCAATTGTTTGAGTGCCCACTCAATTTCACCGGGCGCGCCTTCCATGGGTGAATAAATGACCGGTCCGTTTACGGATCGCTGATCATTTTCAATCTTGTTCTTCCACTTTGCCGTTCCATTGACAATTTCAAAGGTCTCATCGACAGCTCCTTTGTAGTAATCAACACCCGTTACTTTGCGAGAGGTGATTATTCCGCCTTCCAGCATGAGGTCAACCTGAAGCTTGGGCCCACGGCCGCGGTCATTGAATTCATAGCGATAGTGCACCTTGCCCTGGCCGTCGGACCAGGTGATCTGCTTGCCAGCAATTTTTCCCGCAGACAAGACGGTGTACCGTGTGGTGTCCGTGGCAAATAGTGCAGTCGATACAAATAGTAGGATGACGGTAAGCCGGTTCATAACGTTTTGGGTTGGGGTGGGAAACTCAATATTACTTCTTCAAGACCGTGAATTCAACCCTGCGGTTATTCGCCTGGCCTTCGGGTGTATCGTTGGTATCGATGGGCACCGACTCACCATAGCCTTTCGCTGTGAGGCGTGATACATCGATGCCCTGTTGGGCGATATAATCAACTACCGCCTGAGAACGACCCTGGGAAAGCGTGTTGTTATACTCGTCGGACCCCTTGCTGTCGGCATGCCCACCTATCTCAATCTCTACGGTTGCGTTGCGCTCCAGAAAATCAACGACCTTATTGAGCTCCACAAACGATTCAGCTTTGAGCGTAGTCTTGTTGAAGTCAAAATAGATGTTCTTCAAACGTACGGTCATTCCAATTTCAATGGGTGCCAGATAGATATCTTTGGTCATCGGCGACATGTCTTCGCTTGAGAATCCAATACTATCGGTTGCCGAAAGGTATCCTTCTGCTGACCCCGCCAGGACATACCATCCAAGTTTACCGACTTCAAGGTCGAATTTTCCTTCATCTGCAGTAATGGAATAACTGCTCTTCCTTTCAGGGCGCAACGTAAAATCAACCTTGGACTTGATCGGTTGATTTGTCTTCTTGTCGTACACCGTTCCCGAGATCACAAGCTTCTTTGCTATCGGTGTCAGGTAAACATCCATGATGAGGGTTGTGTCCCGATCAAGTACAGGCAGCGTGATTGTCAGGTCTTTCGGCTGGTATCCAGAGGCACTGGCGCTAACCTGATACTCATTGATTTCAGGGATACGGGCCTCATACTTGCCGGTTGCCGGCGTCTTGATCGAAGTAGGCTTCATATCCTTAATCGTCACGGTCACAGATGCTGTGAGTGGCTCATTGGTCTTTTCATCATACACTGTTCCGGCCAACATGACCTTGATGGATTTCGGGACAAGAACAAAAATATCGAGGTTGCCACCGTCAACGCGACTGTTGGCTCGTGCCGTATAAACATTGCCATTGGCATCCATGGAAAAATAATCATCAGCTGCCGCGGTATTCACAGGCTTGCCAACATTCGTCACTTCCGACCAGTTGTTCCAGGTGTCGTCGAGGCGCGTAGTCTTGTAGATGTCCGCACCGCCCTGCTTACCGGGAGCATTCCGGTCGCTGGCGAAGAAAAGTGTTTTGTTGTCGGGGCCAACGAAGGGAGCGAACTCATCTGTGGCATTGCTGAATTTCAGTTTTTCCGGGCGTGTCCAGCTACCGCCTTGTTCGTGGGTGACGTAAAGGTCACTCTTCACAGCCCCCTGCTGTTCCGAGAAATAGAGAATCATGTGTTTACGATCAGAAGAAATCGTGGCACCGTTGAAGCGGCCTTTTGCCATGCTATCGAAATCTTTGATCTTGAGCTCATCCCAGCCGCCGCCGGAACTCACCAGTGAAAACCCAACCTCATTCTTTGAGCGACCACCCCGCACCAGCAATGTGCCATCGGCCAGTACCTGGAAGACCTGATTGCTTTTGCTTTGATTGAAGGGAGAACCCAGGTGCTGTGGCGCAGCCCACACGCCTTTGTCATCTTTTGTGCTCATCCAGATATCCTGCGAACCATCCTTGCCGTAGGTATTCGATGGATGGTTATTGACAAAGAAATACAACTTCTTGCCGTCCGGTGAAACCACGGGGGCCGCATCGTGATACGGTGAGCTGACCTCCTTAATCTTGCTCAGTTCGTACCGAGGTGCGAATGTCTGCGAATAGGCGACCGGCCAGACCAACCAACAGAGGACGAACAATACGAATCTCATGCACATGCAATTTGAAAGTAAAGTTAGCAGTTTCGCCCTTCTTTAGGGAAAGGTTTGCGAAAAGAGGCCCGCACATTAAGGCCATTTTAGGACTTCTGGCTCACATCCCCGGGATTTCAGGGTTACCCGTAATGGAGAAGAACCCTCTCTTGCTCATGGCAATGGTCACCAGGATAACCACGAGCGCAATGGAATTGAAAATAAACATCCGCTTGTGTTTGGCGACGTCACTGGACATCTTCTTCGATGTGATGCGCGCAACGGTGATCAACACGATCGCGATAAGCATCATCGTCAGGTGTTCTACAGTCCAGTAGCGCAGGCTGGAATCCTTCATTGTCGCTCCGCTGAAAGAGACGAATGAACTGCTGAAATAAAGAAGCAATCCGACGAGCAGTTGGGTGTGCGTAACCGAAAACAAGGAAAGACCCAGGAGGTTATCAATCTTCCCAAATGGCTTCTTATTGGTGAGACCCAGGAAGGCGTTGACGATGACCACCAGCAAAAGAATGAGAACGAGGAATCGCAGCAGGGAGTGCGTGTGAAGAAGTCCGATGTACATAAGAGGGTTAGTTTACTGGCAAAAATAAACCATTGGTGACAATAATGGGCATCCGGACATCGGCAAAAGCAGGAACACAACCTCCTGTGGCGAATATGCACTCCGATACGTACCTTTCTACAAATTCGCCATCATGAAAAATATCCTCATCCTTTTGGCCGCATGTTTCACTCTGGTTGCTAACGCACAAGCGCCTGGTGGTTATCAGCGGCCACCCGAAGAAATTGCCAAACTGGTGGAGGCGCCATTGACTCCGGTGGTGGCCCTTTCGCCTGACAAGACCTGGATGGCTCTCCTGGACCGTTCGGACTTTCCCACGATTGAAGAGCTCTCCCGGCCGGAGTTGCGCATCGCCGGACTTCGGATCAACCCTGACAACTTCGGTCCGAGCAGACCCAATCCATTCATAGGTCTGAAATTCAAGAACCTGAAAGACCTGAAGGAATATGCTGTAACGGGTCTTCCTTCCCCCATTCAAATGAGTGGATTCAGCTATTCACCCGACAGCAAGAAGGCAACATTCTTACAAACGTATCCCGACCGCATAGAGCTCTGGATGGTAGACCTGACCACGTTCGCGGCACGTCCACTTTCCAAACGGAAGATCAATGCCACCTTTAGCAACCCCGTTGCATGGGCTCCTAACTCCAGCCAGGTAATGTTCCTCGCTGCGGCTAATGAAGGAAAGCAAATTGGCCCAAAGTCGCGAGTCCCGGATGGACCCGTAATCGAGGAGAACCTGGGTAAGAAAGCACCGTCTCGCACGTATCAGGATCTACTCAAGAATAGCTATGATGAGTCAGCCTTTGACTTCTATTGTACATCACAGTTGATGACCGTAGGGCTTGACGGTCAGGAAAAGTCTATTGGAGTACCCTCCATTTATGCGGCGTACAGTACGTCACCGGATGGCTCGCTCCTGATGACGCGCACAGTACAGCGTCCATACTCCTATCTGGTTCCTGTATTTCTGTTTCCTCAAACCGTTCAGGTCACCGACATGAGTGGAAGTTTGGTCAAGAAATTGGCCGATATCCCGTTGGGTGATAATATTCCTGTTGGGTTCAGTTCCGTGATCAGCGGTCCCCGCAACCACGCTTGGCGCGCCGATCTGCCTGCAACTGTGTATTGGGCAGAGGCGCAGGATGGTGGCGATCCAAAAGTGAAAGCCGAGGTTCGCGACAAAGTCATGACATGGAGCGCGCCTTTTGCCGGTACGGCCACAGCATTGATCAGTCTTCCCTTGCGCTATGGCGGGATTACCTGGGGCAATGACAAGACCGCCTGGGTGTATGAGTCCTGGTGGAGCGACCGCAAGACCCGCACCTATCAGGTTGATCCTTCCAATCCAGGTAAAAAGAAGGTTGTGTTCGACCGATCCATGGAAGATGCCTATGGTGACCCCGGCGATCCCTTGATGACCTATAATTCCTATGGGCGCTTTGTGATGCACATCAACGCAGACAATTCAATTTTTCTCAGCGGTACTGGATCATCACCGGAAGGAGACCGGCCATTCCTTGACAAAATGGATCTGGCCAGCGGAAAGATCTCACGACTATGGAGAAGTGAAGCACCGTACTATGAATCTGTCCTGGCACTCACAGATGCCAAGAAGGTAACATTCATTACAGCAAGGGAATCAAATTCGGAGAATCAGAATTACTTCCTGCGCACCGCTGGCTCCAAAGGGCAGCCCGTGGCCATAACTGCATTTCCACATCCTTATCCCCAAATCAAGGACGTGAAAAAGCAAGTGTTGAAGTTCAAACGACCCGATGGCGTTGACCTCACAGCGGATTTGTACCTGCCTCCCGGCTACACGAAAGATAAAGGCCCATTGCCAACATTCTTCTGGGCTTACCCGGATGAATTTAAGTCAAAGGAGGCGGCCGGGCAGGTAAAAGGCTCGCCACACACATTTACCCGTATCAGTTCGGGAAGCCCGATCTATTGGGTTGTGCGCGGTTATGCTGTGCTTGATAATGTATCCATACCCATCGTGGGAGAAGGGGATAAGGAGCCCAACGATACCTATGTAGAGCAATTGGTCGCCAGCGCGAAAGCAGCCATCGACTATGCAGCCTCGCTGGGTGTTGTCGATCCCAAGCGTGTAGGTGTTGGTGGTCACAGTTACGGAGCCTTCATGACGGCCAATCTCCTTGCGCATACCGATCTGTTCAAAGCTGGAATCGCACGCAGCGGTGCCTACAACCGCACCTTGACACCATTCGGGTTCCAGAGCGAAGAGCGCACGTATTGGGAGGCCCCCGATGTGTACGAGAAAATGTCGCCGTTCTCATACGCCGACAAGATCAAGACTCCCATCCTTCTGATTCACGGAGAAGCCGATAACAATCAAGGAACATTCCCGATCCAGACCGAGCGGTTTTACAATGCCATTAAAGGACACGGCGGCACAGCTCGATATGTGCTCTTACCTCACGAAAGCCACGGCTATCGTGCTAAGGAATCCATTCTGCACATGCTGTGGGAAATGGACAACATGCTGGAAACCTACGTGAAAGGCAACGGCGAAATGAAGGCGAAGATTCAAACAAAGTAAGCCCACCATCCATTATCTTGCCGGCATGGCGCGATTTGTACGACTTCTGATTGTTGGGCTGGTGATTCTCTCCTTGCCGTTACAGGCCCGTGCCGAAGGGCCGGATACCGTGCGGGTAGGTGCCTATGTCATCAGTGTTCACGATATCAACTTCCACGACAAGGAATATACGATGCGGTTCTGGTTGTGGTTCCTGTACGACAATCCTGAATTCGATTTCACCACCCAGCTGGACATCCCCAACGCGAAGACCATCGAAGCACCGGAGTCCATCATTGATACGGTTGACGGAAAAGCGTGGGTGATGCTGAAGATGAAGTGCACGATGAAAGAAAGCTGGAGTGTTCAGGACTTTCCTTTTGACAAGCAGCATCTGAGAGTACAGATTGAAAACAGCATTCTGGATAACTCCGTGCTGATTTTTGAACCCGATTTCAATGGAAGCAAATTCGACGATGAAGAGGCCATCGATGGCTGGGCCATCAGGAACTTCAAGGTTGGAGTTCGGGATAACACCTACTCAACCGGCTTTGGTGACCCCAGACCCGGGCATGATCATCAGACGTTCTCACAGTTCACCATTGATCTGGACATTGAGCGCGACGCCTGGGGGTTGTTCATGAAAATCTTCCTCGGCATGTATATAGCCTTTCTGATTGCCTGCATCAGTTTCACCCCGCACCCATCGGAAATGGACCCTCGCTTCGGCCTGCCCGTGGGTGGTTTGTTTGCCGCTGTAGGTAACAAGTATATCATCGATTCGCTCTTGCCGGAGTCATCCTCCTTCTCTTTGGTGGATACGCTTCATGCGCTGACCTTCATTGCCATCTTCGGAACGCTATTGGTATCCGCAATTGCTTTGAAACAATATGATATGGGTAAGAAAGAACTCTCCGAGCGCACCAACCGCCGGGGGGCACGGATCGTGATCGCTTTGTTTGTGATTATGAACATTGTGTTCATAACGCTGGCTGTGATCTGACCTACTTTCGGTCTTTAGTATTTACGATGATAGTCACTGGGCCATCACTGATCAGGGCAACCTTCATATCGGCACCAAAAACACCCGTCTTGACGGGGCGTTCAAGTCCAGTCGCCAGGGCCCTTACAAAGTTCTCGTAGATCGGGATGGCACGTTCTGGACGTGCTGCAAAAATGTAGGAAGGCCGATTGCCCTTCTTCGTGCTGGCGTGCAGCGTGAACTGGCTTACGGCCAACACCTCCCCGTTTACATCCTTTACACTCAGGTTCATCACACCTTCCGCATCATCAAAGATTCGAAGATTCACGATTTTCGTCGATAACCATTCGATATCCTCCTGTCCATCGGCCTCTTCGATACCGACAAGCACCAAGAGTCCTTTGTTGATGGAAGCCGAAACCGCTCCCTCAATCGTGACGGATGCCTGAGAAACCCGTTGGATAACCGTAATCATGAATTAGTAATCCTGAAGTTCTCCAGAAACATGAATATGCGTTCCAGCCAGATTTTGCTTAGCGATTGCAAGCATGCCCTTGGCAACTTTGGTCGCTTCAATGGCCTTGTACTTCTTGGGAATAAGAAAATCCAGTGCAGTCATTACTGCTTTACCAACACCCTCTCCTGCCCGTGACTCCTTCCGGTCACCGAGCAGCATGGAGGGCTGGAAGATGTGATAGGAATCAAATCCTACATGACCGATAGCTTCCTCGACTTCACCCTTTACCCGATTGTAAAATATGGTGGAGGCTTTATCGCTGCCCAAAGCCGTAACCAAAAGATACTGTTTTGCTCCTTGCTCTTGGGTGACCTTGGCGAGGTTAAGAGGATAATCAAAATCTACCTTGCGAAATGCTGCCTGGCTCCCAGCTTGGCGTATGGTAGTACCGAGGCAACAGAATACATCCTCTGCCTTAAGTTGGGCTGCGTATTCTTCAAGATGAGCAAAATCGACAACGAGATTCTGAAGTTTCGGATGTTGACGATCCAATGCCTTTCGACTAAGGGCTACGATCCGCGTGTAGTGCTCATCATTCAGCAACAAATCGAGCAGATGGCTGCCCACCAGTCCGGTAGTGCCGGCAAGGACTGCGACAGCCATCAGAAGGTTTGTTGAATCTCTTTCTTCAGTTCTGACAAAGCGTGACTGATCGGCTCTACGTTCTTTTCCAGTGTTAGCTCAAATATCTTTCTGGAAAGATCAAGGCCTGTAGCCTCTGCACTCACCTGGGAAGAGGCTTCGTTGATCATAATCACAAGATCCTCCTTGGCATTGCGAACCATGTTCCACACCTCTTCGCTCATGTAGATTTGTTGCGACACGTTGTGGTTGTATTCATTGCGTACCTCATCCAACAATATCTTATGAAGCTCACGGGCCGAGTACATGGGGTTATTGATGCGTAGCAGCAAATTGGGTGGCGAGATGCGTTCCAGGAAGAGGCAAATGCGCTCGTAGGCCTGCAAGCGGTTGGGGAGGATGGTCTCGATCGACCGACCACGCACTTCCAGTTTTTTCAACTCGACCTCTTTGTTGATGAACGACCTTACCATCATGTACACGGCGTACAGGACAATAGACGCCGGCAAGAGGATTTTTCCGTATTCAATCAGTACTTCCATAATTTCGTATCCCGTAAAAGGGTGGCTAAAATTAGATAATTTTGACCATCAGAATCCTATGCTTCCACAACGAATAAAGCCAGCCGATTCCTTGGAGCCGGTTACCCTCACGAAAAAGGCGGCAGAGCACGTGTTGACCATCATGCGGACGAAGAACATCCCGCCCGACTATGGCCTGCGTGTTGGTATTCGCGGTGGGTCAGGCTGCGGCGGCCATCAGCTTATCCTGGGTTTTGATAAGAAAAAGGATGCTGATCTTGCCTATACGTTTGAGGGAATTCCGGTCTACGTCGACAAGAAGCACGTGATGTATGTGCTTGGCAAGGAGGTAGACTTCTATGAGGGTGCCGATGCCAGGGGATTTATTTTTGTGGAGCCCGGATCATGACTGTGAAATAAACTCTTTGGCCCGAGGGACAGTTAGAATCTACCAGACTGTACTTTGAGATCGCAGTTTGCGACCTCAAACTATTTGCCTCTCATCTGCCGGATGGTCACTGCCGCCTTCTTACACACGCCTCCTATCGGCGGATTGAACTTCGAGATCTGAATCTGAACAGCCATCGCCTGCGGAAACCTTGAGAGAATCTCTCCAGCGATAGCATGACCTACACGCTCCAGAAGCTTGGAAGGCTTGGCCATTTCGGAGCGAACGACTTCATAGAGGGATTCGTAATTGATGGTGCCCCCGAGATCGTCTTCAAAGGCAGACGGTTCAATGGTCGTCTCGACGGAGACATCGACTTCAAACTTGTTGCCCGAGGACCGTTCCTGGGGATAAACTCCGTGGTAAGCGTGAAACTCTAAACCTTCAAGGGTGATCGTACCGGTCATGCAACCTCATCGAAGAACGATCGGGTGGGATCTGCAGGAGTTGCTGCGGGCGGCGTGGGCACAGACGAAACGGGTACCCGCAACCTGCGCATTTCCTGTTCACCAGAGTTTGTCAATTTCTTGGCTTCCCGCTTGGCAGCCACCAGGTGTTCCTCCACATTGAAGCGATTGACCGACTGATTGGAGCGCTCCATGCGATCCAACACTTCATTGGCCAGACGCTTCAGGTCGTCGAGCATATTGTTGCGGTGCGACTCCAGTGTCTTGTACTGTTGAGCAAGCTCTTTGAGGCTATCCTCCATTTCCACCAGCATCTGGCGTGATGTGGCGTCAGCATCTTCAATGGTGTTTCGGGCTTTGTCGCGGGCTTCATTCAGGATTGCCTCTGCGTTCATTTGGGCTTCGCGCAAATGCAACTCCGCTGCCTTGCTCGCCTGCTCAATAACGTTGGCACCGGTATCCTCGGCGGTCTTCAGGGTCTTGAAGAGCGATGTCTCCACTTCCCGGAGTTTGCCGACCTCTCGTTCACTGCTCTCCAGCTTCAACCGGATTTCCTTTACCTCGTCCATCATCCTTTCCCATTCCTGGGAGAGTGACAATAGAAAAGCATTGACTTCATCTTTGTCGTAGCCTCGTAAGGTACGCTCGAACGTCTTCTGACGGATTTCCAACGGTGTTACTTTCATGACGTAGCGGGTTAAGTTTAAAAAATTACGTCCCAAATGGATATCGTATGGTCATCGCTGGCGCTCACGATCTGATTGTTGAACGAAGACCACAGCAGCTTGTTTACCGAAGTTCCATGGCCTGCATGCCGTGCCTTGTCAATTACTTTCAGAAGCGTCATGTCTTCGGTACGCCAGACCTTGACCGACTTGTCCATGCTGCAAGTTACAAAATGTTTGCCATCCGGGCTAAACCGGAGGTCATTGATGGCAAACAGGTGGGCGGCAATTTCCTGCCTTAGCGCATAGTTTTCCGCCACATTCCATGCCTTGAGCCGGGCATCCCGGGAGCCGCTAAGGAGCGTCTGGCCATCGGTGGAGTACCGAAGGGTAAAAACGGAATTTCCATGAGCCTGAAACTCCCGAACAAGGGAGTAGTCACTAACCCGGTAAACCCGGATGTAATTATCGCTGTACCCCACGGCCACCTCATGTCCCCGTGGATGCACGGCAATGGTTCTGGCGCTTTGCTGTGAGGCCGTCCAGCGACCAGAGAGGGTTAGGTTACGCAAGTCAATCACCGACACTGAACCATCGCCAGACGCTACCAGTGCATGCGCGCCGATGACCGCAATATCAAAAATGGACGAAGCGGAAAGCTTCAATGATCCTACTTCTTGCTTTGATTGCCAGTCCAGCAGGTGTAGTCCCTCGAAGTTATGCCCTGCGAGCAGGAATCCGGACGTGGGATCATACCGGAGGGCATACACGGAGGCCTGCATTTGGGCAATACGCTCCCCTTCCTCAGCGCCCATACTCCATTTCACAATCATACCGTCCCCAGAACCAGAAAAGAATACCGGTAATCCGGGAATATTCTCCAGCGCGTAAACAGCGTCACGGTGACCCGTCAACGAAATGATCTTGTTTACCTGAATAGCACGCATAGAAAGTATCCCATTTTACAGGTACCTTTCACAAAATTGAATTAGTCCAGAAGAATTACCTAATGCCACTTTCAAAAATCGAAACTCTGGGAAAGGAAAGCATCTGGGGTCTCTGGAACATTGAGGAGACAGAGCCCGATCTTTCCTTCCTCGCCTTCGAAAGCTGCCCTGAAGACATTATACATCAGCAGAAACGACTTGAGTGGCTGGCGGGCCGGGCACTGATTCGAACCTTGGTTGAGCGCATCGAACTTACCTATGACGGTCTTCGCAAGGATGAATTTGGAAAACCGTTTTTGAAAACGCACTCACATAGCATTTCCCTCTCGCACTCCTATCCCTTTGTCGCTGCACAAATTGATGTATCGCACAGCGTGGGCATCGATGTTGAACAAGTAAAGGAGAAACTCAAACAAGTAGGGCCACGGGTTCTTGCACCTGAAGAGTTTGCTGATGCGCAGGGCGACGTAGTGAAACTCTGCGTTTACTGGTGCGCCAAGGAGGCCCTGTACAAGATTTACGGAAAAAGAAACTTGCTCTTTAGCGATCACCTGAGGATTCAGCCCTTTGAGCGGGGTACGACCGGTAGCCTTACAGGAGAAATAAACGTTTCACCGGTCAAAATGAACGTTCGCCTTGGTTACCGCGTTACCCCAGAGTACGTATTGGTATATACCGAAACAACGACTTAGCCCGATGAGAGCCCGCCTGATTACCCTCTTACTGTTTGCCTGCGTCATCTCGTCAGCACAGACCCCGGTAAAGAGCTTTGTATTGACAGACGTCATCAGTGGATCAGTCGTATCCCTGGACAATTACGCTTCTGCTGCTGGTGTGGTGGTACTATTTACAAGTAATGCATGTCCATACGATACCTATTACACCGAACGTTTGACATCGCTTATCAACAGCTATTCGGGCAAAGTCCCGTTCTTGCTGGTCAACGCCCACCTCGATCCGGAAGAATCCGAAGAAAACATGAAGGCAAAGGCTTCTACCTGGTCATTCAAAGTACCTTATCTGGCAGACAAGAACCAGGTTGCCATGAACGCACTGAGTGCCCGTCGTAGCCCCGAAGCATTTCTACTCAAGCATGTCAAGGAAAACTTTGTAATTCTCTACAGTGGTGCCATCGATGACAACCCACAGGAGCCCGGTGCTGTCACTGTCCAGCATCTCCGGAACGCCATCGACAATCTTCTTTCGGGAAAGTCAGGTACACACCACCAGGAACGCGCTGTAGGTTGCTCCATTCGAAGGAAATAGGAACCTATCTTTTCAAACGCCGAGGTCGCCACCAGCGGAAATTTCCACCAACAGGAGTTTCACCTCTTCAGCCTTTGCATGTTCACCCATCTTTTCAAAAGACATGATGAGGTTGCGCAAAGCACGACGGACGATTTCAAGGTTATCACACGGCTCAAAAAATGACGACTGGGGTACGAGGTGCAGTTCGTGGATATAATTCTCAATATCCTGTTTGGTAAAAATCAATCCGCGATTAAACGCATTGATGTAGAAAGGTTGATTTTGTGCGTCTTTATAGGTAAGAATAAACAGGTTGGGCAGGTTGACACCATACACGGGTAGCTTGAGTTTTTGTGCAACGAGCATGTAGATTACACAAAGCGTTATCGGGTTGCCTTTGTGCGTCTCAAGCACAATGTTGATCATTGAATTGCCAGGAGAATGAAAGTTCTTCGTGTTTGCACCGAACTTAAGCTTATTGAACAGCACCCCGTTGACCACCTTGACCTGGTCCATCGGGTGCAGGTCAGGTCGAAATTCCAGCCAGGTTTCGTAGTAGATCTGCTCAAGATCCTGCTTGAGTTTATCCAGGCTGAGGTCAGGATACTGAATGGTCGCAACGATCCACATGCCCTCCAGCAAGTCTTTTTCGTCACCCTGATACCAGGCCAACAGGCGCTCTTTCAAGCGCTCACTTTGCAAATCATGGATAATTTCTTCGATGCGGGCCTGAAGAGCCGGGCTAAAGCTAGCCTCCCACTCCTTTTCCAAATAGGGTATGGCCAGTTTGCCGAGTGACCGGATCTTCTCCTCCACGTGTGCGACCACTTGCTTGTCTTCATCATCAAGCAGCGAAATGAGCGCTTTGATTTCCTTCTCCTCCATGCTAGGTCTGAATTACACCTACATTGAACTTCTTGACCTTTGCATGATTGGCCGCTTCGATGCCCGCAGAAAGGTAGGCCCGTGTATCCAGAGGGTCAATGACCTGATCGACCCATAACCGTGCTGCCGCGTAGTAAGGAGACAATTGCTCGTTGTAGCTGTCGGTTATTTCTTTTAATAACGCTGCCTCCTCCTCGGGAGTAATCTTCTGGCCCTTCGTTTTCAGCGCACTGACCCGAATCTGGAGCAATGTCTTTGCCGCCGACGCACCGCTCATTACGGCAATTTGCGCCGTTGGCCACGCCACAATGAGACGAGGATCATAGGCTTTTCCGCACATGGCGTAGTTGCCCGCTCCATAGGAGTTACCCAAAATGACCGTAAACTTCGGAACAGTCGAGTTAGCCACGGCATTCACCATCTTGGCGCCATCCTTAATGATTCCTCCCTGCTCTGCTTTGCTTCCCACCATAAATCCACTGACGTCCTGCAGGAATACCAGGGGAATACGTCGCTGGTTACAATTCATAATGAATCGTGCGGCCTTGTCGGCTGAATCAGAGTAGATCACCCCACCCATTTGCATCTCGCCCTTCTTGGTTTTAACTACTTTGCGCTGGTTGGCCACAATACCTACCGCCCAACCATCGATACGCGCGTAGCCACAAATGATGGTTTTACCATAGAGTCCTTTGTATTCATCGAACGCTGAATCATCCACCAGCCGACGAATGATTTCCATCGTATCGTATGGCTTGGAGCGATCCGACGGAAAGACTCCGTATATGTCGGCAGGGTTATCCTTTGGCAACGCCGGTGCAATCCGATCGAAACCGGCGCGTTCTTTCTCGCCGATTTTGCCCATGATCGAGCGAATGTAGTCGAGGCATGCCTGATCGTTGGGGAATTTGTTGTCGGTAACTCCTGAAATCTCACAATGGGTGGTAGCTCCACCCAAGGTTTCGTTGTCAATCACTTCACCAATGGCCGCTTTCACCAGATACGAACCGGCCAGGAAGATGGAGCCGGTCTTGTCAACAATCATTGCTTCATCCGACATGATGGGCAAGTAGGCACCACCAGCGACACAACTTCCCATGATCGCAGCTATCTGGACAATGCCCATTGACGACATCTTCGCGTTATTGCGAAACTGCCGACCGAAATGTTCTTTGTCAGGAAATATTTCATCCTGCATCGGCAGGAAAACACCTGCACTGTCTACCAGGTATATGATCGGGATGCGGTTTTCCATCGCAATCTCCTGGATGCGCAGATTCTTCTTCGCTGTGATAGGAAACCATGCACCTGCTTTCACTGTGGCGTCGTTGGCAACGATCGCACACAACTTTCCGGAAACCCTACCGAGTCCCGTGACCACGCCGCCGCCTGGACAACCACCGACGTCGAGGTACATGTCTTCTCCGGCCAGTGTACCCACCTCGGTAAAAACGCTATCCTTGCCGATGAGGTAGGCAATGCGCTCTCGCGCCGTCAGTTTTCCTTTCTGGTGCTGTTCTTCAATTTTTTTCTCCCCGCCACCAAGGCCTACCCGTTTGACGCGCGTTTCCAGTTGGAAACAGAGCTGCTTAAAAAGATCCTCGTTCCGGTTGAATTCCAGGTCCATGTTGGGCGGGTCGAATCGTGCGGTCAGTTGGGCTTTGCCGCTTCGGCAGCCTTTTTCTTCTTCTCATCTTCCAGCTTCTGAAGGTCACGCTCTACCTTCTTGTGGCTCTTGCCGAGTGGTGACGTGAAATGTTTTGGATAGTGATTGATATGTTCCACAAGACTATCCATCCGAAGCAACAGACGGTTCAGATTGACATAGAGTGTATCTTCCGTCATGAGCTTGCTCATGGTGTTATCCCCCTTCTTGAGCCTTCCCAAAGTTTCATTCAGACTGGTCAGCGTCTGTTGGGTTTTCATGATGGTTCTGTTCAGTTCCATCGATTTGAGGGAATCGGTAAGGATGGCTATGTTGCGAAGGGTGGGCTTAAGATCATTCAGGGTTCCGTTAATATTGGATGTGACATCCACGAAGCTGCCGGACACCACCGTAATCTTGTCGTTGGCATTCAGCAATGTTGAATTCAGGATGTCAGGGGTTTTTTGGAGCTTCCTGAAAATGGAGTCCAATCGCTGGGAGTTCTTGCTCAGATTATCAATCACCACATTGAATTTTCCGAGTGTGGTCTGCAGATTGCTGGCAACAGGCTCGGCGGTATTCTTCAAGAGATCAAACATTCCGGGTGCAAGTTCGGCATGAATGGTGTCTCCTGGTTTCCTGGGCGTACGAACAGCTCCGATCGAAAGCACGATGAACTTGCCACCAAGAAGCTCGCTGTCAAGGATGGCTTTGGTAGAGTCCCCGAGTTTGATTTCGCTATTGATGTCAATTTCAACAAGTACTTTGTGGTTCCGCTTGGTGAGGATACGAATATCGCTTACGCGTCCTACGGCATACCCGCTTACCTCTACGGGATTAGAGATCGCCAGATTATCGACGTTGTCATAAATGACGTAGTATTTCGTGGTCGTAGAGAACAAGTCAATCCCCTTCAGAAAGTAAAAGCCATAGTATAGCCCGACGATAGCGATTACGGCAAACAGACCCACTTTGAATTCTTTGTTTTTCACGTCCTCGTTAGTTTACGGCCTCTACTTGAGCCTTGTATTCTTTAAATGCACGATAAATCCCTGAAGCGATCAGGTCCTGGCCGTTGGTGTCGCTCAGGAACTTCTCCTCTTTCCGATTGGTAAGAAACCCAACTTCGATAAGTACGCTGGGCATTGCGGTACGCCAAAGTACCATAAAACCCGCCTGCTTAACGCCATGACTCTTCCGTCCCAAACGGTTCTTGAATTGCGACTCTACCTTTTCCGCAAACTTCAGGCTGCTCTCCTGGAAAGCGCTTTGAGCCAGCGAAAACAGAATATAGGATTCCGGATTATTAGGATCAAATCCTTCGTAGCGCTGCTCATAATCATTGTCGAGGAGGATTACAGCATTTTCCCGTTTGGCAACTTCGAGGTTGCCTTCTGACTTATGCAGCCCCATAACATACGTTTCCGTTCCATAAATCTCTTCCTTGGATACGGCATTTGCATGGATGCAAATAAAGAGGTCGGCCTTGTGCTTGTTCGCCAACGCGGCACGCTCATCGAGGCCCAAGTACTGGTCGCCTTTCCGGGTATAAATTACCTTAACCCCTGGTAAATTCTTTTCGATATAGCTTCCGACCCGTAGCGCGATCTTCAAGGCTACATCCTTTTCCTTCATAAACTGACCATGAGTGCCCGGATCCTTGCCTCCGTGGCCGGCGTCAATAACGACCGTATCGACGGTATTCACCGCTACTCGGTTCGTCGCCGACGAGTTTAGCAAGGTTATTGCTAACAAAAAGACCTTGGTTCGCAGGTTCAATGGGTAGGGATACGAGCTAATTTGACATAAATTCGCACAAAATCGTGAATTTTTCGCTAAAAGCTAAATTTTGACAATTACCGTGCCCGGTCTCATGACACGATTTTTACCACTGATTTTCATCCTTTTATGTGCCTGGGGCGGGCTTGCACAGACTACCCCGGCGCCGTTGCCGGGAAGTAATTTGCCTACCCGCACCAACCGCAGTGCATTGGTGGTTTCCCCCGACAAATCGGACACTACAAAGGCTGATTCCGTAGCCAAGCGCAAAAGCGAAATACAAACAACAATTACCTACTCGGCACGTGACTCCATCAATTCACGCGTTGACCGCAAGATTGTTTATCTCTATGGGGATGCGAAGATCCATTACGGCGATATTGAACTGATGGCCGAAGAGATTGTCATTGATTACGAAAAATCCACCATTTCAGCCCGCGGCAAACTCGATTCGCTGGGCCGCCGTGTCGGATACCCGATATTTATCAATGGCGCTGAGAAATATGAAACGCGAAGCATCGATTATAACTTCAAGACGCGACGCGCGAGAATTTCTGAAGTCGTCACAAAACAAGACGAGGGATTTCTTCATGGACAGGCCGTGATGAAAAACGACCAGGACGAATTGCTCAGCGTGCGCAATGCCTACACGACGTGCAATCTCGCTCATCCACACTATGAGATCATCGCCACGAAGGCAAAGGCAATACCAGGCGATAAGATGGTTGTGGGACCGTTCTACATGTCGATGAACGATGTTCCCATCCCACTGGGTTTTCCTTTTGGCATCTTCCCGTCACCGCGAAGCAGCGCCTCCGGGATCATTGTCCCCAGCTATGGCGAAGAAAAGAACCGCGGTTTCTTTCTTCGAAACGGCGGCTATTTCTTTGACATCTCCGAATACATCAAAGTCCAGGCAACAGGAGATATCTATTCCAAAGGCTCTTCTGCCTTTTATATCAACAGCAACTACATGAAGCGGTACAAATACAACGGAAATTTCAATTTCAGCTATTCCAATAACCGTGTTACGGACGACATTGAAGACAACAGTACGGTTCAGGACTTCCGCATCATGTGGAGCCATTCACCCCAGACGAAAGGCACCGGTCGTTTCTCGGCATCCGTCAATGCAGCCAGCGCCACGTACAATACCAACAACCTTCTCGCCTACAACACCAACCCCTCATCACCCCGGTTGGATAACACAACACGAAAATTGAGCTCCAATGTCTCTTACTCCAAAACTTTTGGAAGCCGTTTTAGTCTGGGTGCCAATATGCGACTGAACCAGGACCTCTCCACGCGCCAGGTCGATATCGCCCTTCCTGACCTCACCTTTAACATCAATAACTCCTATCCTTTCAAGCGCTCCAACGGTATGTTCCTGCAAAACCTTTCGGTGCGCCTGTCAACCTCTGCCACCAACCAGATTACCAATAACCTGGGCAGGAACTTCACGGATGCAGAAGGCAATCCATATACCAAGGATAGCATCGCAGCCATTAATTCTGAGACACTTCCTTTACTTTTTGAGCGCGCGAAAAAAGGCCTCCGTCACAATATACCTGTCGGTACTTCCTTCAAGATTTTGAATTTCTTCACCGTAAGCCCCGGAATATCATTTGACGAACTGTGGTATTTCGAAAAACTGAAGTGGGGGACATCGCCTGACGGGAAGACAGCCGTCGTCGTCGATACCGTGAAAGCTTTCAACAGGGTATTCAACTACTCAACCAGTGTTGCTTTGACAACCCGTATTTACGGTACATACTTTTTCAAAGGAGCGACTGGTGTCCAAGCCATTCGGCACGTAATTAACCCGTCCGTTTCCATGTCCTTCCAGCCCAACTTCGGCGATCCCAGTTATGGATACTACGACACACTACACCTGGTTGGTAACAAGAATACGGTTTACAAATCCGTCCATGAGGGTTTTGTCTACGGCTCTTCCCGGTTTGGAGAGAGTGCAACAATCAGTTTTGGTGTAAACAATACAGTGGAGATGAAAGTCAAAAGCAAGAAAGACACCGTGGCCCGAAAAATTGCCCTCTTCAATACGCTTTCCATTAACAGCGCATACAACCTGAAAGCTGATTCATTCAAGCTAGCCCCCTTTGGAATGGCTGCCAACACCAACATCCTCAACGACAAGCTCAACATCAACATGACAGCCACCCTGGATCCCTATAAGTACGTCACGCTGGTTTCTCAGGATCCGGCTAGCGCCACGAAGGGTGTTCCCCGCGAAATTCGCACACGGCAATATGCGTGGAATCCGTATACTCCTCCTGCCGGATACTGGGCCATCGAAGACGGTTTCGGCATTGGCAGGATTACCAATGCCAACCTGGCTATGAGTACGAACCTCAGCCCCAAAGGCCAGAGCAAAGACACCGACATGCGGGCAAAAATTGGCAAGGCCAATATTCCTGATGCAGACAAACAATACTTGCTCAATAATCCCGATGCCTATATCGACTTCGATATTCCTTGGAACCTTCGCATCAACTACAACGTCGACTATAGTCACGTTTCCAACAGCGCTCCACGCGTCACACAGGCTATGCGATTTGACGGCGACTTCTCCATCACCCGGGCGTGGAAGGTTGCTTTTAACTCGGGATTTGACTTTGAGAAGAATGAGATCACGCAAACGTATATTACCATTGCCCGTGACCTGCACTGTTGGCAGGTTAACCTGAGCTGGGTACCTTTTGGAAAGTACCAGTCCTATTCCTTTTATATCGGGATAAAATCGTCGCTACTCAAAGACCTCCGGGTGAACCGGACGAAGTCATTTTTTGACAACTAATCAGGCGTTCAGCCAGCTCTCAATTTCAGGGAGCGTTACCGGGGCTACCTGCTCCAACTTAAGTTTCTTACGCATTCCCCCAATATCGTTCAACAATTTACCAGGCTTCGACTCCTTGAGTTGGGCAACTGACTGGATGCCCATTTTCTGCAGAATGGGTATTAGCTCCGACCGAACACCTATCGATGCGAATGCCTGATCGTCTGCCACAGGTGTCTGTTTTTCTGGCTTCATTTGTGGAAAGAAGATGACGTCCTGGATGGATGGGGAATTCGTCATGATCATTGAAAGGCGGTCGATGCCAATACCCAATCCTGCAGTCGGAGGCATGCCGTACTCGAGGGAACGCAGAAAGTCCTCATCGAGTGTCATCGCCTCTTCATCACCACGCTTCCCCAACTCCAATTGCTCTTCGAAGCGCTTGCGCTGATCAATGGGATCATTTAGTTCCGAGAACGCATTGCAGATCTCTTTACCATTACAAATGGCTTCAAATCGCTCTACCAATCCCTCTTTGGTGCGATGCTTTTTGGCCAAGGGTGACATTTCAACAGGGTAATCAGTGATGAATGTAGGCTGGATCAGGTAAGGCTCGCACTTCTCGCCAAAAATCTGGTCGATGAGTCTTCCCTTGCCCATGGTATCATCCATCGGTACATGCAGCTGCTTGCAGGTCTCGCGCAGGCCGTGCTCATCCATCGAAGAAATATCAATGTGCGTGAAATGCTCGATCGCTTCAAACATCGTAAATCGTTTCCATGGTCGCTTGAAATCAATGACTTTGTCACCAACAGTGACCGCCGTTGTTCCATGAAGGTCCATGGCCGCCTTTTCAATCATCGCTTCCACCAGGTTCATCATCCATAGATAATCTTTATAGGCGACATACAATTCTACCTGCGTAAATTCCGGGTTATGAAAACGCGACATCCCTTCGTTGCGGAAGTCCTTGGAAAATTCATACACGCCGCTGAAACCACCTACAATGAGGCGCTTGAGATACAACTCGTTGGCAATGCGCAGGTAGAGCGTCATGTCCAGCGTATTATGGTGTGTCTTGAATGGACGGGCGGCCGCACCACCATACAAAGGTTGCAGCACCGGTGTTTCCACTTCCAGATAACCTTGTCCATTGAGATACTCTCGCATGGAGTTCACCAGACGAGTTCTTTTGACAAACACATCGCGCACCTGGGGATTGACTATCAGGTCGACATACCGCATGCGGTAGCGCTGCTCCGGATCAGCAAAGGCGTCGTGACGATGAACGACACCTGCCTCATCTGTTGTTTCCTTCACTACGGGCAGAGGTCTCAGCGCCTTTGAAAGCACAGTCAGGGAGGTCGCGTGGATTGATACCTCACCGGTCTGCGTAGTAAATACAAATCCTTTAACACCCAGAATATCGCCGATATCGAGAAGTTTCTTAAACACTACATTATAGAGGTCCTTGTCTTCGCCTGGGCTCAGATCATCGCGACGGAAGTAGACCTGGATGCGACCTGTTTCATCCTGCAGTTCGGCAAAGGACGCATTGCCCATAATCCTGCGGCTCATCATGCGGCCAGCCAGAGAAATTTCTTTAAAAGATTCTGGTTGCGAGGGAAATTTCTCGTGAATCTCGTGGGCTGTGGTCGTAATTGTAAAGAGATCGGCAGGGTACGGGTTGATACCCCGCTTCTGCAACTCTTCCAGGCTTTGACGACGAATAATCTCCTGCTCGCTTAGCTGCATGACAAATGGGTTAATGAGGATGGGAGTGCAAAAATAGAGGAAATTGGCAAGAAAGAATTATCCCCTACTTTGCTTTCTGCGGGCAAGTTCCCGCCGGATCATGACCAGCTCACGACTACTCTGACCGGCCACGGAGGTATTCTCCGTTGCCCGACGCAGCAAATAGGGCATCACGGACTCCACAGGGCCATAGGGAACATACTTGGCCACATTGTATCCGGCACTGGCGAGGTTGAACGAAATGACGTCGCTCATGCCGAGGAGTTGGGCAAACCAAACACGAGGATCATTGGGTGCCATACTGTGCTTTTGCATGAGAACGGTGAGATACTGATTGCTGTATTCATTGTGTGAACCACACATCATGGATACGCGCTGCTTGTTATCGATGCAGAACGCAAGCGCCTTGTTGAAAGCCTGGTCCGTTTCCTCTTTGCTATTGAAGATCGGACTTGGGTAGCCGCGTTCAGCCGCACGCTCTCGCTCCTTTTCCATATAGGCACCCCTCACCAGTTTGACTCCGAGGAAATAGTTGTGCATAGCCGCACGGTGAAACGCTTCCTTCAAATTGGTCAGGCTGTCGTTGCGGTACATCTGGTAGGTAATGAATACGAGCGCCTTTGACTGGTTATACCTTGCCATCATTTCGAAGGCAATCTGGTCGATCGGGTTTTGGAGCCATGTCTCCTCGGCATCAATCATTACTGGAATACCCGTCTCCGATGAACGACGACAAATACGATCAACGCGGTCGCGGACCTTTTGATAGGAATCTTCCTCCGCAGAAGTCAATGTTTGTCCCGCCTGAATCTTCTCAAACAATTCTCCATTGCCCATTCCAGTCATTTTGAAAACGCAAAACGGAACATGGGCGGAGCTTTTGGCTTTGTCAAAGGTTCTTAGAATCTCTTCGGCAGTACGATCAAAGCCAGCTTCCGTCTTTTCACCTTCCACAGAATAGTCGAGGATAGTGTTCACGTTGTATTCACCGAGGTGGTGGATTGTACGTTCGGCTTTGTCAATGGTCTCTCCACCACAGAAGTGATCAAAAACGGTGGCCCGCACCAAACCCCGGATGGGAAGACCCAACGACATGCCCAGTTTTACGGCTCCGGTAGCCATTTGAGAAACCCATGGATGATTGACAATCGTGAATATGAAATTGGCTTTTCGCAATTCACCATCCGTCTTGTAGCGGAATGCGATGGCTGTGTCCTCGAAACTTACCGAAGGTCGGATTTCCATGGGGGTAGATTTGACGGCCCAAATATAGGGTGGGTTTGGCTGAAACGGGAAACAATAATTGCCCAATACCAACCGCCCGTATAACATCGCTCATTGTGAATATTATTGCGTTACTTTAGTCGCTCAAACGCATGGCTACGATCCGCATTCAAGCAGCACCCGCCCTCCCTAAAGCATTCCTTAAAGGCTATACCTCAATGGCTGTGCTGGTCGATGAAAATACAATTCGCCATTGCTATGAAAAGGTGAGGCAGCAGTTACCCTCCCACAGACTCATTGTAGTGACTGCAGGCGAAAAGCAAAAGAACCTGAACACTTGCGCGCTGGTTTGGGAGCAGTTTACAGATGCCGGACTTGACCGCCACGCTTTGGTGGTCGTTATCGGCGGCGGTGTACTGGGTGACTTGGGCGGCTTCTGCGCATCCACATACAAGCGAGGAATTGATTTTGTATTGGTGCCCACTACACTGCTTTCCATGGCAGACGCCAGCATCGGTGGAAAGACAGGAATTGATTTTGGCTCCCTGAAGAACCACATCGGCACATTTGCCCTTCCGAAGGCCACCTGGATCGCAACAGATTTCCTGAAGACGTTACCTCAGGCCGAATTAAGGTCTGGGTTTGCAGAGGTCATAAAGCATGCTCTGATCGCCGACCGAAAACTTTGGAATACACTTCGTAGCCGATCACTCCAACAGCAGGACTTGAGAAAACTGGTAAGGCATTCGGTGACTCTCAAGTCCCGTATTACTGCCGAAGACCCCCATGAGCAGGGACTGAGAAAGATCCTGAATGTAGGCCACACCCTAGGCCATGCCCTTGAAAGCTGCGCTTTGGGTACTTCAAAGCCTCTGCTGCACGGTGAGGCTATCGCAGCAGGTATGGTTATGGAAGCGCAGGTGGCCTGCAGCCAGAAGCTAATGAGCAGCAAAGAAAGAGATGAAATTGCCAGGTATATCCTTAGTGTATTCGGACGTGTAGATGTTCCGGAAATGGAGAAACTGATGCCTGCATTACAGCAAGACAAAAAAAACAAAGGAAATAAAATCCTTATGGCGCTCCCCAAGGGTATCGGGAAGGCCGTTTACGACAAACCCGCTAGCGAAAGGGATATCCGTGAGGCTGTCGCGTATTACCGGTCTTTTCAGACATAGTGAACATCACTGTCATCCTGAGAGGGCTTCTCTTTCTGGAAGGACTTCCGGAGGTCGGTTGCAGCGCGGGAGATAAAGTCTTTGGTCTTCTTCTTCCTTGTGCCGGTAAGCAACCAAGCCGCCAGTAGCGCTCCTCCGGCAATCCCGAGGCCGATAGCAACTTTACGTGTTGAAGTCATACTTGCATTAACTAAACTTGAATTTAATTTGTTTCACTGATTCGGTAAATACTTTCCCTGAAAATAATGTTTTTCTAACAACCCATGGGCGATCATATTCACATCGAACAGCAATCAGATGTTTCCGGAACCGTCCATGGGCTGCCGTCATCAAAGAGTCTAAGCAATCGGGCACTCTTGATCAACGCACTTCTGGGGGGTACGGCATACCTGGAGAACCTGTCCACAGCCAATGACACGCGTCTGATGAAGGAACTGCTCCATACCACCAATGACGTGATTGATGTACAGGATGCAGGAACAGTCATGCGGTTCCTGACGGCCTATTATGCAATCTCCGGGCAATCCCGAAAGATCACCGGTACATCTCGAATGCAGAAACGTCCTATTGGCGAACTTGTCGAGGCCTTACGCATACTTGGAGCCCGGATTGACTATGGGGCCGCTGAAGGTTACCCACCCCTTCACATCCGGAGTTTTTCCGGGCAACGGGCAAAAACCCTAACACTGCGTGGCGACGTGAGCAGCCAGTTTATTTCGGCACTCATGATGGTGGCTCCGCTGCTCCCGGAAGGGCTCACCATTGAACTTACCGGCAAGATTTCCAGCCGCCCATATCTCTCCATGACAGCCGAGGTGATGAGTATTTTCGGGATTCATCCCAAGATTGGTAAAACCTCTGTCCAGATACCCGCAGGTAGGTATCAGACTGCCACCTACCGGGTTGAACCGGACTGGTCAGCCGCGAGTTATTGGTTCGCTTTTGCCGCCCTTGCCAAGACATCGAATATCCTTCTGCCCGCGGTTTCTGAAAAGGCCGTGCAAGGCGACCGGGTTATCGTTGACATCATGAAACGACTGGGCGTTACAGCTGACTTTGGATCTAACGGTCTTCGCCTGGCTGGCGGCGGAGCGTGTGTCAAACAACTCCAGCTTGATTTTTCCGACTGTCCGGACCTTGCCCAAACCGTGCTGCCTGTGTGTGCAGCCCTTGGCGTGGATGGTCTCTTTACCGGGATGGACAGTCTGCGCGTCAAGGAAACAGACCGGATTGCCGCTCTCCAGATTGAACTAAGAAAGGTCGGCGCAACTCTGGAGGAGAATCAAGGTGCCTGGACCTTACTTGCCGGCAAAAAAGAATTGCTTCCCAAGAACCTTTCAATCCAGACGTACGATGATCATCGGATGGCCATGGGGTTTGCGCCCTTTTCTGCCTTGACCCAGGTTACCATTGAACATCCGGAGGTTGTCAGGAAATCATATCCGGATTTCTGGAACGACATGGAGAGTATTGGTTTTGTTCTTTCCGTCTGACAGGAAGAGCCAAGTCATCCCTTCCCTGGGTTACAGTCTTTCATCTATTGGACTTCTCTACTTGAGGTACCTGAAATCATGTCCAGGTTTTACCTGCAGCAGGACTTCATAGATAAGCTTAATGACATTTTCGACATCATCCTTGTGCACCATTTCTACGGTAGTGTGCATGTATTTCAGGGGTAATGAAATCAAAGCCGAGGCTACACCTTCTGCGGAATAGGCAAACGAATCGGTATCCGTACCCGTTGAACGGGAGACTGCCTGACGTTGAAACTTCATTTTCTTCTTCTCTGCCGTATTGATAATCATCTTCAGAACATTGTTCTGCACGGCCGGGCCATAACATACTACCGGACCTGCACCGCACTTCAGATTCCCACTCTCCTTCTTATTGTACATCGGCGATTGAGTATCGTGTGTCACATCGGTACAGATGGCCAGATCAGGCTTGATCCGGCGTGAGATCATTTCCGCACCACGCAGGCCGATCTCTTCCTGGACCGCATTAACAATGTACAAACCAAACGGAAGTTTCTTCTTGTTCTCTTTCAGCCTTCGCGCCACTTCTGCGATCATGAAGCCTCCCATGCGGTTGTCAAGAGCCCTGCCGACAAAATAATTGTCCCCCAACTCGATAAACTCATCTTCGAAGGTAGCCACACAGCCCACATGAACGCCCCACTCCTCAACCTGCTTCTTTGATTCTGCGCCAATGTCGATGAAGATATTCTTCAAGCTTGGTGCTTCCTCCTTGCCGGCATCGCGGACGTGAATGGCAGGCCACCCAAAAATGCCCTTTACGATTCCCTTATCCGTGTAGATGTTTACTCGCATGGATGGTGCAATTTGGTGGTCCGATCCGCCATTGCGCCGAACGTAGATATATCCTTCCTCGGTGATGTAATTGACGAACCACGAGATTTCATCCGCATGCGCTTCGATGACAACTTTGTATGGGGCTTTAGGATTGATGACGCCAACGGCGGTGCCGTAAACATCAACCATTTTTTCGTCGATATAAGGCTTGAGATAATCGAGCCATATCTGCTGGCCGGTGTGCTCGAAGCCGGTTGGAGACGAATTGTTCAGGTAGTTGTAGAGGAAATTCTTGCTTTTCTTGTCCATAGGTGGTTATGCAATAGGTTCAACAATTTCAAAATCATGATTACTACAAGGGAATATTCCCATGCTTCTTCTTTGGCAATGTGGCTACCTTGTTTTCAAGCATCTGAAAGGCCCGAATCAGTTTTTCGCGGGTTTGATCGGCATAGATCACCTCATCGATATAGCCTCGGTGGGCGGCACGAAAAGGGTTTGCAAATTTCCGTGTGTACTCGTCAACCTTTTCATTGAGTTTCGCCTCGGGGTCTTTCGCTTCGGCGATTTCCTTCTTGAAGATAATTTCAGCCGCTCCCTTGGCGCCCATTACGGCAATCTCGGCTGTCGGCCACGCGTAATTCATGTCTGCCCCAATGTGCTTTGAATTCATCACATCATACGCCCCACCGTACGCCTTGCGGGTAATGACGGTGACGCGGGGAACAGTGGCCTCAGAGAATGCATAGAGCAACTTTGCGCCATTAACAATGATACCGTTCCACTCCTGGTCCGTTCCCGGCAAGAAGCCCGGCACATCTTCCAATACCAGCAGAGGTATGTTGAAGGAGTCGCAGAAGCGTACAAATCGCGCGCCCTTTATGCTAGCGTCAATATCAAGAACACCTGCAAGGGAGGCGGGTTGGTTGCCTACGATGCCAATACTGCGCCCGGCGAGTCGGGAGAATCCAACAACGATGTTTTCCGCAAAATTTTTGTGCACCTCGAAAAATGAACCATCATCAACAACGCCGTTGATCACGTCACGCATGTCGTAAGGCTGATTCGGGTTGTCGGGAATAATGGTATTCAGCACTTCACGCTTTTCATTGCCGGGCGTGTACGGCACGCGTGGTGGCTCCTCCTCGCAATTTTGGGGAACATAACTGAACAACGTCTTGATCTGCGCAATACACTCCGCTTCGTTGGCGCAGGCGAAGTGGGTAACGCCACTTTTCGTGCTGTGCGTTGAGGCGCCGCCGAGTTCTTCGGCCGTAACGTTTTCATGCGTTACCGTTTTTACTACGTTGGGTCCGGTCACAAACATGAATGATGTATTCTCCACCATAAAGATGAAGTCCGTCATCGCTGGTGAATACACCGCACCTCCAGCACACGGCCCCATGATGGCCGATATCTGCGGAACAACACCGGATGACAACACATTACGGTAGAAGATATCTGCATAACCGCCGAGGGAAACGACACCTTCCTGTATGCGCGCGCCACCGGAGTCGTTGAGGCCAATGACCGGGGCTCCATTCTTCATGGCAAGGTCCATGATCTTCACAATCTTTTCAGCGTGTGTTTCGGAAAGTGATCCGCCGAAAACGGTGAAATCCTGTGAGAATACATACACCAGCCGGCCGCCAATGGTGCCATAGCCGGTCACGACACCGTCGCCAAGATGGTGCTCCTTGTCAAGACCAAAATCCTTACTCCGGTGCATGACGAACTTCCCTAGTTCCTCAAACGATCCGTCATCCAGCAGCAGTTGTAGACGTTCCCGAGCGGTGAGCTTGCCTTTGGCATGCTGCTGCTCCATACGCTTCTCGCCGCCGCCGAGCATGGCTTCACGGTTCTTCCTTGCCAGCTCTTCAAATTTATGTTTGTTGGCGCTTTTTTCCTGACTCATACGTAGTACGGTTGATGGCCAAATATAGGTATAGTTTGGACCGATATGCTAACTTGCCTGACCCGTAAATTAGGTCATGAAGGAACGTGTCGGGGTCATCGATCTGGGAACGAATACGTTCCATCTTCTCATTGCAGAAGTCGGCGAAGGCAGCATGTCCATCATCCATCGCGAACGTCAGCCGGTGAAAATAGGTATGGGCGGCATTAACCAAGGGGTGATTCGCGATGAGGCCGTCCACCGCGCAATTCATTGTCTTCAGCAATTCAAAAGGACGCTTGACACCAAACGTGTATCCCGGATATTGGCATTGGGCACCAGCGCATTGCGTAGTGCTGGCAACGGGAAAGAAGTGATTCAGGCTATCCACAAAGCAACAGGCATCACCGTGGAGATCATCAGTGGTCAGCAGGAGGCCGAATATATTTATCATGGCATCCGTGCTGCTATGGATCTGGGAACAACATGTTCACTCATCGTTGACATCGGCGGTGGCAGCGTGGAGTTCATCGTGGCCAACCACGCCCGGATCTTCTGGAAAGCCAGTCTTGATATCGGCGCGCAACGGATGCTGGAGGAATTTCACCGGCATGATCCCATATTGGCCACGGAACGCCAGGCACTTTCTGATTTCTATCAGGCTGCATTGACTCCCGTGGCCGCAGCCATACGGAAATGGATGCCTGAAATCCTCGTTGGCTCCTCAGGCACCTTTGATACGCTGAGTGAAATTCACTGCATCCGCAACGGAATCAGGTATGCTGAAGGTAACCCAGAGTCGCCATTGAGTTTGCAGAGCTTTCGCACAATTCATGAAGAACTCATTGCCAAGAACCGTGAGCAACGCATGCAAATACCGGGTATGATTCCTTTGCGTGTGGATATGATCGTAGTGGCCAGTTGTCTTATTGAGTATCTGGTCGACACCTTTAACTTCAGAGAAATTCGAGTATCTTCATTTTCACTTAAAGAGGGTGTGTTGGCTACGCTTGTCAAAACCTGATTAGATGAAGTATGCGTTGATTCTGGCTGCGTTTGTTCCGACCCTTGTGTATGGTCAGCTTTCCTTTTTTAACATGCCCAATCCAGATATGCTCCCTGCTGTGGGTGACGCGTATGGCGAATTGGATCGCTATCAGTCACTCAAGGGTAACGATGCCGTGAACGCTACGGTAGCCCGACTATCTGTGCAGGCCACTCCCTTTCTCGAAGTAGGCACAAATTTCTGGTTCAACCCTGACCACCCGCAAGATCCCAATCGAGTAGTTCTTGCCACCAAATGGAAAATCAACCTGCTCCACAAAAAGACCATAACGCTATCTCTTTCCCCCGGCTCCTGGAGCAGTATCTACTTTGACAAAGAGACACCCATGAAGAATCTTGTATATGCCTTCATTGGATTCAATCACGAGGAAGGCCCCAAGGCTTATACACGTCTCATGCTCGGCGGGTACACCAAATATTTTGGTGATAATCCCGTTCAATATGGATTGATTGCCGGGTTTGAGCATCGCTTCAGTGACAAGCTGGAATTTGTAACCGACTACTTCCAGGGTACCGGTGAAGGTTTTGGCCTTGCCACAGGGATTGTATTCTACGCGGTAGACAACGGTCACAATCTCCCGCTTTATTTTGCTTATCAGTTTGACAATGAAGGTCGGCAAAATGACGTGTTCCTATTTCAAGTTGGCTGGTTCTTTCGCATGTTTGGCAAAAAGGAAAACACAACCACGGGGTCCCTCGACCGCCGTCTTGGTAGCGTACGGTCGTACTAGATTTTCAGAACCACGCCGTAAGACTTCCTACAAGCAAAGTGCTTCCAGTTGCAGGATTGGAGTTTTCATCAACATAAACGTTGTCTTGGGAAACAAACTGACGGGCTTCCAGTCGGAAGAGCGCTTGCTTATGCAATTGAAAGTTTGCACAAAGGCCATAACTGGTTGTCTTGAATCCAGAGACCCCGGTGATGGGCGAAATGATTACTCCCGACGGGTCACTAAAATGCTCAATCCTTGCCGACAACGAGATGTCCTCGGTAAAAGCATATCTCCCGATAAAGTTAATCTGCCACCAGGTTGCTGAGGATGTCCCATCGCGTTCC
This sequence comes from uncultured Ohtaekwangia sp., assembly GCA_964392375.1. Lineage (GTDB taxonomy): Bacteria > Bacteroidota > Bacteroidia > Cytophagales > Cyclobacteriaceae > ELB16-189. The sequence goes on along the minus strand of CAYMPU010000023.1, from coordinate 17,815 downwards.
TGAACTCCGGCATAAAAACAGGATGTTGCCATCCATCGTTTACCCGAATTGTAGATCCAATACACATCGCTGAAATACCGGGTACGAAACCCTGGATTTGTGGCTGAACGCTCATCACCGATATACGTATCCCAGTTAAACAACATCGTTTTGTTCGGTCGGAATTCCAACTGGGTTCCCAGCGATTTACCTGTATTGTTGTCCTGAATTACCTGCCAACCATTGATCACGTAGAAATATGCATTAACCTTCTGGCTCAACGGCACGCTTACCTTGACGCCAGTGATATAGTACGGTACATACTCAGGTGCAAAGGACCGCGTATACATTAAGTGATCCTTGGATATGGCACTTTCATTGGTGTAGGGAGAACCGAGAACACCCGCATCAAGCCAGATTTTCTTCTTCTCCGAAATCAGTACGCCAACATTGGCTTCCACCATATTCTTGAGGGATCCAGGCTCATTGCTATAATTCGCGTCCATATAGGTTCCAAACCCAGGTACAAAACGGGCACGCATGTACTTGGAACGGTAACGAATATCTACATACGCCAGGTTAATCGTCAGTTCATTGTGACGAGCCGAGGAAACAAAGTAAGGATTTACCCCATCGGTAGGTTTGTTGAAATTATACCCGTAGTACGAGTCAACATAACCCCCAATACCCACATGACCAATGGTGGTTGTTTCAACCGTATCCATAGTCGCCGTGTTGATCACCTGGGCTATTGTGGTGACAGAACAAAGCAGCAAAAGAAGAAAGGCACAGACGCTGTTGCGCATGCCTAAAAGTAGACAGTACCTTCTAAAAAAGAAAACCCGGGCTAACCCGGGCTTCTTCTGTTATAATCCACTGATCATCTTATCCTTTGGATACTTGACCTCGAATCTAAAGGTCGCCTTCTTGCTTTCTGAAGGTTGCAGTGTCCACGTCCACACCAATTTCCCAGACTCCCGGTTCCACTGAGAACCGCCTGCGTCAATCACATTGACTTCAATCAGACTGTTTTTCGAAACGGGCACCTGATCCTCAATCACAATGGTGATGGGCTCCTGGCGTGTATTCCGCACTGAGATCTCATACGCATAGGTATCACGACGGTTGGAGCCGATCACCTTCCGTGAAGTGAAGTCCTTAACTTTTTCACGCGTTACAACAATACGCTTGTCGCGACCCAACGAAAGGGAAAGGGTATCTTTGATCGTGCGAGGATCGACAAATGTCTTTCCAACGAAGGTTCCTTCAAAGAATACATTGGCCTCTCCAGGAAGGAGATTGAACTCTTCCCATCCGGAGGCCCTGGCCATCAGAAATGCATCACCATCCAGTTTGGGTGCCACCGCGTACTGATAGAGCGCTGGCATTTCATGGTTCTGTATTTCAACCAGCGTAGGCTTATTCGACGATGACACTGTGTAGGGCATGGCGATAGCAAACTCTGTGTTCACAGCCGTCTCCACCACTTCAACCAGATCCGCGGTGGTAATGGCTTCGCTGAGTTCCATAGCGGCCGGGGCCTCTTCCCGGTCAAGAGCCACCGGCCCCGACTTTGCCGCGCGTTTGTTATCGTATCGGTAAGCGGCAACCTGAATGAAATCCAGTACTTGAGCTGATAACTCCGGCTTCAGTCCACCCAGATTCGGGTTAGCCGTGGACAGCGTGAGCTTTACTTCCTTCCATTCTTCGCCGGTGCTCTGAAAGACATTCGCTTTGTAACTGAGTTGTACAGGGCTTTTGGTGTTGGCCACCCGCAAGTCGTATACCGGCTGCCACCCTGCGCGCGAAACAACGTAGTTTACTTCAAGCTCCACAGGTGTAGCTTTATCTGCAGAAACGCTAACCACAATCTCGCTGGAGTTGCGGACCAAAAGCTCATTTTGTGCATTGATCTGAGATTGCACCCGTGAAATCTTATCATTCAGCTTTTTGATCGAACCATCTTGCTTCATGCGGGCAATGACAATGTCACTCAAACGACTCCGGAAGAAGTCAGCCATGGCCTTGAGTTCAGCTACCGTAAGATTCGAAGTGGTACCTCCAATGTGTTGGTTAGCGTTAAGCATAGCCTCTTCTTTGTTCAAGATTTCTTTCTGACTCTGCTCAATGACAACAGCACGTTGGTAGTACTCCAGAGAGTCCTTCAAAACCCGAAGTGACTTTGGCATATTCACATCCTGCAAAAAGTTTTGCCGATGCGTCGTCCCCAAAATGATGAAGTTGCCTTTGCCTACCACCTGGATGCTGTTCGGATCCATTTGTGCAGCCAGACCATGGATAATCAGGTTGGTCTTACCCGCCTCAATACGGGTTTTGACCTCCCTTGCTACCTGCGCCCTGGCCAGAAATACGGTGATATCCTTGATGGTTGACTCCACGGGTTTGTCGGTCTGACCGTAGGCCAAGGTTAACCCCAGTAGAAAGATTCCAACCAGGATCAGGGGAAATGCGCGTTTTGTGTTCATAGTATCAAATTTACAGTAAGGATGCGGGCGAGTGCTGTTTTCCATAGGAATAGGAACAGTTTTGTGCGCCATAGGCATCAATATCAATAGCCGTGCCGGGTCAGAGAGATTTCAAATAGCATGGGTTACGCATGAATGGGTTCGCTATTTTTGCCGAATGAAAGAAGCCACCCACTCCTACCCGACGCTTTGGCAGTATGCCCATGATATCTTTGTTCACATAGGCTGTCCTCCCGATGAAGCCCGTCTTGCCACTGATGTTCTGCTGAATGCCGACTTGCGCGGCATTGATTCTCACGGCCTTGCCCGGTTGAGCGGTTACGTCAGGCTTTGGGAAGCCAAACGCGTGAACAGCACGCCTAATGTACGGGTAGTCCACGAATCACCCAGTACCGCCGTTGTTGATGGCGACCAGGGACTTGGACTAGTGGTGGGACCCAAGGCCATGCAGATTGCCATCGACAAAGCGAAAACCTGTGGCACCGGCTGGGTAGCTGTCCGCAACTCTAACCATTTCGGCATCGCAGGGCACCATGCGATGATGGCCCTGGAACATGACATGATTGGCATTGCGATGACCAATGCCAGTCCTTTGGTCGCCCCAACATTTTCCGTTGAGCGGCTTCTGGGAACCAACCCGATATGCGTGGCCATACCCGCTGGCAAACAACCGGCCTTCGTCGCCGACTTCGCCACGACCACTGCGGCCAACGGCAAATTGGAATTGCTTCAACGCAAGAACAAGGAAGCACCGATTGGGTGGATCCAGAAAAAGAATGGAGAACCATCGACAAACCCTCACGAACTCAAGGAAGGTGGAGCATTGATCCCACTGGGTAGCGATCGTGATCACGGCAGTCACAAAGGGTTTTGCCTCGGTGCCTGGGTCGATATCTTTTCGGCCGTTCTCTCCGGTGCAAACTACGGACCTTGGGTTCCGCCCTTTGTGAGTTTCCTGGCACCGCCCTCCGACCCTGTCGGGCTTGGCATCGGTCACTTTTTTGGAGCGATGCGAGTCGATGCCTTTCGTCCAGCCGAAGAGTTCAAGCAGCATATGGATCAGTGGATCACACGCTTCCGGTCAGCGAAAACCATCGATGGTCAGCCTGCCGTGGTCATACCCGGCGATCCAGAGCGGGAATCATATGCTCTGCGCAAGCACGAAGGGATACCGCTTCACAGCAGTGTAGAAGAAGATTTGAGAAAACTGGGGGAACGGTTCAATCTTTCGTTCTGATCAGAACGAGACAAAAACACGAAAGACCCAAGGCGAGGTGAAGGCGTAGTCGCCCTGTTTCCAAATCACATCATAGAGTCCCATCACGTTAATTGATCCACGTCCTCCTATCGGTTGGGAAAATCCTACGCCGAGAAGAAGCCGGTCGTATATTTTTCGGGGTGAGGTAGGTCCATAATATGTTGGCGTACTGAGCATGGAGTATTCACCGTAAAGGAACATCTGCCCAAAGTTATATCGGGCAAATGGGCTTACGCCATATTGATGAATCTCCTGTCCGATGTCAGAATAGCTATAATACTGATAGGTAATTCCTGTGCCGACAGAAAACTGATTGTTTACCATATATCCAATGATGGGAAACACGGCGATATAGAAGTACTTGCCTGAGTAGGGGTCGGTTCCAGCATTCAAGCCCATTCCGCCACCAAAGTAGAGCCTGTCAGACAACTTTGCATTGTCCAATACATCGCGCTGGGCTGTCGCTGTCAACGACACCAGGAGTAGCGCAACAAGCAGTCCCTTCTTCATGGGTTAATCTGCTTCTTCGATGATAAAGATATCCTCCGCATCTCTTTTCATAAGGTACTTTTCCCGTGCGAATTTCTCCAGCAGCTCTGTGGTACCCATCAGTTCGGCACGATCCCGCTCAACCTCCTTAATCTTCTCCTGGTAATATTCCTTTTCATGCTCCAGGGAGCTCAGCTTTGCGGACTGGCGATACCGGTTGATGAGATCATTGGAATCAAGGAACGTCATCCAAACCAAAAACGCAATACCCGTAAGGGTATAGAAGTTTCGAAAAGCGGGCGGAACACGTTTGAACATAGCTTAAAAAATGGTTGGACGAAGATAAGAAATTGTTTTGGAATAGGGCAAGTTATGACCCAAGGCCCAAGACCTGGATAAAGCCGCTGTTTCGTTCCTATATTTGGGAATGGGCATCCCCACGCCGGGCTAGGCTAATGACCCGACTGGCTGGATAACCCGCGACTTTTCCCGACCAACAATGCCCTCACTGGTACCCGGATACGAATACGATATATTCATAAGCTATCGCCAGAATGACAATGCCCGTGGCTGGGTTTCCGAATTCGTCAAGAGCCTGAGGGAGGAACTTGCATCGACCATCAAAGATTCCCTTTCCGTATACTTTGACGCCAATCCCGAGGGCGGGCTATTGGAGACCCATCATGTTGACAAGAGCCTGGAAGGAAAATTGAGGTGCCTTGTCTTTGTCCCCATTGTATCCCAGACGTACTGCGATCCGAAGAGCTTTGCCTGGCAGCATGAGTTTCTCGCCTTCAACCGCCTTTCAAAAAGTGACTCTTTAGGAAGAGACCTTCGGTTGGCCAGCGGCAACGTGGCGAGCCGTATTCTGCCCGTAAGAATTCACGATTTGGAAGCTGAGGATCGACTTCTTCTCGAAGGTGAAATTGGAGGCGCTATCCGGTCAGTGGAATTCATCTACAAATCCAGCGGAGTCAATCGTCCGCTCGGACCGACAGACAACCCTGACAAGAATCACAATAAGACCGATTATCGTGATCAGGTCAATAAGGTAGCCAATGCGGTAAAGGAACTTATCTATGCCATCAAATACCCGGGTCGAGTCACGGATAACGCTATCAGGGCGGAAGAAGAGAAAACAACCAACCTCAAACAGTCGGCTACAGCAACCACAAAAGCAAATGATCATTCCATTGCAGTACTCCCGTTTGTCAACTTGACGCAAGATGCCTCTCAGGAATATTTCGCAGACGGTGTCATGGAGAATATCCTGATTCAGCTCGCTGGTATTCGCGAATTGCGGGTGATCTCCCGTACGTCGGTAATGCGTTACCGTCAGACAACAAAGTCAGCACCTGAAATTGCCACTGAACTGGGGGTGAAATATATCCTCGAAGGCAGCGCACAGGCCCACGCCAATAAAGTAAGGATTCACGTGCAACTGATCGACGCCGTCAGTGATCACCCCGTTTGGGGAAAAACATTTGTGGAGAGCCTGGATGATATTTTTACCATTCAGAACAACGTAGCTGAAATAGTGGCCGGAGAACTTCAGACATCCCTCCTCCCAAAAGAAAACCAGAAACTCAAAGAAATCCCTACCAAGAACCTCAAAGCATTTGACTTGTTTCTAAAAGGGCGTCATGCCTTCAACCAGTGGAATCTTGAGGGATACCGAACAGCAGAAAAATATTTCCAGCTGTCGCTTGCCGAAGACCCGGAGTTCACACAAGCGTATTCATACCTCGCCAGTACGTATTCCGCTTTGATGTCATGGAATGGTGACCTGTCACCGGAAGAAAGCCTTATAAAAATCAATCAATACCTTCCCGAGGCGATAAAACGAGGCGCCACAGACAACGACTACCTGACGCAGGCGTTTGTCGAGTTCTTCATCAACAAGGACTTCGCCACAGCACAAAAGAAGCTAAAGGAAGCGATGGAAATCGGGCCCAACAATGCTGAAGTGTACTATACACACAGCTATTTGCTCAGCATGATGGGAAACATGAAAGAGGCGCTTCAGGAAGTAGAAAAGGCAAAGTCTTTGGATCCCACCAGCGCTTCCAGCTTTCATTCCGAATTTGTCGCTCTCTATTTACTACAGCACTATCCGGAAGCCGTTGCCTTGGTGCGTGAAGCAATCAAGCTATATCCCCAGGTGCTGCGACTCTATGACCACCTGGGCCGCGCCCTTGTCACGATGGGTCAATATAAGGAGGCTGTCAGTGCAATCCAGGCTGGCCTGAAGACAGTAACGTTCAGACCCCCATCGATGGTGGCCTATCTGGCAATCGCTCATCTTGGGATGGCCGAAAAAGAGAAGACAGCAGAGTTACTCGATGAGTTAAAGAATCGAAGTAAACGCCAGGAAAAGGGAGTTAATCTTTACATAGCACATATCTATCGTGCTCTGGGTGATGTGTCTTCAGCAAAAGAATGGATATCAAGAGCTCGCAAGACCAATGATATTGACCTGATCTGGTACCAGGTTGACCCCCTGCTTGCATCGCTACGCAACGATGCGTCAAACTTCGAACGGAAGGCGCCGGACTATGATGGTGCTGAGCGTTTCATTCAGGAAAAACTGCGCAACGAACTTCCCTCGAAACTCTACTATCACAATACCGAACATATTGACGACGTACTGCAGTCGGCATTGGTAATTGCCGCACACGAGCAGCTAACGGAAGAAGAGATCAAACTCCTGCGCATTGCCGCGTTGTTTCATGACTCCGGCATGACGATTTCCCATAAGCAGCACGAAGAAAAAGGATGCGAACTCGCCCGCCAAATCCTACCGTCCTATGGATTCCGGGAAGACCAACTCGACATCATTAGCGGTATGATCATGGCCACCAAGATTCCCCAATCCCCAAAAACGCAACTGGAAAGAATTCTCTGCGATGCTGACCTCGATTACCTGGGCCGTGACGACTTCTATACGATAGGAGAAAAATTGCATGAAGAACTTCGGAATTCCGGTACCATTGAAACAGTCAGAGAGTGGAATCTGATTCAGAAAACCTTTTTGGAAAACCATCGGTACCATACAGCGTATTCAAAGGCGAATCGGGAAGCCGTTAAACAACAGCACTTGCAGGAGATCGTCGCTAAACTGAAAAAGCCATAGACCCGAAAGTTCTCTGGAACACAAAGAAGTTCGTGACGGCAGAACAACTAACAACCAAGAATGTTACTTTTGAACATGGAAGACAATAATACCGAGTCCGGAGAAAAGAAGAAAAAGGGAGGCAAGGGCAAGGAAACCCTATTCCGGGTGGCCTATCGCAACCAGATCGCGCTCATCCAGATTGCCGATAACAAAGCGAATTTGATCATCAGCATCAATACATTAATAGTTTCTACGATTATTGCCGTGAGTGGCTATGGCATTGTTGCGGAACGGTTTCAATCCGATAAGGCCAACATCCTCATTCCCATTGCGCTGATCCTATTGAGCTGCCTTACGTCGGCCATCTTTGCCATTCAGGCGGCCAAACCGAAGGTAATCAACCCGGAGACTCTGCAAGCAAAAAACAATAAATCCAGTCTCATCTTTTTTGGCGTCATCGCACAGTATGATCAGGCGCAATACCTCGAGCGGATGAAAGCGCTTCTGGCATCTGATGCTGACGTGTACGAGACGATGAGCATCGATTTGCACAATCAAGGCATGATCCTCACCCGCAAGTACAAACTGATCAACACAGCGTACAGGATATTCATGTTTGGGTTTATCCTAAGCGTGTGGATGTTCCTGGCGTTTTTGGTTGCTGGGTAACGAGACGAATCGGTTGATTTGGTGAATTGCCAACGCAATCCCAATCTAAGGTCTTACACCATGCAATGGCAGGGTGTCCAATAGCTAAACGCCGACAGTCTTAGAATTTCTTCCCCGGAAAGTACGCCACATCCCCCAACTCCTCTTCAATCCGAAGCAACTGATTATACTTCGCCATGCGGTCGGAACGTGATGCGGATCCCGTCTTGATCTGGCCGGTATTCAAGGCCACCGCAAGGTCTGCGATGGTGCTGTCTTCCGTCTCACCCGAACGATGGGACATAATGCTCTTGTAGGAATTGCGCTTGGCCAGATTAACGGCGTCAATGGTCTCCGTCAGTGAACCGATCTGGTTAACCTTAACGAGGATCGCATTGGCAATTCCCTTGTCTATACCTTCTTGCAAAATCTTCGCGTTGGTTACAAACAAATCGTCGCCCACGAGTTGAATCTTCTTTCCGACTTTATCGGTCAGGGTCTTCCATCCGGCCCAATCATCTTCAGCCATGCCATCCTCAAGCGAGATGATGGGATATTTCTTCACCCAGTTCGTCCAGTACTCGGCCATCTCCTGGGGCTTTAGTTTCTTACCATTTGATTTCTTGAAATGGTACAGTTTGGTCTTCGCATCATAGAACTCAGAAGCCGCAGGGTCCAGAGCGATGAAAATGTCTTTACCGGGCTTGTATCCAGCCAGTTCGATGGCTTTTAATACCACTTCGATGGCCTCTTCATTCGACTTCAGATTTGGCGCAAAACCACCCTCGTCGCCTACGTTGGTAGACATCTTCTTATCATGCAGCACCTTCTTCAGCGTATGAAACACCGATGCCCCCATATGAAGTGCCTCAGAAAACGTATCCGCCCCTACAGGCATCACCATGAATTCCTGAAAGTCGATGGAGTTATCGGCATGACTTCCTCCATTGAGGATGTTCATCATTGGCACCGGCAGGGTGTTGGCATTAACACCACCCACATACCTGTACAACGGCTGACCCGCTTCAGCAGCAGCTGCGCGAGCGACCGCCAGGGAAACCCCTAGAATCGCGTTGGCACCCAGCTTTGCTTTATTCGGCGTACCATCGATTTCAATCATGATCTTATCGATCAACGTCTGCTCAAAAACAGAAACCCCAACGATCTCTTCCGCGATCCTGGCGTTTACATTCTCCACGGCCTTGAGAACACCTTTGCCCATGTAGCGCTTCTTATCTCCATCGCGCAGCTCAATTGCTTCACGGGAACCTGTGGAGGCCCCCGAAGGCACAGCCGCACGTCCCACGACGCCGGACTCGGTAACTACATCAACTTCAATGGTAGGATTACCACGGCTATCAAGAATCTGACGGGCATGGATGGTTTCAATGTAGCTCATACTGATTATCGTTTAGTGGGTGATACGTTTATTCGTTGATGAAGAGATTATGCGTTGCTCGCAACAGCCTGACTTTCCTTGACCATCGATACAAACTGGTCAAACAAGTAGCGCGAGTCATGTGGTCCTGGTGACGCTTCCGGGTGATATTGTACGCTGAAGGCCTTCTTGCTCTTGAGACGGATGCCCATGATCGTTTGGTCATTCAAGTGCAGGTGCGTAACCTCGACATCGGGATTCTTCACAATATCTTTTTCACTCACGGCGAACCCGTGGTTCTGCGATGTCATCTCACCAAGACCGGTAATCAAATTCTTCACAGGATGATTGAGTCCACGGTGACCGTGATGCATCTTGTAGGTAGAAAGACCGCAAGCCAGTGCAAGCAACTGGTTACCAAGGCAAATACCAAACAACGGTTTACCCCCGTTGAGAATTTCTTTGACGGTCTTGATCGCGTAATCCATCACGGAAGGATCGCCGGGGCCATTCGAGATAAAATAGCCGTCGGGATTCCAGGTTTCCATTTCCGCGAACGTGGTCTTCGCCGGATAAACGTGAATCAAACAACCGCGTTCAGCAAGTTGCGTCAGGATACTCTTCTTAATGCCAACATCCAGTGCCGCAATGCGCAGGGTAGCGTTCGGGTCGCCAACGAGGTACGGCTTCTTCGTGCTTACCCGTGACGAAAGCTCAAGGCCATTCATGTCAGGAACCTTGGCAAGCTCAGCTTTCAACTGTTCGGGCGTTAGCACCGAAGAAATGATGCAGTTTTGAGCACCCTTGCTACGGATATGGCGTACCAGCATCCGTGTATCCAGATCAGCGATGCCGACAATGCCGTGTTTCTCCAGGTACTCTTGGAGACTCTCCCGAGACGTCTTCCGGCTGAATGAATCAGAGAAATCATTGACGACCAGCCCGCTGATTTTGGGCTTGTCCGATTCCTGCTCCTCGTCCACCGTTCCGTAGTTGCCAATGTGCGCCGTCGTGTTGACGATCACCTGGCCATAGTACGATGGGTCGGTATAGATTTCCTGATAGCCGGTCATTCCGGTATTGAAACAAATCTCGCCACCGGTAGTGCCGATCTTACCGATTGCGGTGCCCTCCACGAGCAATCCGTCCTGGAGGAGCATATAGGCCTTTTGAGTCAAGGGGTAGTGGTGGTTACGTGGCAAAAATACATCCCTGCAGCCATTTCTCTACGGTAAGGCCAAAAAAAGGGGCTGAACAATGTCCAGCCCCTCTTTGTGAATACAGGTGTCAATTACTTCTTCTTTTTATCGTCACCCTTCTTGTCGTCTTTTTTGGCCTTAGCCTTGGGCTCAGCCTTGGCTTTGGGCTCGGGTTTCGCCTTTTTCTCTACGGGCGCCTCTGCCGCAGCCTCTTCGCTGCCGGCTTCCTGCTTCTTGCCGCCACGTCCGCGACGGGTCTTGCCTTTCTTCTCAGCTCCCTCCTGTTTGTAGGTATCATTGAAGTCAACCAGTTCCATCAGGCACATCTCAGCATTGTCGCCCAGACGAACATCGCCAAGCTTGATGATGCGGGTATATCCACCGGCGCGTTCTGCGGTTCGGGTTGCTACTTCACCAAAGAGTGCTTTGATCGATTCCTTGTTCTGGAGATAAGAAAACACGGTCCTGCGGGAATGCATGGAGTCCGTCTTCGCCTTCGTAATCAACGGCTCAACATACTTTCTTAATTCCTTTGCCTTCGCCAGGGTCGTCGTGATCCTTTTGTGGAGGAGCAGCGACGAAGCCATATTGGAGAGCATTGCCTCACGGTGCGCTTTCTTGCGCCCCAGGTGATTATCTTTCTTACCGTGTCTCATTAGTCTTCTTCCAGTTTATATTTTCCAAGGTCCATGCCGAAGGTGAGGTTCTTGTCAGAAACCAGTTGCTCAAGCTCGGCGAGTGATTTCTTTCCGAAGTTCCTGAACTTCATCATGTCCGAAATTTCCAGTTGCACAAGGTCGCCCAGCGTCTTCACGTCAGCAGCCTTGAGGCAGTTGTATGCACGCACGGAGAGATCCAGATCGTGCAGCGGGGTCTTGAGGAGCTTGCGCATATGCAGCATCTCTTCGTCCACTTGCTCCACTTCGCTGTCCGTACCTGTCTCGAGTTCAATAGACTTGTCAGAGAACAAGCGGAAGTGCTGTATCAAAATGAAGGCGGCACCTTCCAGAGCTTTCTCCGGATGGATAGAGCCGTCTGTCTCAATTTCAACCAACAGTTTCTCGTAGTCCGTGCGCTGCTCAACGCGGGTATTTTCCACGCTGAACTTCACATTCTTGATGGGCGTGAAGATCGCATCGATCGGAATGAATCCAAATACCTGCTCGGTGGGCTTGTTCTCTTCAGCAGGAAGATAGCCGCGTCCTTTTTCGATCGTCAATTCGATCTCAAAATGTGATGACTCATCCAGTGTGCAGATCACATGCTCAGGATTCAGAATTTCAAACGCCGATGTAAAGCGCGTGATATCGCCAGCCTTGAAATGCTTTTGCTTCTTGATGTTGACTGTAATCTTGTTGTCGAAGTTGTCGCCGAGCTTACGGAAACGAACCTGTTTCAGGTTCAGAACGATTTCAGCAACATCTTCTACAACGCCTTCGATGGTAGAAAATTCATGCAACACGCCCGGAATGCGGATACCCGTGATGGCATATCCTTCCAGCGATGACAGCAAAATTCTACGCAACGCATTACCGATCGTTACGCCATACCCTTTCTCAAGAGGCTTGAACGTGAAAAAGCCATGGAAGTCGTCGGATTTCTCCATGACCACTTTCTCCGGCATTTGGAATGCTAATATTGACATAGGTGTTTATTTAATGTTTTGTATTTCGCCCGGCTGGCCATCCAAAAATCCGGGCAATCCTAAAATCCAATTCTGCTAATTCTAATTCTGTTAATCCTGAAAATTCTAAAATCCTGATACTACTTGGAGTACAATTCGACGATCAACTGCTCGTTGATATTTTCCGGAATATCAGCACGCGGAGGAAGGTTGATCAGTTTACCTGACATTTCCACGTTATCCCACTCCAGCCAGGCATACTTCTTCGAACCGCCAATCGAGAGGCTCGTAGAGATCGATTCCAGTGACTTTGACTTCTCACGCACGGCCACCGTTTCACCGGGGCGAAGCGAATAAGAAGGAATATTGACCACTTCACCGTTGACCAGGATGTGTTTGTGCACAACGAGCTGACGAGCCGCGCGACGCGTGGGCGCAATACCCAAACGGTACACGGTGTTGTCGAGGCGTGCCTCGAGCAGCTGGAGCAACACTTCGCCGGTTACGCCTTTCTTGCGCGTAGCCTTGTCGAACGTGTGCGCGAACTGACGCTCAAGCACACCGTAGATGTACTTGGCCTTCTGCTTCTCAGCAAGCTGAACAGCATATTCAGAAACCTTGCGCTTCTTGGTTTTGCCGTGTTGTCCGGGAGGATAGTTCTTCTTCTGGAGCGCTTTGCTCTCGCCCAAAATCGGTTCATTGAACCTTCTTGAAATCCTTGCCTTGGGGCCTGTGTATCGTGCCATAATATATGCTCTTCGAAATTATGCTTAAACTCTTCTCTTCTTGGGGGGACGGCAACCGTTATGCGGCAGTGGCGTCATATCCCGGATAGTCAGAACTTCAATGCCTGAGTTCTGGATCGTACGGATAGCCGACTCGCGACCGGAACCGGGTCCCTTTACAAAGACCTCGACTTTGCGGAGGCCAAGGTCAAAGGCTTTCTGTGAACACTCCTGTGCGGCAGTCTGCGCTGCATAGGGGGTGTTCTTCTTGGAGCCTTTAAAGCCCATCTTTCCGGCGGATGCCCAGGCGACTACCTGACCCGTTGAATTGGTCATGGAAATGACAATGTTGTTAAACGTTGCCCGGATATGAGCCTGACCCACCGCCTCTACTTGTACGGTGCGCTTCTTGCTCTTGTCCTTCTTTTTTTCCGGTGCCGAACTGGCGCCTTTTTCCTCGTTTGCCATAATGCTATTCGTTCAATACTTAATTATCCTTTCGTAGCCTTCTTCTTGTTCGCCACGGTCTTGCGCTTGCCTTTGCGGGTACGCGCGTTGTTTTTCGTTTTCTGTCCACGAACCGGGAGACCCTTGCGGTGACGGAGACCACGGTACGAACCGATGTCCATCAGGCGTTTAATGCTCAGCTGAACCTCTGAACGCAAGGAGCCTTCAATGCGGTGTTTCTCCGCAATGATGGAACGAATCAGGTTCGACTCTTCGTCGTTCCATTCCTTAACTTTCTTGTCCAGGCTGACACCAGCCTTGGCGAGAATCTGCTGTGCGGACCTGCGGCCAATTCCATAGATGTAGGTGAGACCAATCTCGCCTCGTTTGTTATCCGGAATATCAACCCCTGCTATACGTGCCATGTTTTATTTGTTGAATTGTCGATTTCGTGATTTATCCCTGACGCTGCTTATAGCGCGGGTTCTTCTTGTTGATCACATACAGTTTGCCCTTGCGTCGAATGATCTTACAGTCGACGCTGCGCTTCTTGATTGATGCTCTGACCTTCATATTACTTGTATCTAAACGTTATCCTACCCTTTGTCAAATCGTACGGTGACATCTCCAGTCTCACTTTGTCGCCAGGCAGAATTCGGATGTAGTGCATCCTCATCTTGCCTGAAATATGAGCCAGAACTTCGTGCCCATTTTCCAACTGAACCCTGAACATGGCATTCGATAATGCCTCCATAATGGTTCCGTCCTGCTCTATCGACTTTTGTTTCGCCACGTATACGAATAATTCTTTTCTATCTCTTCATGCGACGTCAGTATCTCCGTCCGGTCCTCGTGCACAGCCACCGTATGTTCAAAATGTGCCGATGGCTGTCGGTCACTGGTCCGGATCGTCCATCCGTCGCGTTCTTGTACCACTTTCCTTGTCCCCAGGTTGATCATCGGCTCTATAGCGAAGACCATCCCGGCCACAATTTTCGGGCCCTTGCCCCGCTTCCCGTAGTTTGGAACCTCCGGATCCTCGTGAAGGCTCTTGCCTACCCCGTGTCCGACGAGCTCCCGCACTACACCGTACCCGAATTGCTCCACGTACGACTGGATGGCGTAACTAACGTCTCCCACCCTGTTCCCTGCCCGGGCCTGTTCGATGCCCTTAAACAGGGAATCGTAGGTCCTTTGCAAGAGATTCAGTACCTCTTCACGAACACCCACCAAAGGGTAGGTATACGCTGAGTCACTGTGGTATCCCTTGAACTTCACTCCGCAGTCGATTGAGACGATATCGCCTTCTTTCAACACGTAGTCGCCCGGAAACCCGTGCACCACCGTATCATTTACGCTGATACAAAGCGATGCGGGAAACCCGTTGTAGTTCAGGAAGGAGGGTATCCCCTGGTTATCCCTGATGAACTCTTCGGCCCTTTTATCCAGATCCTTGGTTCGAACACCGGGCTTTATCAGCCTGGCTACCTCCCCGTGGGCTCGCGCCAGTATCCTGGCACTCTCCCTGATGATCTGAATCTCTTCGGCCGTCTTCAGGTGAACCATTCAACCTTATGCCGCCGCAAACTGAGAACGTCTTTTTACTCTTCCCGACTTCATCATCCCCTCGTAGTGCCGCATCAGCAAGTAGCTCTCGATCTGCTGCAGGGTGTCAAGTACGACACCGACCAGGATCAACAACGACGTGCCACCATAGAACTGTGCGAAGTTCTGGGTAATACCAGCCACCACTGCGAAGGCCGGCATGATAGCGACTGCTGCAAGGAACAATGCGCCAGGAAGTGTAATCTTTGATAGTATACTATCGATAAATTCTGCGGTCTGCTTACCGGGTTTGATACCGGGAACAAAGCCACCGTTGCGTTTCAGGTTATCGGCGATATCGTTCGAAGGAACGGTGATGGCCGTATAAAAAAACGTAAACAATAAGATCAGGATCGCGAAAAGCAGGTTGTACTGCCACGAAGTGAAGTCCGCAAAGGTCGAGCCGACGTAAGCACTTATATCATTGTCTCTCCAGATACCGGCCAGAAGCGGAGGAATAAACATCAGCGCCTGAGCGAAAATGATGGGCATAACCCCGGCTGAGTTCAGCTTGAGGGGAATGAAATCTCTTTTGCCGCCGTACAGTTTGTTTCCAACAACTTGCTTGGCATACTGCACCGGGATACGGCGCACAGCCTGAGTCAATGCGATAACACCAACCACAACGAAGAAGAGAGCGAGCAATTCAAGGATGAAAAGCAGGGCGCCGTTCATGCCCTTGCCCGTAGCTTCCAAATAGAGCGCCGTTGGGAAACGGGATACGATACCGATCATGATCAGCATCGAGATACCGTTGCCAATACCCTTGTCGGTGATACGCTCACCCAGCCACATACAGAACATGGTACCCGCAACGAGGATAATGATCGATGAAATCGTCCAGAACATGCCCGGATTCAGAATCGCTTCGGCGTTGATGGTGGCACGGAGGTACCCATACGACTGTGCCGCCGTGATAGCGATGGTGAGTACCCGCGTGAACTGATTCAGTTTCTTTCTTCCGCTGTCGCCTTCCTTCTGCATTTTAGTGAAATGCGGAACCGCTACCGTAAGCAGCTGGACGACGATGGACGCAGAGATATAGGGCATGATTCCGAGGGCAAAAATGGAAGCCCTGCTGAACGAACCGCCCAGGAATGTATTGAGCAAATCGAAAATACCACCCTGGTTTCCCGACAACGCGTTGGCGTCGACACCGGGAAGAACGATGTAGGAACCCAGACGGAAAATGACCAGGAATCCAATCGTGTTCAGGATCCGCACACGCAGGTCCTCGATGGAGAAAATGTTCTTTATGGTGGTAAAGAATCGCTTCATTTATTTTACCGTTGTGGCGTTGCCGCCGGCGCTTTCAATTGCCTTGGTTGCTGCTTCGGAGAAGGCGTGTGCCTCAACCGACACTTTCGCTTTCAACTCACCGCGACCGAGCACTTTTACCTTGTCCTTCTTGCCAACAATACCATTCTCGACCATCAGTTGTACTGTGATGGCGGATGCATTGGATCGCTTCGCCAATTCCTCGATAGCATCCAGATTAATAGCCTTGAAGTAGACTTTATTGTTATTCTTGAAGCCGAATTTCGGGATACGGCGTTGCAAAGGCATCTGACCGCCTTCAAAACCAAATTTCTTATGATAGCCCGAGCGTGACTGGGCACCTTTGTGACCACGGCCCGCAGTGCTACCACCCGAACCCTGACCTCGACCGAGGCGCTTGTTCGTTTTCGTGGAGCCGGCGGCCGGCTTAAGTGTATGCAGCTTCATGATTTCTAGAGTTCTTTAACACTAACCAAATGACTCACTTTGCGGACCATGCCCTGGATCTGTGGCGTAAACTCCACCTCTACCGATTGATCACGCCTGCCGAGTCCGAGAGACTCGATCGTTCTCAATTGTGTTTCCGGGCGCTTGATGGTGCTGCGGATCTGTGTAATTCTCACTTTCGCCATGACCTTATCCGTTAAATACTTTTGACAATTCAACTCCACGGTTGCGGGCAATCGTGCGCGCATCCCGCATGCTGGTCAGCGCCTTGAAGGTTGCCTTTACCACGTTGTGGGGGTTTGAGCTTCCTTTCGACTTTGCCAACACGTTGTGTACACCGGCGCTTTCCAGTACAGCGCGCATGGCACCACCGGCTATTACACCTGTACCCGGAGAAGCGGGCTTGAGCAGTACGAGACCGCCACCAAACTTTCCAATGCTGTCGTGGGGAACTGTCCCTTTGATGATCGGCACTTTCACGAGATGCTTCTTGGCATCATCGATTCCTTTGGTGATCGCGTCGGTAACTTCATTGGCCTTTCCAAGACCGTATCCTACCACACCGTTGCCGTCGCCCACAACCACAATGGCTGCGAAGCTGAAGCGGCGACCGCCCTTTACTACTTTGGCGACACGCTGGATCGCGACGACCTTCTCTTTCAGATCGATCTCGCTTGCCTTTACTGAACTGACGTTGCTTTGTGTCATGTGCTTAGAATTTTAAACCGCCTTCTCTGGCACCTTCCGCCAAAGCCTTAACATTTCCGTGATAGAGGTATCCGTTGCGATCGAATACAATCTCCTTGACACCGGACGCGATGGCCTTCTCGGCTACCTTTTTGCCAACCGACTTGGAAGTCTCCAGGTTCAGCTTGGAATTCTTGTCCAGCTCCGTCGATGAGGCGTATGCTACCGTATGACCCTTAGAGTCATCGATGATCTGTGCATAGATGGCCTTGTTGCTGCGGAAAACCGAGAGACGGGGACGCGCTGACGTGCCCTCCATATTCTTGCGAATACCTCTCTTGATTCTTTCGCGACGTGTACTTTTCGTTTTTACTGACATATCCTCAATTATTTAGCAGCTGCTTTTCCAGCTTTTCTGCGTACGTACTCACCCATATACCGGATACCCTT
>CAYMPU010000022.1:0-2587 GCA_964392375.1 uncultured Ohtaekwangia sp. | reverse complement strand
AATCCCACGGGAGTTTAACCGCAGAGATCACAGAGGTTGCGCAGAGATCGCGGAGGCTTTGCAATCTCTGCGTGCATTCCTTTGGGATCTTTGCGTTTATGTACTTTTAGAGCCCGTACTTTTCCATCCGGCGATACAACGAAGCTCTCGTCAGCCCGAGTTCGTCTGCCGCTTTAGAAATGTTTGCATTGTGCAATTGCAACGCTTTGACGACAGCTGCCTTCTCTACCTCATCAAGATTAAGGGTGTCTGGTCCCGGTATGCTGTCGCCCTTTCGATTGAATAGGAAGTCACTTTCTTGCAACGTTTTGGAATCGGCCATGATCACCGCGCGCTCCAAAGAATGCTGTAGCTCACGAACGTTGCCGGGCCACGCATATTTTTTCAACTTGGTGATGGCCTCCGGTGTCAGTGCGACCACGTCTTTGTGATACTTTCGGGCGTAGTAGTCAAGGAAGTGATTCGCCAGCATGGGGATGTCGTCGACACGCTCACTCAAAGGCGGAATACGGATTTCCACGGTATTGATCCGATAGAGGAGGTCCTGACGGAAACGACCGTCTTTCACCATTTGCTCTACCGGCATATTGGTAGCACAGATCAGTCGGATGTTAACTTCAACACTGGTATTGGCTCCGACACGGGTGATGCGCCGCGACTGGAGGGCACTCAGTAGTTTGCTTTGCAGATTGAGACTGAGGTTTCCAATCTCATCGAGGAAAAGGGTACCATCGTTGGCAAGTTCAAAGCGACCCGGGCGATCTTCACTGGCATCGGTAAAGGCACCTTTCTTGTGTCCAAAAAGTTCGCTTTCAAAGAGGGTTTCCGTAATGGCACCCATATCCACCGCCACGAAGGAGCCGTCTTTGCGTAAGGATTTTTGGTGGATAGCACGTGCGATCAACTCCTTACCGGTACCGTTTTCACCGAGGATGAGTACGTTGGCGTCCGTTTTGGCCACGCGGTCGATCAGGTCATAGACTTCCTTCATCGCATGGCTCGAGCCGATGATATCACGGAAAGGCTGGCTGATCTGTTCTTCCAGCATCTGCTTGGCCTTGCGTAGCTTGTCTACTTCGTTGTAGGAGCGCTTCAGTTTGATGGCGGTAGATATCGTGGCAATGAGTTTTTCGTTCTGCCAAGGCTTCAGGATGAAGTCTGTAGCCCCTTCCTTGAGCGCTCTCACCGCCATCTCAACATCGCCGAAGGCAGTGATCATGATCACTACAGCCTGAGGGTCGCGTTCCTTGATTTTGGCGAGCCATTCAAACCCTTCTTTCCCGCTCGTGGTGTCCTTGCTGAAATTCATGTCCAGCAGGATCACATCATACACATCGTTGTTTAATAGAAAGGGGATCTTATTGGGATTCTTCTCGATGATGACCTGATAGTTATGCTTTTTGAGCAGCATTTTGGCGGCAAGGAGTACATCCTCATCGTCATCAATCATCAAAATTTTGCCGTCATTCACTTGTTTCAGGTTTAGGTTTTTGTCCCCCCGATGTAGCGCAGCGGATATCGGGGTTGCCGTCGTTCGCTGGAAAGCGGGGTTTAGGTAGGCCTCACCAAGGAAAAATTGTGCCAGTGCTGCTGGAGGCCCTTTTGACCGTTTTGCTGACCGGACTTGTTCCGCGGCGTACAAATATGTTCATATTCGTACAGTTCTCAAAGGGTGTGGACTACCTCACCGCCGTAGGAATCGGAAGGTCCCTTTTCAGCAGCGTCTCCCGGTTGGCTATCTCCCAGGCAGTGTAGAATACCAATTGGATACGCTTTGCCAAGAGCTTGTAATTGATCTTATTGGCAGTGTCGGTAGGCTCGTGGTAGTCGGGTTTGGTAACACCATCGGTATAGAAGATGATGGGGATGCCAATCTTTGCAAAATTGTAGTGGTCGCTCCGGAAGTAGATGCGCTGGGGATCTTTGGGGTCATTGAACTTGTAGTCCAGCCCCAGCTTGACATACCTCGCGTTCACCGATTCACTTAACGGTTTTGATTCTGTGCTGATCTTATCATCGCCTACGATGTACAGGTAGTTGAGCGAGTCAGGTAACTTCCTGTCGATGTCAACCCTTCCAACCATGTCGATATTTAGATTGATGGAAATCTTTTGCGGGTCAACGGTAGGGTGAGCGGCATAGTATGCCGATCCCCACAAGCCTTTTTCCTCGCCGCTAACCGTCATGAAGATGATGCTGCGTCGGGGCCCTTTACCTTCGGCCTTGGCTTTCGCAAAGGCTTCAGCCATCTCCAGTACACCTACCGTTCCAGAGCCGTCATCGTTGGCGCCGTAATAGATAACATCTCCGCGTTTCCCAAGGTGATCATAGTGCGCTGTGATTACCACGTACTCGTCTTTCTTGTCCGTGCCCTCAATCACACCCAGTACATTGGAGCTGGACAACTTCTTTGTTTTTTTGTCCAGCGATACTTCCACCTCAGCCTTGAATACCTTGGGTTCGGGTTTTTCAGTCTTCAGTTTCTCTTTCATTTCATTCCATCCGGATCCTACCATTTTTTCTGCCGTAGCGTCGGTGATCAGGTAGGTCGGAGGATACTGGGCGTCCCGATAAAGACTGAGGTACA
>CAYMPU010000021.1:0-10645 GCA_964392375.1 uncultured Ohtaekwangia sp. | reverse complement strand
TCCGTAGATCACAAAGCACCCTGCCCGCTGCAGCCGTTGGGCTTCCCGCAGGTTATTCTCTTCATCGAAGCGGGCCTTGACTTCAAACAAGACAGAGACATGTTTGCCGTTTTCCGCAGCCTTCAGCAAGGCCGCGCTGACACGTGATTCCTTGGCAAGACGGTAAATCGTGATTTTAATGGAAAGAACCATGGGATCATCGGCTGCCTTCTCCAGTAACTCCAGCACGGGTTCCATAGAATTGTACGGGTGATGAAGGAGGACATCCCTTTCTTTCAACACTTCAAACAGTTCCCGCGATCCTTGTTCCGGAAAACTAATAGGCTTTACCGGCGGTCGGGACTGTGCGCGGCGATCCTTGTACTCCTTATGACCAGTAATCTGGTTAAGCCCCGTGATGTCCAGCAGGCTCTCTTTGGGGACAGTAAAGATATTCAGCTCATCGAGATCCCACTGGATCTTTAACAGACGCACCATCCAGGGATCGGCACCTTCCACGATGTCCATGCGTACTACGCGTCCAGTGCGGCGGGTCTGCAGCTTCCGCTTCAGTTCCTCCAGGAAATTCGACTCAATATCCTCGCTTTCCTCCAGGGTAAAATCGCCGTTGCGGTTGATCCGAAACAAATTCACCGACAAGACTTCTACATTGCGGAAGAGATGATGGATGTTGTGCCGGATAATATCCTCAACCGGAACAAAGGCAATCGTGCCATCCATCTGTAGGATCTCATAGAAGCGCGCGATATTGCTGGGTATCTGGATGAAGGAAGCTTTCTGATGTTGTGCCGTTTCGCCGGGAGCCTTGGTAACGACGCCCACGAGCAGCCGGTTGTTCTTGAGCGTAGGAAAGGTATGGTAGCTATCAAACATCATCGGCGTCAGCATCGGGTAGATGGTGCGGATGAAATACTGATCGACGCGCTGCTTGTCAAATTGTGAGAGCACCTCGTATTCACCCAGCTGAAAGCCGTTCTCACGGAAGAGCGGTTTCAGGCTATGGCGATAATAGTCATGCTGCCCCCGAAGAAAAGACTGAATCTCTTTCAGGAGTGTTGTGCGAAAAGGTGTCTCGCGCAACCCGCTATAGTCATAGCGTTCTTTGCCGAAATCAAGGTAGTTGTAAAGGCTGCCCAGCCGAATGGTGCAAAACTCATCGAGATTAGAGGCGGTGATGCAGAAGAACTTGAGCCGGTCAAAGATGCTGCGCTCCGTGTTTTTTGCCTGGTCGAGGACCCGATAATTGAACTGTAGCCAGCTTAAATCGCGACTGATGTACCGACTCTCCGCAATTTGCTGTGGCGTCTTCGATGCTACTTCAACTACCTCATCCTCATCCTGTTCCATAAAGCCTGACCTCAAATGTCGATATTGGCGTATTTAGCGTTCTTCTCAATAAACTCGCGGCGGGGAGCCACCTCGTCGCCCATGAGCATGGAGAACAAGTGATCAGCTTCGGCTGCCGATTCGATATTAACCAGCTTGAGTGTCCTTCTTTCCGGATCCATGGTTGTGCTCCACAACTGCTCGGGATTCATCTCACCAAGACCCTTATAACGTTGGATACCCACGGCATCCTCCTTGCCATCGCGAGCCAGCTCTTTAAAAATTGCATCGCGCTCTTGCTCCGTCCAGCAGTAGCGCTCCTCCTTGCCGCGTTTCAACAAATACAGCGGAGGAAGGGCAATGTAAACATAACCTTGCTCGATCAGGTCGCGCATGTAACGGAAGAAGAACGTCAGTATCAGGGTACGGATGTGACTTCCATCGACATCTGCATCCGTCATGATGATGATCTTGTGATAGCGAAGCTTGGCCATATTCAGCGCCTTGTCATCCTCCGATGTTCCAAAGCTAACGCCCAGCGCCGTGATCATGTTCTTGATCTCTTCGTTGTCGTAGATCTTGTGCTCCTGTGCTTTCTCCACGTTGAGGATTTTTCCTCTCAAAGGAAGGATAGCCTGAAAATGGCGGTTCCTTCCTTGCTTGGCCGAGCCACCGGCAGAATCTCCCTCTACGAGATACAATTCTGAAATGGCCGGATCAGCGCTCGCGCAGTCGGCAAGCTTGCCAGGCAGGCCAGTGCCTGTAAGTACATTCTTGCGCTGTACCATCTCGCGGGCTTTGCGGGCTGCGTGGCGTGCCTGCGCAGCAAGAATGACTTTGTTTACAATCATCTTGGCATCCCTGGGGTGCTCTTCAAGGAAGTTCTGCAAGGCCTCACCCATTGCTTGATCTACCGCACCCATGACGTCAGAATTACCCAGCTTGGTTTTCGTTTGGCCTTCAAATTGAGGCTCTGCCACTTTCACGGAAATCACCGCGGTGAGCCCCTCACGGAAATCATCGCCGTTAATGTCAATCTTTACTTTTTCCAGTAGGCCCGATTTCTCGGCATAGGTCTTCAACGTTCTGGTCAGCGCGCGACGGAAGCCCGCAACATGCGTACCTCCTTCATGCGTATTGATATTATTTACATAGGACACCAGGTTCTCGCTGAACGACGTATTGTAGCTCATCGCCACTTGTATCGGTGTGCTCCCCTTATCGCTTTCTACGTAGATCGGTTCCGCAATCAGCTTCTCACGCGTGGCGTCCATGTATTGGACAAACTCGCGGAGGCCTCCTTCTGAGAAAAAGGTATCTGTGCGAGGTTCACCTTTCTCATCCTTTTCCCGCAGATCGGTAAGGACAATCTTGATACCGGGATTCAGGAAAGAAAGTTCACGAAGGCGGCCAGATACAGTAACGTAGTTGTACTCCAATACCGGAAATATCTCCGGATCGGGTCGGAAGTCGATGGTTGTTCCGCGTTTGGTGGACTCACCCACCACTTTAACCGGATACTGCGGAATACCGCGGCTGTACTCCTGCTGGAAGATCTTCCCCTCCCGGAATACGGTAGCCCTGAGCATCACGGATAGCGCATTCACGCAGGAAACACCCACGCCATGAAGGCCACCGGATACCTTGTAGGTGTCCTTGTCAAACTTTCCACCGGCATGAAGCACCGTCATAACAACCTCAAGGGCGGAACGCTTCTCCTTGATGTGCATGTCTGTCGGGATACCCCTTCCATTGTCCTCTACCGTAACGGAGTTGTCAGTATTGATGGTTACCCGGATTTCGTCGCAATAACCTGCGAGAGCCTCGTCAATTGAATTATCAACAACCTCCCAAACGAGGTGGTGAAGGCCTTTTACACTGACATCTCCGATGTACATGGCCGGCCTTTTGCGCACGGCTTCCAAGCCTTCCAGGACCTGTATATTACTGGCCGAATATTCCGCGGCCAACTTCTGCTTTTCTGCTGCCATTTCGTTCTTTTACAAGGGGTCAAAAATAAGGATTTTGACAGTAAAAACCGCATTTTTGCCTAAACTGGCGATAACTATTTTTACGCGTTTCAGGGAACCAATTTTACCCCACATTATTCGGAATTTTAACCCCTATTTTTGGCCATGCGCAAGTCATTTCTAAGCCTCCTTTTCATTGTCTCCGCAAGCTGTGTCTTTGCCCAGAACCAAGTACCCATTTTTGCCACCAAAGAAGACTCTGCAGCTTACGAAGACATCAACCGAAGGTTTGCCGACGCCATGAAGAACCCACGGTATACATACCGAATTGACAGTCTCAGCAAGGCTTTCGCCATGATTCGTGAGAAGGCTATAGGGTACCGAACGGTCTATCGCCCTTCCTCAGCCTTTACCCGGTACGATCAGCGCCCTACGGATTTGAAGACCGTTACCCGGCTTTCACTAGCGGACTACCGGGGCAAGAATCTGCCCGACAGCATTTACCTCATGCCTAAC
Source organism: uncultured Ohtaekwangia sp. (assembly GCA_964392375.1). GTDB lineage: Bacteria > Bacteroidota > Bacteroidia > Cytophagales > Cyclobacteriaceae > ELB16-189. The sequence goes on along the minus strand of CAYMPU010000021.1, from coordinate 6,833 downwards.
CTGACAGACCTGGAATTGGTGAACACCCGGATCAAGAAATTGCCGGCCGGCCTAAGAGAATTGACTTCCCTCAAGCGTATCACTGTACTCAATAATCGTCCAAAAGGTAGACTGAGGCTGGCAAAGAATAAGAAAGTCGAAACGCTGGTGATTCATGATGATGAGGTTGATAAGCGGCCACGTAGCTACCGCCGGCTCCCCTCCTTGCAAATGTTGGACCTTTCCCGTTGCAATCTGACCCGGTTCCCGGACATCCGCAGCAACAAGCAACTGCGCCGGTTGATTTTGAATGACAACCGGCTGTCGCTCACAGACCTTAAGGGAGAACTGCCGCTGCTCGAAGAGCTGGTACTCACATCGAATGCCATTGAGGAGGTTCCGGCCAACATCGGGAGCTTCACAGGGCTGAAAAAATTGAATCTGAATTCCAACAAGATCAGGAAACTGGCATCGGAGATCGGGAAGCTACAACAGCTGGAGCAACTATCCTTGTACAAGAATAATCTGACTGTATTACCTCCCGAACTGTTTGGGTTGAAAAACCTGAAGGTGATCGACCTCTATTACAACCAACTGGATCAACTGGATCCGGCGGTGATCAACTGGGTAAATCTGGAAATCCTATACGCAGCCAATAACAGACTGTTCTCTCTACCAGAAAACCTGGGAAAGCTGACTCAACTACGGGAGTTGTACGTGCACCACAACCGCATCAGCACACTGCCGGAAACACTTGGTAACCTTGACAGCCTCCGTGTTCTTCGTGTAAATAATAACCTCCTGCTGGAGTTACCCGCCTCACTGTACAGACTGAAGAGCCTTGAGAATCTGGATATTGCCAGCAACCAGATTCAAACCATCCATGAGGCGTTATTTTCGTTTCCGCAGCTGCGAATCCTCAGTTTAAAAAATAACCCACTGGACGAACCCTCGCGGGCTTCAGTCATCCAGTGGGCTCGTAAAGCCATGGAGCACCGTAATGTTGTGGTTCACCTGGAAGGTGCCGAAACGGCAGAAACCCGGTGACTACGCTACAACCTCAAACTCCTTTTTCTTCTCTTCCTTCTCCGAGGCCTTAGCAATACCTTTTGACTTTTTCTTGTTCTCCTTCTTAGCTTTCTTCTCTTTGCCGTTGGTATCCTCCTCACTCATGAGCTTCAGTTTGGCGCGCTGAAGCTCTGCTTTCTGAGCCTCAGAAACGATGGGGTAGCTGAACTCCAGCTTCTCAAACTGGCGGTGAATAATTGATGCAATGGCAAGGCGGGAGTACCACTTGTCATCTGCAGGTATAATGAACCACGGTGCATACTTTGTCGAAGTAGCACTCAATGCCTCAGAATAGGCGTCCTGGTACTGATCCCAGAAAGCACGCTCTTTCAGATCTGACAGTGAGAACTTCCAGTTCTTTGTGGGATCATCAATACGCTCCAGAAAACGTTTTTTCTGCTCCTTCTTTGATACATGGAGGAAGAACTTAAGGATGATGGTACCATTATCGCTCAGGTTCTTTTCAAACCGGCGTATCTGCTTGTAGCGAGCTTTCCAAAAATCCTTATTCACATCCTTAATGGACTCCACGCCCGGAATATTTTCATTCAGCACAAACTCGGGGTGCACCTTCGTGACCAGTACATTTTCATAATGTGATCGGTTGTGAATGGCTATCTCACCACGAGCGGGCAATGCCATTTCATGACGCCAGAAATAATCGTGATCCAGTTCATGGCTATTCGGTGCCTTGAAACTGTATACCTTAACGCCGAGCGGATTAAATCCCGACATGATATGCTTGACAGCGCCATCCTTTCCTGCCGCATCCATGGCTTGGAAAATAATCAGCACTGAATACCGGTTGTGGGCATAGAGTTCATCCTGAATCTCTGCAAGGTCTTTACGGCTCATTTCCAGAAGCATCTCTGCCTCCTTCTTGTTGAGCTCTTTGCCTTTGTACTTCGTGCTGTAATCCTTGAGCAAGATGCTCTTTTCCGGGGGCACCAAAAGGTCTTTGGATCGAATCAGTTTTTCATCGGTTATCATAGTAATGCGTTTTGAATGGGGAACGAGATATTCACCCAATGTACCAAAAGAAGTACCTGTCCGGGATGATAAATGTCATATTTATGGGCCTTTTCAGGGTCAAGAATGGATTTGTGCTGATTTTGCTAAATTGGCGCTATTCCCAAAAAAAGACATGTCCAGGAAGACCTTCCAAATAGCTGCTGTAATCCTATCCTTCACCGTCACGATTTCCGCCAACGCCCAGGAGGCCGAGAAAGAAGCTATCAAACAGGTGGTCATGAAAGAAACGGAATCCTACCTCGCCGTAGACATGGAGACCTGGACATCTACGTGGTTGCCCGTGCCGTATGCGTATTGGTCTTTTTCGGATTCAAACGGGACACAATTCATCGATGGATGGGAGAACATACAGAGCACTTTCGCCGACTACTTCAAGAATCAGAAGCCTTCACGATCCAAGCTCAGTTACACGTGGCTGGAAATTCGTGTTTATGGAACAGGTGCCTACGTCCGGTTCAAAGAGAAACAAGTTGGCAATAACACGGTTGAAGAAACGAATCAAATCCGCGTACTGGAAAAGAAGGATGGTAAATGGAAAGTCGTTTGCATGAGTGCGATTGTCCAGTGATATTCAATACTGACCTGTGCGCAGCATCACCAGCGTGCACGCTTCTACGGGCATAATTCCCTTTGCTTCCAGAGCGTCCTCCAATGCACGATTTTCCGTTCCAGGATTAAAGATCACCCGTTTCGGCTTCAGCAACGTGATATACTCATAGAGACCTTTTTGGTTAGCCGGCCCCACATACAAGGTCACCGTGTCCACATCCTGTATTGCCGGTGAAGTTCGGATATCAAGTATCTCCTTTCCAGCAACCGTTCCTTTTTTCACACCTAGGGGGACAACCTCATGCTTCATTGAAGTAAGCAGCTCAGCCGCCATGAATGCATAACGCGCTGGATTGGGGGATGCGCCAATGATTACAGTCTTCTTAAGCATGGACGTATTTTTTGATTACCGCCTCCGCACAACGCTCACCATCGATAGCAGCGGAAACAATTCCTCCGGCATATCCCGCACCCTCTCCGCAGGGAAACAAGCGAGCCAATTGCGTATGCTCGAGCGTTTCTGAATCCCGTGGAATGCGGACCGGAGAAGAGGTGCGGCTTTCGACCCCTACTACCTGCGCTTCATTGGTCAGATATCCCTTCATTTTTACCCCAAAGCTACGGAACCCCTGCCGCAAGGCATCAGTGATGAATTTCGGAAATAGCGCACCGACATCAACAGACGCCAGACCGGGTTGGTAAGAACAGTCGAGAAGGGAACCCGAGATCTTGCGATCAACAAAATCGACAAGGCGTTGCGCGGGTGCCGTCTGTCTGCCGCCGGCTTCTGCGCATGCCTTCCTCTCAATATCCATCTGAAAATGAAGACCAGCCAATGGGCCGTAAGATGCATAGGCGCCCAGATCTTCCAGCCCCACGGCGACGACAATGCCTGAGTTGGCAAACCTTGAATCACGGCGTGAGGGACTCATGCCGTTGACCACCACTTCGCCGGTGGCCGTGGCCGCCGGAACGATAAACCCTCCCGGACACATACAAAAAGAAAAAACGCCACGTTCCCTGCTGCCTTCTTTGGTCTGTGCAACCAGCGCGTATGCCGATGCCGGTAAGTACGGATTGCGCTCACCCAAGCAGTGATACTGAATACGATCAATAAGCTGCTGCGGGTGTTCGACCCGTACACCCAGCGCGAAGGGTTTGGCTTCAACGAGTACGTTCTGGCGGTGCAGCAATTCAAAGATATCCCGTGCAGAGTGGCCAGTAGCCAGGATACATGCCTCGCCCATGATTCTTTCTCCGGCTGAGGTTACAACATACGCAAGCTCATTGTTTTTGATACCCAGATCGGCCACATGCGTTTCAAACCGAATTTCTCCTCCACAATGAAGAATGGTCTCCCGTATTTGCTGAATCACCTGTGGCAGCTTGTTCGTACCGATGTGCGGATGGGCATCGTAAAGAATCTCTGGTTTGGCACCATGGGCGACCAGTATCTCGAGGATCCGGGTTACATTTCCACGTTTTGTGCTGCGGGTGTACAGCTTACCATCCGAATAAGTTCCTGCTCCACCCTCTCCAAAACAATAGTTCGAATGCGGATTAACCACGTGGTCCTTATTGATCGCCGCAATGTCGCGCCTGCGAGCCTGAACATCTTTTCCCCTTTCCAAAATAATGGGGGTGATCCCCGATTCGATCAGTCGCAAAGCGGAAAACAAACCTGCAGGACCAGCGCCGACAATGATTACACGCTTGCCCCGGGAAACATCGACCGTCGGCTTCTGATAGGTGATCCCCGACGATGCCTCCTCTTTCGAAACCACTTCCCCTGAAATCCGAACCACGATGTTTCTACTCCTTGCATCGATAGACCGTTTCAACAAGCGAAATCCCTGGTCATTGGACAGGTGTAGCTGTTCGTTCATCACAGCATTGAAAGCTACCTCGTCGAAGGCTTCTTCGGGGGTAAGTACTAGTTCGATAGGTCGGATAGACACGTGGTAAAATAGTGAACGGTGAACGGTAATCAGTAATCAGTAATCAGAATTAAGTTCGTCTCCTCCCTCCTGTCTCCTACCTCCTGTCTCCTACCTCCTGCCATCAAACGACAAGGAGTACCCAAAATTAAGTACGAATCGAAAGTTGTGGGAGAAATTATTGGTGTTCTCTGCGCTGAAGTATTGTGCTACGGAGGGGTCAACATCGAATGAACGGTAGCCAATGTCATATCCAATGCTGGCGTCGATGGTGAACCCATCGCCGTTGTTCCGCTGCATAAGCCTTCCGCCGAGCATGATGCCGTATTCGGCACGCTGCTCGGAGGCATTGACGGTAATGATCGAGGTCGGCGGGCCCGGAAAACTCACGTTGTTAAAATAGCTGATGCTGGTGAGCCGTACCTCATGTCCGAAGTACCACATACCGAAGCTTAACTCGTTGTAAAACTTCTGTTTCAGCGCAATAGAATATCCCCGCTGGTAAACCATGCCTTCGGCTACCTCTGCGTCACTGGTATAGAAAGGGGATCGGATTGCTTCGAACTCAAACTCATGACCCAACCGCTCCTGGTTGTAGAACTCAACGGCCAGTGGCAATCGTCCAACAAAGGTGAGCATCGGGTTGGTGCCAATGATCACGCTGCGATACTCCGGGTATCGGGGCCGGAAATAGTAAAAGCCGGTTCTCCGAATGTTCCTTGATACCGTAGGCCTTGGGGCAGCACGGCTCTTGCTCACCAGCGATGTAATCTCATTGGCGAGCTCGTTATTTTCATAAAAGGGCTTGTAGTAGCCCGATAAGGAGCCATCCGGGTCGTATAGCTCCCAGCGCCCAACACGCAATCCCTCTTCCATAGGGCCTTTGGTCTGTAAGGTCCCGGTTGGGTAGTAACCTTTGTACATCCCATTTCCCCCTTTGTATTCACATTCACCTTCCAGCTTTCCATCTTCGGTAAAGTATTCCCAACGCCCTTCGTTCTTGCCGTTCACGATGCGTCCTTTCGCCTTTAACTTCCGAGAAGGATAATACTCCCGATACTCACCGGCGCCGTCCACAAAGGTCACCTCGCTCTTCAGCGATCCATCCTTGCTCGAAGCACTCCAGTAGCCCTGTTTCTTGCCACCGACAAATTCGCCACTGGAACTCACCTTCCCGTCTTCAAAAAAGTAGGTCCACTTTCCGGTTTCCGCATCATTGTCGAACGAGCCCACAGCATAGACTTTGCCAGAGGGATAAAAGTATTTCCATTCTCCGGTTTTTCTTCCATTGTCATATTCTCCTTCGCTTTGCACTGTCCCATCTTCGGCAAAAAACTTCCATCGACCGACATTTTTTACACCGGCTTTAGGTCCCTCAGCTTGAATTTTACCAGAATGGAAGTACTCAATGTGACGGCCGTGGTCTTCGGTATAGTCGGTATCACCGCGTCGTGACCCATCTTCAAAGAAAGTATGCCACCGGCCCGTTCGCTTATTCTCCACATACATCCCCTGCTCCTTCAACTTCCCGCTTTCGTAGTAGATCTTCCATTCCCCCTCCCTATTCATGCCATTGACTGTACCCTCCATGCTTTTGGTTCCATTCTCGAAGAAGTACTCCCACGTCCCATAGTTGGAGTTCTGCCGCAGCATACCCCGCATGCGAAGGATACCGGTTTCATAATAAAACTCCCAAACCCCGGAAGTCTCGTTATTGACAAACTGTCCTTTGGATTCAATAACTCCATTGAGGAAATAGGAAAGGTACTTTCCATCCAATACGTTCTGGAATGTATCTTTTACATGATAAATTTCCTTCACATGTTTCTTTGCCTCGTCGTGATAGGTAAAACGCGTAAATCCCTGGCCGGAACACAACCAGGGAAGAGTCAGCACAATAAACAAAACAAAGATCCGGCTCACGGGTCAATCCTGAACACCAAATTTAGCGATTAAAAACCAACCCTTCAGGGCTTCTGCAGCACCTTCTCGATGGCAGGTCTGCCCCATTCCTCTTTCTCGAGGTCACTCCAGAGTTCCGGGAAAAAATGGATTTTCTGAAACCGTGGTGGAAGGTACTTCTGCCAGTTGGTCCCTCCCGTTGCTTTGATGTCTTCCGGACTCTTGTGCAAGTATCGCGCTGCCGACTTCATGTGCGACAACGGCCAGAACACGTTAGCCAGCAGATCGTATTCGCGCAGACGCTGAATGACATCCGGGCGTCCATTGAATTTTGCTTCGTAAATCCTCAGTAGGTTCTTGTCGGCA
>CAYMPU010000020.1:0-32060 GCA_964392375.1 uncultured Ohtaekwangia sp. | reverse complement strand
CGGCGACGGTCTTGATGTCCATCTCCTTGCACGTGCGGATGATGCGCAGGGCAATTTCTCCTCGGTTGGCGATCAGAATCTTCTTAAACATTTATCAGAATTAGCAGAATTCTCAGAATGAACAATATTAAAGCAGAATTGAGCAGCAACGGATCAATCGGGTTCTACCACGAACAATACCTGGTCGTATTCGACGGGGGATGCGTTTTCGATCATCACCTTGACGATGGTGCCGGATACTTCGGATTCGATTTCGTTGAAGAGCTTCATGGCCTCGATGACGCAGACCGTCTGGCCTTTGGATACTTTGTCGCCCACCGAAACGAAGGGGGGTGAATCGGGGTTGGCGGAACGATAGAAGGTTCCAATCATCGGCGACTTGATGTCTACGGTCTTGCTTGTGGCAGCAGGCTTTTCGGCACGGGCTGGAGGGGCAGCCGCTGGGGTCGGGGTGTGTGCCGCGGGGGCAGCGACCGGCATGGCCATCATCGGCGCGGCAGCGGACTTCATTACTTTCTGATCGGGCTCACGCTTGACGTGAAGCTTCAGTTCACTGGTTTCAATATTGACTTCGTTCAGTCCGGAGGCGGAGATGAAGTCGATAAGATCCCTGATTTCGCTTGTTTTCATTTCGGAGCTATTAGATGTGTCTGCCGTCTTTACGGACGCTTTTACCTTTCCTTTGGATGATGATTTGCTCATACGCTGCGTTATTTTACGCGTTCAATGTACTCGCCTGTGCGCGTGTCAATTTTTACGTTGTCGCCGGTGTTGATGAACAGCGGCACGCGAATCTCAGCGCCCGTTTCGATGGTGGCGGCCTTCAGGGTACGGGTGGCGGTGTCGCCTTGTACGCCCGGTTCCGTGTACGTGATGTTCACGACAACTTGCTGCGGCGCTTCTGCCGTGATCGGGCTTGTGCCGTTCTCAAAAGCAATGAGAAGGACGACGCCTTCTTTGATATAGTTCACCGACTCACCCAACAGGGCTTTGTCGAGGTAGATCTGATCAAACGTATCCTTGTCCATGCACACGAGACTGTCGCCGTCGTTGTAGAGGAACTGGTATTCTTTGGTTTCCACGCGGAGCATTTCAACGGAGTCGCCGGGGCGGAATCGGTTTTCCGCGAGTTTACCGTTGCGCAGGTTGCGCATCTTGATCTGGTAGAAAGCCCGGAGGTTTCCCGGCGTGCGATGCTGCAGTTCTTCGATCTGCATGATGTCGCCGTTATACCGAATGTAGTTGCCTTTGCTTAAGTCCGAAATGGTTGCCATACGAGAGTTTGAATTTACAAATCAATTAGTTATTTACAATTGGATGATGTTTGCGCGGCGTGTATGGCTATTTGGGGTTGTAGGCCCACTTGACATACACCGCGCCCCAGGTGAAGCCACCGCCGAAGGCAGCAATGATGAGGTTGTCGCCTTTCTTCAGTTTCTTTTCATAGTCCCACAACAGCAGCGGAATGGTACCGGCTGTCGTGTTGCCATATTTTTCGATGTTCATCATCACCTTGTCTTCGCCGACACCCATACGACTGGCCGTAGCGTCGATGATGCGCTTATTGGCCTGGTGAGGTACCAGCCACTGGATGCTTTCAGCGGTGAGGTTGTTGCGCTCGGCCACCTGCGCCGCCACGTCGGCCATGTTGGTGACGGCAAATTTGAATACGGCGGATCCTTCCTGATATACATAGTGAAGGCGCTTGTCTACGGTTTCGTGTGAGGCTGGCATGCGGCTGCCACCGGCTTTCATATGCAGATAGGCTTCACCGGCACCATCGCTGCGCAGAATGGAATCCATGACACCGACTTCTTCTGTGGTAGGCTCCAGCAGTACACAACCGGCACCGTCTCCGAAGATGATGCACGTGCTGCGGTCGGTATAGTCCAGGATGGCTGACATCTTATCGCCGCCGATGATGATGGCTTTCTTGTACTTGCCCGACTCGATGAAGCTTGCTCCGGTCGCCAATCCGTAGATGAACCCCGAGCAGGCTGCGCCGAGGTCATAGCTGAATGCATTGACGGCCCCTATCTCGGTAGCGACAATGTTCGACGTCGCCGGAAAGGTCATGTCGGGGGTGATGGTGGCGAAAATGAGCAGGTCAATTTCTTTGGGATCGGTGCCCGTCTTCTTCAGCATATCTTTCACGGCTGCAATACCCATGACGGAGACACCCTGGTGATCACCTTTGAGTATCCTGCGTTCTTTTACTCCGGTGCGGGAGACGATCCACTCGTCGTTGGTCTCCACCATCGTTTCGAGTTCCTTGTTGGTGAGGATGTAGTCGGGCACATACCCGCCTACACCGGTGATCGCAGCTCTGATTTTCTTGCTCATGATTTTCTGAGAGATCGTAAAAAACAAAGGCCCGGCTTTGGGTGAGCCGGGCGTTGGTGTCCTAAATCACCGGTGGTTGTGCATCGTTGGCCGACACTGCAACACCGTGTAAATCAGGGCGTGTAAATACATACCGGGTTATGCCAGTACTTCTTTTTCCATAACCACGTTGCCGCGGTAGTAGAGCTTTCCTTCGTGCCAGAAGGCGCGGTGCGGCAAGTGATGTTCACCGGTCGTTGCGTCGACGGCGAACTGCTTGGGAGTGGCCTTATAGTGGGTCCTTCTCTTGTCGCGGCGGGTCTTCGAGATTTTGCGTTTCGGATTTGGCATAACGGTTTATTTTAACTTTTTCAATTTCTCCCAACGGGGATCGATGTTGTCCTCCTCATTTTTCGTCTCATCCGCCGGCGAGGAATATACCAGCTGGATGTCTTCTTCTGCTTTATCTTCTTCTTCCACAAACCTCGGATGAAGCCTTTTCATCGGGAGGTCTACGGCAATCAGTTCATACATGTACTTTCCAAGGTCCAGGGCCGTCTGCTCCCGGGTAATCAGCACAATTTCCTCGCTCAGCTCCATTTCTTCTTCCCCGTACTTGAACAGGATCCTGCGATCGATGTCCATCGGGTAGTCGAAAGGCTCCAGGCTCCGGTCACACAGGAGGTGTGCAGCCCCCCGAATGTGGAAATTAGCCTCGATGAGCGTTTCGCGCTTATCCAGCGTGACCTGGGCTTCAAACTGTCCCCCTTCCAGAAGGGACGTACCATGGATCTTGAAGAAATCGTCGCCAAACGTAAAGTCAAAGCGATGGGATTTCTGGCTAAGCCCTATGATATTAACCTTGAAGTCGGCAGCCCTCATCACATCCAAAATAAGCGCGCAAATTTATCAGGAATTTCCGGATTTTGGTGGGTATTCTTTGGATAAGTACCCCCTAAGGCCACCAAATGGCCCATTCAAGTCCTTTTCAGGGGAATAAAGGTTTATCGGGTGCTTTCGGCACCGTCAAAGTTGCCGGAATTCGCTCAGGCGCAGGTCCTGAGTAGAATGCTTCTCGTAATGGGCAATCAGGTGATTTACTACGTTTTTGCCATAACCGAGCTTAATGGCGATGTGCTGGCTCATCACAATCTCACTGTCGACCACCCGGTGATCGGCAAGGACCATTTCAATGGCGGAAAGCAGGTAATCGGCTTTCTGCTCCTCAGACAAGGCCCCCAGCGTACCGATGGGCTCAGGGTTCTTAATAAGGTCGTTGACGGCCTCGATGGGGTAATTGCGCTCCCGGGCAATCCGGTAGATCAATTCACGTTCGACAGTGGCAAAATCCCGGTCGGCCATAGCCAACTGGATAAGGATGTTGAGTTTCTTTCTGGTTACAATGTCCACGGGTAGGGAGGTTGGGATTCTAAAGTATGAATCCCACAGAATCCCGACTACGGGAAACCGCCGAACAGACATTAACAGATACCGAGGTTCCCTATTGAGCGATCAACTGCGGCATGCGTCGCTTGATGATATCGGCGGCGAGGAAGATCGCCTGACGGAAAGAGCCCTCGTCGGCCATGTTGCGCCCGGCTATGTTGTAGGCTGTGCCGTGGTCGGGCGACGTGCGCACCGTCGGCAGCCCCGCGGTGAAGTTGACGCCGTTCTGAAAGTCGATATACTTGAACGGGATCAGCCCCTGGTCGTGATACATGGCCAGGATGCCGTCGTATTTGTCGTGCTGGCCGGAAGCAAAGAAGCCGTCGGCAGGGAAGGGACCGAAAATCAACTTACCCTTACTCTTGAGGTCGTTGATCACCGGCTTGATCACGGTGTTCTCTTCCGATCCAATCAAACCCTCGTCGCCGGCATGCGGGTTGAGTCCGAGCACGGCAATCTTGGGCTTCGAGATCATGAAGTCGCTTTTCAGCGATAGCTCGAGGAGGCGAATCTTCAGTTCTACACGCTCAGCGGTGATGTGCTTCGAAATGTCGTTGATCGCCACGTGTTCGGTCACGAGCCCGACCTTGAGGGAATCGCCTACCATCAGCATGAGGCTCTCGGTGGCATCAAAGGTTTCGGTAAGGAATTCGGTGTGACCGTGGTAGGGAAAGTCTTCGCCATACACGGTGTTCTTGTCGATAGGAGCGGTGACGAACCCATCGAGAAGTCCTTCTTTCACCTCCTCGATTACCTGGCGCAATCCCATGAGTGCGGCTCTGCCGGTTTCCCGCGAGGGTTGTCCCGGCGTAATCTTGATTTCTTCTTCCCAGCAGTTGACCACATTGACAGCCTTCGGAAAGAACTGACCTTTTGTGCGCACCTGACTGTAGTTGAATTCCTCCAGGTTCATCAACTTCCGGTAATACGTCAGCACCCGGGTGTTGCCGTAGACGACGGGTGTGATGGAGTTGAGAATCCGGCTGTCGGCAAGCGCCTTGATGACAACTTCGGGACCAATTCCGTTGAGGTCGCCGAGCGTGATACCGATGCGGGGTTTGCCGTGGGGAGGTAGGGTGCTCATGGTATTAGTGGTGCAAGATAGGAAGGATAGGGGAAAAGCAGTGGCCGCCGTACTCGGACAATTTTTAGTTCACCCGTTCATCGTTCAGGGGAATTGCTGTAGTTTTCCACATGGTTCGCCCCAAGAAACATCTGGGTCAGCATTTTCTTCGCGATGTCAACATCGCCACGAAGATTGTTGACGCGCTCACCGTCGACAAGACGAGCGGACGGCCTGTGCTGGAAATCGGTCCGGGTACCGGCGTCTTGACGAAGATGCTTGTGGAGCGTTACCCGGAGACCCTGTACCTGATTGAAATCGATGCGGAGTCGGTGGACCATTTGCACCGTACGTTTCCAGCACTCGGCCATCGCATCATCCAGGGGGATTTCTTAAAACTCGACCTCCTCAAGCTTTTCCCGGGGCCGTTCGCCATCATTGGCAACTTCCCATACAATATCTCCTCACAGATTTTTTTCTCCGTGCTGGATCACCACGAACGTGTCGAACAGGTGGTGTGTATGCTGCAGAAGGAGGTGGCCGACCGGCTGTGCGCCAAACATGGGAGCAAGGTGTATGGGATATTGAGTGTGCTACTCCAGGCTTTCTATGACCTGGAGAGTTTAATCAAGGTTTCGCCGGGTGCCTTTCATCCGCCACCCAAAGTGATGTCGTCGGTGATCCGGCTCAGGCGCAACCAGCGCAAGGAGTTGCCGTGTGATGAGCTGTTGTTCAGGACCGTCGTGAAGCAAGCCTTCGGAAAGCGGCGCAAAACATTGCGCAACGCCCTTAAACATCTAAATTTGCCACCTGCTGTCAGCGCCATGGAGTTGATGGACAAACGCCCGGAGCAGCTTTCTGTCGAAGACTTTATTTTCTTAACGCAGCGTATCGAACAAAAGTGAAGGAGTTCGTTGAATTTGAATTGACTACCGAGTTTCGCGACCGGTTCCAGGAGGCACTGGATCAGCGCGACCGCACCTTCATTACCGAGAGCCTTCACGATGTCAACCCCGTTGACATCACCGCGCTGTTGTATGAGTTCAACGATGAAGATTCGAAATTCACGCTGGATATCCTTCCCCTGGATATCCGCGCGGCCATCGTCAAGGACCTGGACAGCGATACGCGCAAGACCTTCCTGAAGATCTATACGCCCAGGGAGATCAGCGATATCGTCAACCTGCTCGACTCGGATGATGCGGCCGATATCCTCAACGAGCTGCCCATCAAGGTGAGTGAGGAGGTATTGGCGGGACTGGATCCTGTCGTCCACACCCAGGTGATTGACCTGCTGCGCTACGACGAGAACGTAGCCGGTGGTCTGATGGCCAAAGAGCTGATCAAAGTCCGCGACCATTGGACGGTGGTGCAGTGTGTGGAGGAGATACGCAAGCAGGCGGAAAACGTCGAGAAATTCTATACCGTGTTTGTCGTGGATGAAAACGACAAGCTGCTCGGCAAGGTGGCTCTTCAAGACCTCGTCATTTCGGATGCGAGCAAACGTGTCGCCGACCTGATCGAACACGACGTACTGTCGGTGGAGACCTACATGCCGGATACGGAAGTGGCCGACATCATGAAGAAATACGATCTGGAGTCGGTGCCTGTAGTCAATGTGCAGGGGCAGCTCGTGGGCCGCATCACCATCGATGATATCGTGGATGTGATTACCGAGCAGGCCGAGGAGGACCGGCAGCTGATGTCGGGTATCACGGAAGATGTGGAGGAAGACGACACCGTGTGGAAAAACACGCGCGCGCGGCTCCCGTGGCTGCTGATCGGGATTTTTGGAGGCATGCTGTCGGCGCGGTTCATGGGGCTCTTTGAACAAGAGCTCGCCCGCATCACCGCCATCGCCTTTTTTGTCCCGCTCATTCAGGCCACCGGCGGGAATGTGGGCATCCAGTCGTCATCCATTGTGGTGCAGAGCCTGGCCAGCCCCGGCTATGTGGATGAGAGCCTGTGGAATCGACTTTCGAAAGTGTTGTTTGTGGCGTTGCTGAACGGATTCTTTCTTTCGGTCATCGTCTTTGGCGGCAACTGGCTGCTCTTTGGGAATCAGGAACTGTCCATCGTCGTTTCCATCGCCCTTTTCAGCGTGGTGGTCTTCGCATCGCTGGTTGGAACCATCACCCCGCTGATTCTCGATCGTTTCGGCTTTAATCCGGCTGTGGCCTCCGGGCCCTTCATCACCACCATCAACGACCTGCTGGGTCTTACGATGTATTTTCTCACGGTGATGATCCTCCTCTAGCCTCCTCTGTTACATTTTGGAACCCATGTAAGGTTCCGGCGCTTTTTGCATCCGCTCACCCTGGGTGTTGCCCTACATTTGGTCATGACGCTCCCCGAATCTGCACAACGAATCCTGGACCAGTGTACGGAAGGATTCAACTACGTGGTTGAAAAGCCACTGCTGACCGCCGCGCTGGTGCTGGCCATGGTCACCATTTTTGTTGTGGGACTCAGTCTCCCGTACTACATCGCCGACCCTGCCAGTTTTGGTGCGCAGATCCTTGCGGAAGCACACGGCATGATTTTCGACATCGCTGTCATCGGTATCTTATTGTACTGGCTCAACCAACGCGGGGAGATACGGCAGCGCATCCGCATGTATCAGGATGAGATTGATGACTACCGGCTGCTGGAGTCACAGGAGGCGTCGTTCCGTACCGTGGGCAATATCAAGCGGCTCAACCGTCACCAGATTTCGCAGATCAACCTGGTCAACTCATCCCTGCCCAGGACCAACCTGAACTACGTCAACCTGAAGGGCTCGAACATGAACTCCGCAAACCTGACGAACTCGTCACTCATTGAGACCAACCTCGAGGGCACACGGCTGAACCAGGCGAACTTTGAGAACAGCAACATGAACCAGTCGTGCATGCGTGGCGCTTACGCCAGCGGTGCCAACTTCAAGGATGCCTTTCTCATCAAGGCCGAACTCCAGGGTGCTTTGTTGATCAAGGCGAACTTCAACAATGCCTATCTCATGGAGGCTGACTTAAAGAACAGCTATCTGATGGGCGCCGACTTCGAGAACGCCAGCTTGTACAAAGCTGATTTGCGCGGTGCGAAGGGGTTAACCGTAGAGCAGCTGTTGAAAGCCAAAACGTTGTACCTCGCCAGGCTGGACAAAGAACTTGAGCACCAGCTTTCGCAGAGCGAGCCCATGATGGTGGCGGTGTAGCATCTTGTTGCTATTCCCAAAAAAATGTACCTTTGTTCGTGCAACAACGGTTTCGTCAGCGAAGCCGTTGTTCTTTTTTTAGCCGGATGCACAACGGCACACGGTTGGCAAAGAACAAAATGAGTGGGTTATGAGTAAGCGCTTTTCCTATTACACGAAAGACGGTCTGGAGAAGCTCAAGTCGGAGCTGAACACGCTCAAGACCAAGGGCCGTCAGGACATTGCCCGTCAGATTGCCGAGGCGCGCGACAAGGGCGACCTCAGCGAGAACGCGGAATACGATGCCGCGAAAGATGCGCAGGGCCACCTCGAAGCCAAAATCAATCAGCTCGAGAATCTTATGTCCAACGCCCGCCTCATCGACGAGACACGCGTAGACACCAACGCGGTGTCCATCCTTTCCAAAGTGACCATCAAGAACAAGAAGACCGGCATGGCGGTGACCTACTGCCTGGTGTCTGAAGAGGAGGCCGACCTGAAAGCGGGCCGGATATCTACGCAATCACCCATCGGCAAAGGGCTGTTGGGCAAGAAGAAGGGCGATGTGGCGATTATCAAGACACCCGCCGGAGAGATCGAGTTTGAAATCACCGACATCACCGCCTGATGGCCACGATCTTCACAAAGATTATCCGCCGGGAGATCCCAGCGCATATCGTTGCCGAAGACGACCGTTATCTGGCTTTCCTCGACATCAACCCACTCATGCAGGGCCACACGCTGGTGATCCCCAAAGCGGAGGTCGACTACATCTTTGATCTTGACGACGAGACCCTGTCCGGGCTCCACGCATTTTCTAAGGTGGTGGCGGGTGGCATCCGCAAGGCTACGGGCTGCACGCGGGTGGCCGTGGCCGTCCTCGGCCTGGAAGTACCTCACGCCCATATTCATCTCATCCCCATGAATCAGATGACGGATGCGAATTTCTCCAACCCCAAGCTGAAGCTCACCTCCGAAGAACTCGGCGCCATGGCCGCGCGCATTCGCGAAAGCCTATAAGTGTATGCAGATCGTTCGCCCCACTTTGCTGCTCGATGAGCAACGGTGCCGCACCAACATCCGCCGCATGGCCGAGAAGGCGCGACGTAACAACATCATCTTCCGGCCACACTTCAAGACCCATCAGTCGCACACGGTAGGGCGGTGGTTCCGTGAGGAAGGCGTTACCGCATGCACGGTCTCTTCGGTGCAAATGGCTGCTTACTTTGCGGAGGATGGATGGGAGGACATTACGGTTGCGTTCCCGCTCAACTACCTGGAAGTCGACGAAATCAACCGCCTCGCCTCGCGCATTCGGCTCAACCTCTGCATCGTTTCTGCCGAAGCGCTCGAAGGGCTGATCAAGGCTGGCCTGAAACACAAAATGTACGCCTACATCGAAGTCGATGGCGGCTATCACCGCACCGGCGTGGAACCCAATGATGCTGCGACGATCGAAGCTATTTTGACTGCAGTCGCTTCCTCTCCACTGGTTGAATTCAAAGGATTCCTTACCCATGCCGGGCAAAGCTATGCTTGCCGCAGGGGCATCGATATCCTCACCGTGCACCAGCAGACGATGCAGGTCATGAAGAAGATGGCCACGCGCTACCGCTCACGATTCCCCGACCTGATCATGTCGGTGGGGGATACCCCGACCTGTAGCGCCGCGAGCGACTTCAGCGACGTCCAGGAGATACGTCCGGGTAACTTCGTCTTCTACGACATCATGCAGCGCGCCATTGGCGCGTGCACCGATGACAACATCGCTGTCGTCATGGCCTGTCCGGTCGTCGCCGTATACCCCTCACGTGGCGAGATCGTCGTGCACGGCGGGGGCGTTCACTTTTCCAAGGACGCACTCAAGCAGGAAGATGGATCTGTCATTTATGGCCGTGTGGTCACCCTGACGCCCACCAGCTGGCAACTGCCCGCCACGTCGATGGTTGTTAAATCATTGTCACAGGAACACGGTGTCATCCAGGCAACCGCTGAGCAGTGCGCATCGGTGAAGCCCGGTGACGTGATTGGCGTGCTGCCCGTGCATTCGTGCATGACGGCGGACGTAATCGGTGAGTACTACACGCTCACCGGCGAGTGCATCGTCATGATGCCCAAGGTTTAACCATTTTGTTAGCGGGCGCGATCAATCAATCGTCCAATATCCTGGTTTATTTTAGCGAGCGGTTTCTCAGATTGTTTTATCGTCACCCTTGAGGCCGTGAACTTAGCGCTCTCTATTCCTAAATAGTACTTGTCGTTTTCTTTTCGGTATGCAATGATGCTCATCGCTAAGCCCGGTGGAATTGAGAATATATAATCGTTTGTTTTTTCTACCGTGCTATCAGGATAAATCACCGAATTCAAACTATCGATAATGATAAAAACATCAGATTTGGCATTGTCGAGATGGACCGTTAAATCATGTAGTTCCATGTTGACAAAGATGTCACAGTTAACAAAGCCGAGTGTCGTTGATTGAAAAACGTAAAAGCTGTCTTGGTATAAGCTGTCTATATTTTCGTAGCGCCCTCCCGCAGTGCTTACATCAACCACGGCATCGTTTCTTGGCAAACGACTCAAAACCTTCGCAAACTCGCTTTGGTTGTCCGGATGGAGATCGATTGTGTCACTTCCGATTACAAATTTGAATTCAACAGTTACTATGTCTTCAGCAAATCGCCTAAGCTTTATCGTCTCCTTTCTAATTACGAGTGTATCATTGTGAACGGACTCAAGTAAATTCCATCTCATTTCCTCATTGGGCCCTTTTTGTCCGCTAAACAGATTTGCTGTCCTGGCATTTACCATCCTTGGGAACATGATGGTCATGGGGTGGTCAATTCTTAAACCAAGAGTACTGGTGTCCCTCATGGCTTGAATAAAGAGCATACCTGACGATTGCAGAAGTTTGCCATCAACGGTAACTGTTGAAAGCCTATTTTTTATAAAGTCCCACTTCGTATAGAATTCCTGGACTCTCAGTTCAATTTTCCCCTGGACATCCTCGCCGGTGCTATACTGAAATGAATGGGCTTTGACTTTTAGAACCGTTCCGTTGAAGCCAATTAATGTTGTATCCCTACCCGCAAGAATACTAAAGACTTGTATCGGTGTCGGGCTATCATTGGGTAGCCATTCTCTATGATCTTCTGGATTGCATGAAAAAATGGTAACCCCGATAGCAAATAGCAGGTATCTCATGTTTTGTTTAATCCGTCCGCCCCTTCAAAGTCACACTAAACTCAGACAGAATGCTCGCAGCCTCAGTTTCCCCGGAATGCATCAGCCACGGCACGCGCAAACCGCTGGCAGTCCTCGGGATCCCGGCCAAGAAACAAATCCGGTTCGATCAGCTCCAGTTCCATCAACATGAATGCATTCTGCGTGATGATACCGTCTACGCGGGCGTAGAGGATGGGGTGGCCGACCATCTCCACAATTTTCGCTGCCGCTTCAATAATGGTCTTGTCCGGTGTGTAAGGAATATCATCTCCTCCGTGTTCCTTTTGCACGCGGAACTCACCCTGTTTCGGTCGCTTCAATACGGTATGGGAATAAACATGGTTGAAGAAGATCAGCGACAACTCGCCGGTGTGCTGTACTTCGGCCATGAAGGGTTGGATCAGGAAATCACCGTGGTTGGCGGCATCCTGAAACACCTTCGATGCTTCCAGGGCATCCGGCAAGAGCACATGGGTGCGGTAGCCACTGGCCGAAACAGCCGGCTTTACAACAATGCTGTTCCAGCCTTGTTGACGAACGGCAGACGCCACATCCTGTGCATGACGGTGAATGAAAAGCGTGGGGATAATCTCCGCGCCACGCTGTTGTAAGTCGCGCAGATAGAACTTATGACTGTTCCACCGGAGGACGGGAATCGAATTCCAAACAGTGATGTTGGTGGACTCAAGCTTCTTCAGCCATGCCGCAAATGCCGTAGCATGAAGATGGTAGTCCCACACAGACCGAACCAGCAAGCCTTCATAATCCGTCCATCGCACATTGGGGTCATTCCAAACGACGGCTTCGGGTCGAAAGCCACGATCAACGAGATGGGGGAACAGCGCCTGTTCGCCCGGGGCGAGGTGACGGCAAGATTCGCAGGTAACGATACCCAGACGCATGAGGGGCTATACAAAATCAATCTCCACATTCAGCGGATAGCGCATGAGATAGTCTACGGCGTCTTGTACCGTCATGCCCTCAAACAACACCTTATATAATGTGTCGGTAATCAGTGGCCGCGCCTTGTAGTGTTCGGCGCACTTCTTCACAATGCGTACGGCATTCACACCTTCGGCCACTTCCTGCATGTCGCTGAGAATCTCGTCGAGTGTTTCTCCTTTGGCGAGGCGATAACCGACGGTGAAGTTACGGCTGGTGGGGCTATTACATGTGGCCACAAGGTCACCGATGCCCGCGACTCCCAGAAACGCTTTTGTGTTGCCGCCAAGGATTCTGCCCAGGTACACCATCTCCACAGCGCCGCGGCTGATGAGGAGGCCCTTGGCATTTTCGCCATACCCAAGGCCACTCAGGCACCCGGAGGCAATGGCGATGATGTTCTTCAATACACCGGCCATCTCCACGCCAACGAGGTCGGTGTTTTCGTAAACCTGAAAGCGGTTATTCCGCAGCAGTCGCTTGCCCAGTTGGGTCACCTCGTGAAACGAACTGGCGACGACGGTGGCGCCAGGCTGTCGCTGGGCCAGCTCTGTAGAGAGGTTGGGTCCCGCCAGACAACCGACGCGCACCACCACACTTTCTTCACGGATGACCTCGCTCATGGTTCTCACCTGCTGACGGCTGAGGGACTTTACCGTTTCAATGGTCTCGCCTTTCGGCAGTTTGATGTCGAAGCCCTTGGTGCCGTGGATAAGGATATGGTAAGGATGGAGGTAGGGCGCCAGCTTCTTCATCATCCCGCGAAAGTGGGCGGAGGGGACGATGGGGAAGATGACATCGCACTGGCTGGCGAGATACTCCAGGTCGTTGGTGGGAAGGATGTTCTTGCTCAGCTTGTGCCCACGGTTCTGGCGGGTCTCGAGGATCTTCTTCACCACCTTTTCATCGCGCGCATACAGCAGCACGCGGCGATGGCGGGCCAGGATGTTGGCGATGACCGAACCAAAGTTTCCGGCGCCGACTACACCGACGGGCTTATCCGATACACTTTTCGAGATCATAACCCGAGAGCCGGTTGTGATAATAGTAGAGTACGTTGAGGTCCTGGGTGACGATATTTCCTTTTCGGTTGCGCAGGAGGGGGCGCTTGAGGTGGAAGATGCCTACGTTCTCCAGACCACGGCGGATCACGAGGTCGATCTCGCCTTTCAGGTGGGTGGCGTATTTCATGCGGCCGTTTTCCTCCAGCCGGTAGATTTCTTTGCGCACTTTGCGGAAGACCTCGCGGAACTCTTCGTAGTTGATCTCCAGTTCTTCTTCCGGCAGACGCAGGAAGCCGAACAGATCAAGACGCGGATACTTGCGCAGCCACATCTCGAAGGCGACAAACGCAACCACATGGCTGGCGAAGACGCGGTTGATGCGGTGATATTCGGATACGACCCGGCTCGCCAGCATGCGGGTGTATTCGTTCTCGCGCTGCTTGTCGACGGTGACGGCGCCGTTGGTCATGAAGTACTCGCGCGTGTTGATCACCTTTCCGTTGGCGTCAAGGCTGTTGCCATCGTCATCGACAAAGTTGCCCATCACGTCGAGGCCGGGGCCGATGGATACGGAGATGTTCGAGCCTTTGGTGAAGAACTTGAACATGAACTTGATGAGCTGGAAGCTGCCGTAGTTGTCCTCTTCGACAAAGTAGCGGTCTTGCCCTTTCACCTGGAGGTAGTCGTTGATCAGGTCGGGAGCCTCGAGTACAAAATGATAATTCAGCGTCACCGGCACGACAAAGATCTTGCGGGTGTCGGGGGTATCGCTGCCGAGATACAGGTTGCGCTGCGCTTCGATGGCGGTGCTAAGCAGGCCGAGCTTGAGTTGTTTCTCGATCTGCCCCGAGCGTGACCGTGTGCCGCCGGGAAAGAAGAGGCTATGCGCTCCTTTCTGGATGGCCAGGTTGGAGTACATCTTCAGTGTTTCCAGATAGGGCAGGTTCTTCTTGCGCCGGTCCACCTTGTAGGCGCCGAGGCTGTTCATGAAGTACGAGAAGATGGAGATGTTGAAGAGGTTCAACCCCGCACCATAGATAAAGGCGGGGAGACCCAGTGAGTGGATCACCCATCCGATGAGGATACTGT
The DNA here is from genome assembly GCA_964392375.1 of uncultured Ohtaekwangia sp. Lineage (GTDB taxonomy): Bacteria > Bacteroidota > Bacteroidia > Cytophagales > Cyclobacteriaceae > ELB16-189. The sequence goes on along the minus strand of CAYMPU010000020.1, from coordinate 17,794 downwards.
CGAGGTTGCTGAAGTGTGTAGGCACCATGACGACGGTGCCCTTCTTGGCGAGGCGTCGCAGCATCTTCACTTTTCCAACGATATGAATCTTATCCTGAAGGGTATACTGGCTGCGGAAGATGGCACCGAATTTCTTCACCCGCGCGCCGTTGAGCAGGCGACGGAACCAGAACTTGATGACTTCACGGGCAAACTTGTAGGAGCGGGGCTTGAACGTTCCGGCGATCTCTTTGGCGTAGCGACTGACGATCTCATGGAGGATCTCCTCCTCGCGTTTGTTCCCTTCCTCCGGCGTCCGGGCCGTCAGCTCGATGAGTTCGTTCTTGATGCCGGCCCAGAAGCGGGTGTCGTCTTTGGGATCCACGCGCCAGCGGTTGCGCTTGATGCGGTTCTGCTCGCGGTGCACCGTCGTCTCCAGTTCTTCGATGAGCTGCTTGCGCGAGGGACGCAATAAACGGATTTCCTCGATCGTCTTTTGAGTGACCTCTTCGAGGAACTCCTTGCGGTTCTTGCTCAGCTGATAAACCGGCCAGTCGGGAATACCATCCAGAATCGGCTTGTAGCCTATGTTCTTGTTCTTCTTTTCCTCTAAAATCTCCATGGTCGTCTACAGACGGGTGGCAAAGTTATAAACTTTGTGCACATCAGATCTTCTGAAGGCCCTGATGTAATGTATGTCGCATCACTTCAAATTGCTGCAGGGCGGAGGCCATAAAGTCATCGGAAATAAGGCGCTTGATGTCGTCTTCATGAGCGATGTCGTATTCGGGAACTTTGTAGGTCTGCTCCAGAAGCCCTTGCTCCAGTTTGATCAGGTACCGGTTGTTCCAGTGGAAGAGCGTGATCTTGCACTCGGGATGTTGGATTTCGCCAATGACTCGCACCCGGACAAGGTAGTGAACCCATAGGAATTACCACAGTCAATTTTACCAGCGGTCTATCCCGACGATGGTGAAACAGCCTCAATGGGGCCTCGAATCGAAGGGTGGCAGATTCTTATGGAACAGGGAAGCCGAATCCGTCAAAACCAACGTACCTTTACAGTTCATGTGAATCTCACGATGCTTAAATACAAAGCCGACCTCCGTACCCTCTTCTACATGTTCCTGGTGACCGCCTCCTTTGTGTGGTTCTGGACACAGGGTTTCAATATTTTCCTCTATGTCTTCTACCTGATGCTGGCTGTGTCGGTCTCCGTGATGGCCCACAATCACAACCACATCAACATCTGGACCAACAAGCCGATGAATGTGCTCACGGATTGGTGGCTCACGGTGTTCTACGGTATTCCGGTATTCTGCTGGATACCGACGCACAACCGCAACCATCACCGCTACAACAACAAGGCCGGCGACGTTACCGCCACCTACCGCGGGTCGGAAGACAATACCCTTTTCACCCTGGTGAGCTATCCGAGCAAGAGCGGCTACTACCAATTCAAGGAGTCGATCATTCCTTATATGAAGCAGCTCTGGGCGACCGATCGCAAGACCTGGCTGGAGTACATCGTTCAGACGGTGGTACTCGTGGCATGGGTTGCTTTCTTCCTCATCCTCGACTGGAAGCGCGCGCTCGTCTACGTCATCATCCCTCAGCAAGTGTCGGGCTACATGGTCATGATCTTCAACTACGTGCAGCACGTTCACGCCGATGAGGAGTCGCCGTGGAACCACTCGAGAAATTTCCTCGACCTGAATCTCTTCCTGTTCAACAACGGCTATCACACGGTTCACCACGAGAAAGCCAACATGCACTGGAGTGAGACACCCAAAGCACACAAGGCAGTCGAGCATCTCATCGATCCCTCGTTGGTCGAGAAAAGTTTCTTTGTCTACATGTTCCGGACGTACGTGCTGGGCAGCATCAACCCACGGTGGAAGACCTCCAGCATGCGGCTCAAGCGGCTGGCCTCCAAAACCGAAAAGCGCGTAGAGGTCCCCGAGGCTGTTTAGCCTTCCATCTTTTTTCAGAATCCTGACAAATATCAGGGCATGCGAGTGCCTGGCTAGATAGTTTTGAGGCTGTCTGGTCAACGGACTGTGACAACAGCTGCATTTTTATTAATTTGATGGTATGTATAAATCATTGAAGAAACTCTTTGGCATCGGTCCCGGGGTCAACTACGCTCAACTTATCCAGAACGGCGCCATTGTCCTTGACGTGCGGACCCCCGCCGAGTTTAATCGCGAACATATCGAGGGAGCCATCAACATTCCCATTGAGACGCTGCGCGATAACATGCATCGGCTGGCCAACAAACAAAAAACCATCATCGCTTGCTGCACCGACGGGTCCAAGAGCTGGTATGCCAAGAACCTCCTTGACTCCACAGGCTATTCCGTCGTCGACGCCGGCGACTGGGTGAAGCTGAAACGCAAACTTCAACAACACTAGCCATGGATCCGCATTTCTACACCGTCGACATTGCCTGGAGCCACGACCGTCAGGGCCTGATGTGCTCACCGGAACTTCTGGCCTCCTCATCGTCGGCAGGGTGTATCGAGGTAGCCACACCGCCCGAATTCCCCAAAGGAATACCCGGCATCTGGTCGCCCGAGCATTTGTTCACCGCCGCCGTCAGCAGTTGCCTGATGACCACCTTTCTTTCTATCGCCGAAAACTCCAAGCTGGACTTCGTGTCCTTCCGCTGCAGCTCCAAAGGAAAACTGGAGCAACGCGATGGCAAATTTTCCATGACGGAGATTCAGCTCTTCCCCGTGGTGACCATCCGCAACGAACAAGACCGCGATCGTGCCATCCGTGTGCTGCAGAAGTCAGAAGCCAACTGCCTCATATCCAATTCTGTTAAGTCGGTCGTCACCATGACACCCGTGGTGGAAGTAAGCGGCACCGCTGTGCCCGTGGAAGGATAATCAGGTCAAACCGCTTACCCGGTATGGGGTAGTGGCATGGCAAGGATTCTTTTCCGGAGAATTCAATATTCTTCAGGGTTTTTCGTTTTTCTCCCGGGCCCCCGATTTCATTGGCGCGGGTTCCTTCGAATGTTGTAATTTTGGTTTCCTTGCCATGGCAAGGCATATTAATATACTTGAGGATGCGCTTTCTTCGTGGGATTCTCCTGGGGCTGCTGATGATGTCGGGGGTTCAGGCCTTGGCTACCCATCTCCGGGCCGGAGAAATCACCATTGAGCGGGTCAACTGTACCAGCCTCGCCTTTAAAATCACCATCACTGTCTATACCAATACCGGCTCCGAGATACGCTTCGGCGACGGCCTGCTCGACTTCGGTGACGGCACCCGGCCGTTGACAACGCCGTCCATCGAGAACACGATCCGTCCCGACCTTGGCCCCAACGTCGGTATCGTTTCTTTTACGACGACGCATACCTACTCAGGGATCGGCCGCTATGTCATCAGCTACCTGGAGCCCAACCGCAATGCAGGTATCCTGAACATGTTCAACTCGGTAGAGACAACCTTCTACCTCGAATCGCAGATCAACATCGACCCCTTCCTCGGTTGCGACAACAGCCCCGTACTTCTCGTGCCTCCCATCGACAAGGCATGTACGGGCGCCGCCTGGTACCACAACCCCGGTGCCTATGATCCCGATGGCGACAGCCTTTCGTACGAGCTGACCATTCCCAAAAAGGAGAAAGACCTCGTGGTCAACAACTACCGTGACCCGAATGTGCGTGAGTTCTACGACCGCATCGGCCTGGTTTATGGCGAGTCCAACGAGAATGGCGACGGGCCGCCGACGTTCGACATCAACCCGGTGACGGGAACACTGATCTGGGATGCTCCGGGTGCTCCGGGTGAATACAACATCGCCTTCATCATTCGCTCGTGGCGGAAGATCAGCGGCATATGGATCAACCAGGGATTTGTCGTTCGCGATATGCAGATCATCGTGGAAGACTGCGAGAACGAACGGCCGGAGCTGGTCGTACCACCGGATATTTGCGTGGAAGCCGGCGAGACGGTGACAGCCGACATCTTCGGTACGGACCCCGACTTTGACGATGTGACGATCGAAGTATTCTCCCAGATCATCAACCCTCCGTTCCAGTTCCCGGCGACATTCACGCCGCCCAACGGTACGTACCAGCCTACCAGTCCCACGGTGCAGGCAAAGACGACGTTCACCTGGCAGACCAACTGTGTGCACGTGAAGGATCAACACTATCAGGTCGTATTCAAGATCACCGACGATCCCCCGCCAGGCAAAGGTGCCAAGCTGGTACAATTCAAAACATGGAACATCAGGGTGGTTGGCCCCAAGCCCACCTGGGACAACATCGAGATGCAGGGCTCGCGCAAGCTGAAAGTAACCTGGGATCCCTATGCCTGTCAGAATGCGCAGACCATGGAAGTGTGGCGCCGGGTGGAGGGGATTACGTTCACGCCACCGAATTGCGTCACCGGCATGCCCGAATCCCTCGGCTATACCAAGCTCAGCGATCTGCCCATTAGCCAGAATACATTTACCGACAACAACGGCGGGGCAGGACTCGCTCCCGGCGTGAAATACTGCTACCGCCTCGTGGCCATATTCCCGCAGCCCCAGGGTGGCGAGAGCTATGTGTCGCGCGACACCTGCTTCACGATACTGGCCGACGCGCCGGTGATCACCAACGTTACCGTCGATAAGACCGGGTCGACCGACGGACAGATCACCATACGGTGGCGCCCACCTTTTGATATCGACCAGGGACAGTTTCCTCCTCCGTATTCGTATCGGGTATTGCGTGCAGAAGGATTTAGCGGTGACCTGAAAATTGCCGAGGCAACTACCGTGGCCATTGCCGACACGACCTTTACGGATACCGGACTCAACACCACCGAGCTGACGTACAACTACCGCGTGGTCTTGTTCGACAACACCAATGCGGAAGTAGACACGTCGGCCCTCGCGTCGGCTGTCCGGCTGGATCCCAAGCCGCAGTTCAAGCGCATCGAACTCAACTGGGCTGCCAACACACCGTGGTCCAACCAGAGTGTGAACTTCCCCAAACATCATATCTACCGCGGCCCCGAGGGCGCCACCGAAGCGCAGATGGTTCTCATCGACAGTATCGATGTCACCTCCGGGCGGTTTGTGTACGTCGACTCCGGACAATTCAACAGCACGCCGCTGAGTGATGAAGTTGTGTATTGCTACCGGGTGATGACCAAGGGAACGTATGGCAACCCCCGCATTAAGTCACCGCTGCTGAACTTCTCACAGATCAACTGTGCACAGCCCAACGACAGCATTCCGCCCTGCCGCCCTGCGCTTTTCATCACGGCAAAGCAGTGCAAGGAACTTTCGCCGGCAGACCTCAACGACTTCCTCGCCGCGCAACAGTGTCCTTCGACCGACCCTATCGTATACAGCAATACCCTCACCTGGCGGAAGCCGGAGGATGAAGAATGTCGCAAGGATATCCGTGGATATAATATCTATACAGCCCCGTACATCGGTGCCGCGTTTTCACTCTATGTCCAGAATGTAGCCGACACGTTCTTCATTGACACCAACCTGCCGTCGTACGCCAAGTGCTACAAGATTTCGGCTGTGGACCGGGCGGGCAACGAGAGCGAACTCAGCGAGCAGTATTGCTTTGACAACTGCCCGCGGTACATCCTCCCCAACGTATTCACACCGAACGGCGACAACTGCAATGATTTCTTCAGCGCCTACAGCGGCCGGCAGGTGATCGATGACCAGGGCAACGGCCCATGTGGTCCTATCGATATCATCAACCAGCGCATGAACTGCGCCCGCTTTGTGGAGAAAGTGAACTTCACGGTGACCAACCGATGGGGCAAGCACGTCTACGACTACCAGTCGGGCAGCGAGAAGAGTATCTACATCGACTGGGATGGAAAGGACAACAACGGCGCGGAGGTAACGTCCGGCGTGTACTATTTCAATGCCGAAGTCACGTTCATCGTGGTGGACCCAGCCCAGAGAGTGCAGAACATACGTGGGTGGGTGCAGATTGTGCGGTAGTCCCGTCCCGGAACGTCCGCTGGCTTCGAGAAACCTCAGCCAGCTATTGCTGAACCCGGAACGCCCGCTGGCTTCGAGAACCTCAGCCAGCTTACCCAGAACCCGAAACCCGGAACCCGGAACTGTTGAACCCGGAACTGTTGAACTGTTGAACCCAGAACCCCGTAGCCGGAATGCAGAACACAGAACCCGGAACGCCCGCTGGCTTCGAGAACCTCAGCCAGCTATTGCTGAACCCGGAACGCCCGCTGGCTTCGAGAGACCTCAGCCAGCTAGCTGAACCCGGAACGGCCGCTGGCTTCGAGAGACCTCAGCCAGCTAGCTGAACCCGGAACGCCCCTGGCTTCGAGAAACCTCAGCCAGCTATTGCTGAACCCGGAACGCCCGGTTGGCTTCGAGAAACCTCAGCCAGCTATTGCTGAACCCGGAACCCCCGCTGGCTTCGAGAAACCTCAGCCAGCTTACCCAGAACCCGAAGCCCGGAACTGTTGAACCCGGAACCCGAAACTGTTGAACCCGGAACCCGGAACTGTTGAACCGTTGAACTGTTGAACCAGTTTTCCCCAACTTCTTTATCTTGCCCCAGAAATCATTCACACATGAAAGCATACATTTTCCCCGGTCAAGGCGCCCAGTTTACCGGGATGGGCAAGGACCTGTACGACGCCAATCCAAAAGCCAAAGCTCTCTTTGAGCAGGCCAACGACATCCTCGGCTTCCGGATTACTGATACGATGTTTACGGGCACGGCCGATGAGCTGAAGCAGACCAACGTCACACAGCCCGCCATCTTCATTCATTCGGTGGTGGCCGCGCTTACCAACGACGCGTTTGCGCCGCAGATGGTGGCGGGTCACTCGCTCGGCGAGTTCTCCTCGCTCGTCGCCAACAAGACACTATCGTATGAAGACGCCCTGCGCCTCGTGGCCAAGCGGGCGGCGGCCATGCAGCGCGCCTGTGAGCTGAACCCCTCGACCATGGCGGCGATATTGGGATTGGATGATCAGAAGGTGGAGGAGATCTGCGCGTCCATCACCGGTGAGGTGGTGGTGGCGGCCAACTACAACTGCCCCGGACAGCTGGTGATCTCCGGATCGATGAAGGGCATCGATATCGCCTGCGAGAAGATGAAAGCCGCAGGAGCGAAGCGTGCGTTGCCCTTGCAAGTCGGCGGCGCCTTCCACTCTCCACTCATGGAGCCGGCACGCGAAGAGCTGGCCAAAGCCATTGAAGCGACAAAATTCAATACACCCATCTGCCCGGTATACCAAAATGTGAATGCAAAACCGTCTTCGGACGTGGCCGAAATCAAACGTAACCTGATCGCCCAGCTCACCTCTCCCGTCCGCTGGACGCAATCCGTTCAAAACATGGTGGCCGATGGCGGCACGGTCTTCATCGAGTGTGGACCTGGAAAGGTGCTGCAGGGACTGGTGAAGAAGATTGCGAGTGGGGTGGAGGCGGGGAGTTTGTAGGTAGTTGCCTGTGGCCAGTTACCAGTGGCTACACCCAAATCCATCAATAGAAACCAAATGAGCGAACCAATGAGAAAGCTTAGGAATTCCGTGAGCCGTCCAAAGTTGGTAGTACTATGTTTGGTTTGGCTAATTGTCCTTTGCATTATATCGTGTCAGGAAAAAGGAAAGCAACAGCCAACTAACAATGAACAATTCGATGCGTTCTACGATAGATTCAATACTGATACTACTTTTCAACGGGAGAGAATTCGCGTGACTATTGGTGGAAATGCAATTTTTGATATACCTAATCTTGATACAAGTAAGTTCCGGGTAGAGAGATGGGAGTTCGAATCGAAATTCACCGAAAAGGTGACGTCTAAGATAGACACAACGTTCTACATTCGTTTGCTTTGATGGATGGCCAATGGTATTTGGTAGAGTATGTAGACTCGTACTTCGATTGACGAGTACTTCCTCACCTTGGCGCAGAGGTCAGTAACTGTTTACCGATTACTGATCACTGATCACCCCGATTCCGCGGGACGCTCCATCGGGGCAAGCCGTTACCGATCACCGCTTACTGTTCACTGTTCACCGTTCACTGTTTACCGATCACCTTCACCTCCAGCCCATCCCCACACTCCTCCAGCATCTTCGCAATCGTCTTCTTCGTCACCGGGTGCACCACCTCGGGGATGAGCTCTGCCAGCGGCGTGAGCGCAAACCGCCGGTCGGGCAGCGATTTAGGGGGGACGGTAAGGTCGGGGGTGTTGATCACCTCGTCGCCATAGAGGAGGATGTCGATGTCGATGGTACGGGGTTCTCCTTTTCCTTTGCCCACGCGGCCCAGCGATCGCTCGATGGCCTGGAGGGTGGACAGGAGCACGGCGGGGGTTAGTTTTGTCTCGATGGCGACGGCCTGGTTGAGGAACGACGGCTGGTCGGTGTTGCCCCAGGCGGCGGTTTCGTAGAGCGATGACGTCATCGATACGGGGCCGGCGAGCAAGGTTATCCTTACCCGTGCTGCACTCAGCATCGCTTGCCGCTCACCCTCGTTGGAACCCAATAGTAGAAATGCTCGTATCATCTTTTCCGGCGTCGTCTGGCCTCTCTGTAAAAATGGTACTTTTGCGTTTCTCAAAATACATTTATGAGCTTTTTAAAATCCTTCTTTGCCTCCTGCCTGGGAACGTTCGTGGCCCTCGGCCTCCTGCTGCTCTTCGTGATCTTCCTCATCGGATCATTTTCGCAGGAGAAGACGGTCGTGATCGGCGACAACTCCGTGCTGCACCTGCGTCTGGAGATGCCCATCTCCGAAATGGAACTCGATGACCCGCTGGCGGACCTGTTCCCCGCGGCAGCAGAGCAGACCCTGGGGCTCCTGCGCATCAAGGAAGTGATCCGCTACGCAAAGACGGATTCCAAGATCAAAGGCATCTACCTCAACACCAGCCGGCTGATGACGGGCATCGCCTCCCTGCAAGAGCTGCGCGACGCCATCATCGACTTCCGGCAGTCGGGCAAGTGGGTGATCGCCTACGCCGATTACTACACGGAAGGCGCGTACTACCTGGCTACCGCCGCCGACAAGATCTACATGTACCCGGAAGGGGAGGTGGAATTCAATGGCCTGGCTACGGAGGTTATGTTCTTCAAGAAGATGTTCGACAAGCTGGAGATCAACCCGCAGGTCTTTCGCGTCGGGGATTTCAAAAGCGCCGTAGAGCCGTACCTGCGCGAGTCGCTGAGCGATGAGAACAAACTGCAACTCAACTCCATGCTGGGCTCCATCTACGGAAATATGCTTCAGGACATCGCTGAGGCCCGCGAGATTCCCTACGAGAAGCTGAAAGAGATTTCCGATAAGATGCTGGTGCGCGATCCGCAGGGAGCCGTTTCCTATGGCCTCATCGATTCGTTGTTCTATGACGACAAGATGAAAGACGTGCTCCGCGCAAAGCTTAACCTCGACAAGGACGAGCGCGTGCCCCTGGTGCGCTATAGCCAATACAAAAGGACCGTGTCAGCCGATGTGTCTTCCAGGAATGAGATCGCGGTCATCGTCGCTGACGGCGAGATCATGCCCGGGCGTTCCGACAACGGCGTGGTGGGCGCGACCACGATCATGGACCTCGTCCGTCGTGCGCGCACGAACAGCCAGGTGAAAGCCATCGTACTGCGCGTCAACTCGCCGGGTGGCGTCTTCCAGGCCGGCGATATGATGTGGCGCGAGCTGCAGCTGGCGGCGCAGGTCAAGCCTGTCATCGCCTCCATGTCCGACTACGCTGCCTCCGGAGGGTACTACCTCGCCATGGCCTGCGATACGATCGTCGCCAGACCTACGACCATCACCGGATCCATCGGCGTGTTCAGTGTTCTGTTCGACCTCAGCCCCTTCCTCGATCACAAGATCGGCATCACCTCCGAAGAAGTGAAGACCGGCGAGATCGGTGAGCTGATCACCGTCACCCGCACGCTCACGGATGTAGAGAAGGCCATCTGGCAGAAGCAGACCGACAAGGTCTACGAGACATTTACCCGCAAAGCCGCCGAAGGCCGCGGCATGAGCCAGGATGACATCAAGAAAATTGCCTCCGGCCGTGTATGGACCGGCAGCCAGGCCAAAGACAACGGTCTCGCCGACGTCATCGGTGGCTTCGACGACGCCGTGCAGATCGCGGCCGACAAAGCCGGCATCGGCAGCGACTACCGCCTCCGCTACTACCCCCAACCCAAGCCCCTCCTCGAACGATTCATGGGCAATGTCGAAGACGAAGTCCGCACCGCCATGATCCGCCGCGAGATGGGCGAGCACTATGGCTGGTACAAAGAGTGGGAGAAGGTGAAGAGCTATCAGGGAGTGCAGACGAGGATGCCGATTGAGTTTACCGTGAAGTAATCGGCTTGCCCCGGCCGAGCGTCTCGCGAGTGCCGGGGTGCCGGTTTACTGTTTACCGTTTACTGCCCACCGCCCACCGCCCACCGATTACTGTATACCAAGGGGAAATACTAAAATATTTAGTATTATTTGTACATTAGGGGCCCCACGCCCATGATCCCCCAACTCATTTCCGACCATTTCGAGCCCATGCACGTGGAATTGGTATTCCGGGAGCTGCAGGGGCGGTTTGGGTTCAACATACCGGCCTGGAAGAAGAAATTCCAGGACTACCTCTCCCGCCAGCCCCGCAACACCTCCGAAATGGACGCCTTCATCAAGTTCGGCAACACCAGCATCAACCCCGTCCTCAACGAGATCCTCTGCCGCAATTCGCTGCATCCGACGTTTGTTAAACTGCTGTCGTATGTGGTGGAGAAGAATAGTGTGGCGAAGGGGAGGGTGGCTAGAAGGTAGCGTGCTAACCTGGGCCGGACGAAAACACGTTGACACCCAAACACCCAAACACCCAAACACGGTAGAGCTACGGCGGCCCTAAATGGTCAACAATAATCTGTACTTGCTTTGGGCTGTAAAGGTGTCCTATCCGAAGACCAATGTCTTGCTCAATGCCCTTTATCCATTTTCTAAATGTACTCAAAGAACACCCATAGGCCAGTGCAAGCTGTTTGGGAGAATAGCATTTGATGCAAAACGTTTCGTTTTTCATGTCACTTGGGTTCATAATTACAAACCACAATAGCGAGTACGATCATCAGCTCAGTTCCAATCTCGAGTAGGGTTATGGATTTACCGAATATCTTAATGGGCTTCTTGTACAGCGCGAAAACATACTCGCGCATGATCCCTGTCAACAGAATCATGACGAGCAGGCGAGTGAGAAAAATACTGGTTGTCATAAGTTATGTGGTTAGGTTGAGGATCGATCGATGTTTTAGTTATCAAAGAAGTTCTCCGTGGCCACCAGTCGGCGAAGCCACCAGCGGGTTGCCACGGCCATTAGAGCAAAGAGGATAGGTACCAGAAATGCCCATTCGAGCATGCCGACGCCATCCCACGTCCGGGACAATTGGATGAGCAGCAGGTTTGTGCAGATACCAACATTCACAAAACGGGATACGCTGAGCACTTTCTTCAGCGGTTTGCCGAAGTCGACCATCAACAGATGAAGGTTCTTTTCTTTAGAGCGATCCAGAAAGAAGTACTGCAAGAATTTATTGAAGGCGAGGACAATGACACATCCTGCAATCGCCAGGACGAGCAGGGCAGGGCCCATGAACAGATGCGATATTGCAGCCCATGCCACCGCGAGCATTACGGTATACAAAAGCTCCAGCGTCAGCCTGCGCTTCAGTTTCTTAAAGCGTGGAACGTGTGATTGATGAAGCATGCTGATCAATTCACCACGGCTATAGATTTTAACCTCCATAGCATCCCACTCTTTTTTCATTGCTTCCAAGTCCATATCGCTGCCTTTTAAAACCGTTTCCATGTTACCACTTACCATTTTTCCCTTAACCGACTCAACCGCATTCTTACACCATCCTCTGTCAAGTGAATCATCTCTGCTATCTCCTGGTGTGTATGGCCGCTCATTTTTAGCGTTACGATGGCCCTGTCGGTGAGTGAAAGGCTTCGCAAATAGGTCAGTACGGCGTCTTGCCCTTCATAGTCGGAATGAATAGGTGTTTCCGGAATTTCCTCTAGTGCCTCAACCTGAGTCAGTTTTTTTCTGACCATCATAAAGGCAGTATTCAGCGCAATTCTGTACACCCAGGTGCTCACCTGAGACTTCCCTTTGAAGTTTGGATAAGCTTTCCAGAGCTGGCATGAAATTTCCTGGAAGAGATCGTTCTCGTCTTCGCGATTTTGTTTGCAGTAAAGCCGGCTAATTTTGTAGATAATCTTCTGGTTATCTTCCAGGATCGCGGCGAATGATATCTCCAACGCTTTGGTGTGCGTTGAATAAGCTTCCTTTTGATCTGAATGGATCCCGTCGACTGGCATGGAAGAAATAGCTACGCTGGCGTGGGTCTCCACCTCAAGGTTGCTATTTCCGACCTGGCCGCTGGCTTCCATAAGTTAGGGTTCTTTCATAAGCGTTAGTTGAAAAAAATGAGGAAAACCGAACAAGCCAGAGTAACGATTATTGTAATGAGCTGATTTTCAGGGGGATTGTTTTTGGGCGCATTTACCTCACCCCCGACCCCTCTCCGAAGCGGAGAGGGGAGTATTGCACCCAAAAAAGTTTAAGACCCTACCTAAGCGCCTTCCCCGATTTCATTCCGGGGGAGAGGTGGAAGTGTCCTCGAATTGAGGTGCTCAGAAATTCTGGCTACAACACGTTGAGCATCTCCCAAGACCTCTTCATTTGTGAATCGAAGTTCAACCAGTCCCAGATCCTGAAGACGAAGGGTTCGCTCCAGATCATACTTTCGTTGGTCTTCTTGCTGATGAACGGGGCCATCAACCTCGATGACCAATTGGCATTCATGACAATAAAAATCTACGATGTTCATGGCGACGGGATGCTGGCGTCTGAATTTGAATCCCAGGAGTTTTCTATTTCTGAGGTATCTCCACAAAACTTTTTCTGCTTTTGTCTGTCCTTGCCGCAGCGACCTCGAGTTTGAGAAAATCTTATCGTTGGCGTTGTGGTGAAAGGGGAGTTTCATCCCCAAAATTCTATAACCCCTTCTTCAATCGGATATTTTCCTTCGACGGTTTTCCTGACAATCTACTCCATCTCCCCCCTCTCCGCCTCGGAGAGGGGTCGGGGGTGAGGTGTATGCGCTCCGCCTCTGAGAGGCCGAGGTGACCTAAGCGAACCACTCTTCACCCCAAAAGCCCCTTTTCTGCGCGGTCTTATTAACAAGTATTTACCAGCTATAAGGAAACTATTTACAAGCTATACGCAAGCCATATACCAGCTATATACCAGCTATTAACAAACTATTCACTCGCTATTCAGAAACTATTCACCGGCTATTAGCAAACTATTTACAAGTTATTCAGGAGCCTTTACAAATCGATTCCTTTCGCACTTTATCGCGTGAGATCGCGTGCGTTCGCGTGAGATCGCGTGAGATCGCGTGAGATCGCCTACCTGCGTCGGCCACTCCATTCACATTTGACCCAAGCAAAGCGGCAAGAGCTGTCTCGCGACTGCAGGCCGGGATGGTAAAGTTGACTTTGTGAAACCTGCTCCGACGCAAGTCGGAGCGCAAACAGAAAAAGTTATGAGTACTAAAAATGTTCAAACCGAACTCGGTGGTATGCTGGGTGCGCGGGTGACGGTACGCAAGGTCAACAACAGGGTCCTTGTTACCAACCGCCCCAAAGCAAGGCCCGGTGAATTGTCGCCGAATCAGGTAGCCTATCGGGCAAAATTCCTGGAAGCAGCGAATTATGCCAAAGGGCAGATGGCCGATGATGCCTCCAAGGCAATGTATACCACGGGGATCACGGGTTCAAAGCGGAGTGCTTTTCACGTCGCGCTAGGTGATTACTTGAAGGCACCGAAAGTGAACGAGATCAGAACCGCCGACTACAAAGGGGCAGTGGGTGATCTCATTACAATCGAGGCAACCGACGACTTCAAGGTGACACGCGTACGTGTGATCATCCTGGGGAAGAACGGCACCGAGCTCGAGCGTGGGGAAGCGATCCAGTACCCCAAGCTTTCGCACATCTGGAAGTACACCGCAACGGTGGAGAATCCCTCCTTGAAGGGAAGCACCATCTCCGTAACGGCGTTTGATACTCCGGAGAACGAGACAACGGTCGAAAAGGTGATGTAACACGGAGTTGAAGTATGCCCCTCTTCGGATCCATCAATCCGAATGCCCCGACACACCATCAAGAACAAGCGGAGTCGAGGAACGGATTTGAAGAGGGGCTCTTCAAAAGAATTTCAAAAAATAGCCAAATCTCAAAATCACAAAATAATCATGAGCAACTATATATGGTTAATCGATGCCGGCCATGGAGGCCTGACCTCCGAAGGTGTCTACACCACCGCTCCGGGCAAGATGCACATCTTCCCCGACGGACTTACATTCTATGAGGGCGTCAATAACCGGAAGATTGTCGACAAACTTCAACGGCTCCTGTTCCTCAGTAACATCGAGCACCGCCTGATTCACGACCGCGAGCGCGATACACCACTGAGGGAGCGGGTGTCCCTGGCCAACCGACTTCAGGCGGAGAAGAAGAATTGCATCTACCTGTCCGTGCACAGCGACGCAATGCCTGATGGCGCCCACGGCAAAGGGTCCGGATTCTCGGTCTATACTTCGATCGGCAATACGCCCAGCGATGCCATTGCCGAGATATTCTCCTTCACCTATCTCCGCAGACTTCCTCAATTCAGGTTCCGCCGCAATCTCAGTGACGGCGATTCGGATCATGAAGAGAACTTCTACGTCCTGAAGAACACAACCTGCCCGGCTGTGCTGGTAGAGAACTTGTTCTTCGACAATCGGAGGGAGGCGGAGTTCTTGCTGAGCGAGAGCGGACAGCACACGATAGCCGGGACTTTATTCAAATCAATTCAGGAAACAGAAAAAACAAAACCAATATGAATACTTCAAAACAAAGCAATTACCGGTGGCTGCTGGATGCAGGTCACTTCGGATGGGATAATGAAAGGCGTCAAAGGATGAATTGTCAGGGAACCGTGAGCCGGCTTGCCAAAATGCTAGAGAGAGCACGGATCGATTTTTCCCAGGTTTTGCCGACTCACCGCAGTATGCGATTCAACAAGCGGAATTCAATAGTAAAAGAGCTCTGCGCAAGGAACAAACGATGTGTATATCTCTCGTTGCAGATCAAGAACACGATAGACAAGGAACCCGACCTTGGTGTGTCAGCCGTAATTTTCGGTCGCGATCACGTGGGTGTGTCCAGGATGAGGGCCTTGTTGGATCATATTTATGGTCCCTCGTTGAAAACGCACACACAAGAAATTGATTGTCAGGGTATGAAAGCTGCGAGCGTGGAAGATCTGCGCGGGCTGCTGAAAGCAAAATGCCCAAAAATCCTCGTGACTTATTACTTGCCCGAGGGTGCCAGGTATGGCATTCGCAAGGGAGTTATGAGAATAATGGCCCAAGACCTAATGAAATTGATTCGTTCCGCAGAGAAACAAAGACCCATATGAAACCCCTCAAAGAAACTACCCTCGGAAAGTTTTTGCATGGCAAAGGCCTTCCCCATATTCTCGACGCCATCGGCGATTTGGTTCCCGGCGCACGTGTACTGGAGCGACTCAAAGACCTCGTGCTCGGCGACAAGAGCCTGAACGTGGAAGACCGCAAGGCCTTCATGGAAGTCTACCGCCTCAACCTTGACGAACTCGATCGCCGTCTTGCCAGCGTTGCTGATGCTCGCAACCGGGAACAAGAATTCGTCAAAGCCACCGGCCACATCGACTGGTTCATGACCGTGTTCGGCATCGTGATCCTGCTATGTTTTGTGTTCACGACGATCGTCTCTGCCGTGGGCGATATCCCTGCCGAAATGCGAGAGATCTTCATCGAAGGCCGTGCGGCAGTACGGGATATTGTGCTCGCCATTGCTGCCTACTATTGGGGGAGTTCGGCAGGGTCGAGGGTAAAAGATATGAAGCGGGGGTTGGAGGGGGAGCGTGGGTAGGAGGGACTTGGGCCAAAGCATTTTGAGAAATTTCCCATGAAGCCAGTTACACTTCAATTCGTGTGACTGGCTTTTTCATTTGAATACAGTATCAGTCAAGAGACGCCCACCATTTGGGTGTTAAGGATTTCTATGAAATTGGGAATTCGCTTTGGTTAAAGTCTAGAAAATTACTAGGTTTAGTATGCCTCTTTTTTGTTTCCCTCAAAACAACTAACCGATGAATACTAGAATCATTTTGGTGCTTCTGTTAATGGCCATCCCGTGTTCAATCCTGGCTCAAACGCAACCACAGTACATTTCAAGTACACCTCTCCCTTACAGCAGTGGATTAGTATTCTTGGAAGTTCGGGTATTCGGAAACAAAGCATATGTCCTTTCCCCTGGTGGTAATAGAATTCAAGTCTATGATGTAAGCGTTCCTACTGCGCCTGTTGGAAACGGGGCGATCCTACAGGGATTCGGTGGGGTTCCGTTAAATGGCCCCTGGGATTTATATGTGAACGGAAACTATGCCTATATCGCAAATTATTACGGGAACAGTATAGAAGTTATCGACATATCGACTCCAGGGTTTACGGCGGTCGGTAAAATTGCACATGGAACTGGTGGTGCTTCACTATTAAATCCAACCTCTATTGTAATCGTAGGAACCAGGGCTTATGTCAGTGCGGTTGGGGGCTTGGAGATTCTCGACATCTCAAACCCTACAATGCCGACCCACTTGGGGACCTACATAAACAATGGTATGACAGGAGGGTCCAGCCGCTCTTTATTCATTTCTGGCAACTATGCGTATCATATTTCAGGTGACGATTACCTAAGAGTAGTCAACATCTCTAACCCGACTGCGCCGACCCTTACAGGTAGTATACTTCTGCCGGGAAGCTTGTATTCAGTGCAAGTTGTTGGCACTTACGTTTATGTTGCAAATCATAAGATGTCTTCTTCAACCCTCGACATTGTTGAGGTTACGACGCCATCAAATCCATCGCTTGTTTCAAGCATAAATTATTGGTACCTGGCGTCAGCCCTGGTCTCAGGGAATTTTCTTTACGGTGCCTGTCCTCAGCATGCACTTCTTCGCAGGTTTGACTTAAGCAACCCAATAAACCCATCAACAGACTATTACGGCAGTTCGCCGGGCATTGATAATCCACGCGGCCTTGCGGTCAAAGGCAGTTACCTTTATTTCTTGAATCATACTGGCGCTTCAACAGCACTTACTATTCACAGATTTGCTCCGACTGCAACCGTTACTCATTCAGGCCTGAATCCATGTTTTGATAATTCACCAAAGGCGGTGACCGTCACAACGGCACCGGCAAGTTTGACATCCCAAACCACCTACAATGGAAGCCCAACACCACCAACAGCCGCCGGCAGCTACACGGTGGTTACAACCATTGCAGATGAGCTTTATATTGGAACCGCTACGAACACTATGGTTATTGGTTCGGCACCGACATTTAGTGTGCATCCAAGCACGGCACCACAAACAGTCTGTCCAAACGGGGCTATTGCTCCATTATCTGTATCCGCGTCTGGGACCGGCACGGTGACATATCAATGGTACAGCAGTGCTGCCCCTACGACTCCCATTCCCGGGGCCACAGCATCAAGTTATACACCGCCATCTACCACGACAGGAACAGTATCTTACTTCGCAAAGGCCACTGGTACCTGCGGGACTACCACAAGCAATGCGTCGGCAGCGATAACCGTGACCCCCAACACAGCGATCATTACTCACCCGAGTACCGCAACACAAACTGTTTGTCAAAATGGGACAGTTGTTCCATTATCTGTATCAGCGTCTGG
>CAYMPU010000019.1:0-42045 GCA_964392375.1 uncultured Ohtaekwangia sp. | reverse complement strand
AAAGAAGCATTGCGTTGAACGGCAAAAGCATCAATAGGGGAGTTTGCATCACTCGCGCTGAGTTTGCCCGCTGTGAAGCTGGCGCGGAAGCTAATGACTTTGCTAATGTTTGCCCGGTAGAATATGGTAAACGCGGGTTGTGAGTTTGTAAAATCGTAGGTCCGGACGAGGTCCCCGGTATAGTTAAACGTTCCGAGTCCAAACCCAACTTCCGATCGCTGGGTGATTTGCGCCCACGCCATGGGCATTATCGCCAGGCTACAGGCAAGTGTCAAGCCCAGTGCTCGTAATCTCATCTGAATTTAGCCTGGTGAAACGTCGCTTTGATAATATACGTCAGGCGTATGCTCGTCACCATGTAGATATCGTTGTCCTTCTTACCTCCCCGCTTGTTGTCCGGAAACTCTGAACCATAACCCGCTTCGACATTCACTCCGGGTATCCCTGAGGGCTGCGGATTTGGAGGGTTGTTGTTGTACAGTTCATTGGTCCTGTACGACATCGCTTGGGCGAGCGGACTTGAAAGTTTGGTAAGATCTACATAATTGGCGCTGACATCATCCAGGTAGTCGGTGAAGGTGTACCGAAATCCAATGTCGGCAGACAAGTCGAGAACATCGGTGAGACGAAACCTTGCTCCGAGTCCAAAAGGAATAGCCATCTGCACCAATGAATAGGGTTGGATACCATAATTCACATCTGTTGTTGCCAGCTGGGCGTTTTGCCCTTCGGTGCCCAGTGGCTGCAGGTCAACATAGTTTCCGGCGTCAGCAAGAGGATTTCCCTGCAAATCCGCAGTGGGTGCAATAGCCTGTGGATTGTGCATGAACACAGCTATGCCGATGTAAGCATACGGAGTCCACTTCACCCGGCTCATATACGTCTGTTGGTTTTCGAACAAGTCAAAAATACCAACGACGGAAAGCTCATGAATCTGATTGCGGAAGGAAAGATTTCTTTTGTACCGGTAAATCCCATTGCTCAGATCGTCTTTATCGGCCGATTCACTGTCCGAACCCTTGATCGTTGCAAACATATATTGGCCCATAAGGGAATACCGGGGACCAAAGCGGTGGGTAAATGAAAGCCCAAACCCAGGCTTGGTGAAGGAGATGTCGGTGCTAAAACTCGAAGGAGATGGCGCAAGATCTCCGTAGTAGTTCAATGCGTTGAGAGAAAAGCCGACGGCATTATAGATTTTCGCCTTGCCAAATTTGGACTTCGTACCGCGGTATCCGGCAATGCGCTTGTTCCCCTGTTTGATCCCTTTCGTTGCAAATTGTGCGTGGGCATCCCCTGCCTGAAAAAGGATCATGAAAGCAATGAAACTGCCAGCCAATAGTTTTTTCATAGTAAAGCCCAACTAGGAAGAACAAATGTATAAAATATCACCTCCCCGATAAAGCATTGATCCCTTGATGATTGGGTTGGTAAGCCAAACGAGGGTTAGTTTCGGAGATCCAGTCCCCAATTCAACTTCTGACGCAGTGTCTTAAAGTAGTGCTGACCTGGCAGTTGAATGAGTTGAGCCTTGAAGCGCTCCTTCAGAATCTTCAATTTGACCGATTCATCCACGGTTTCAAACCGGGAGTCGAGGGAAACGAGGAACTTCTTACTCCTGCCTTCGATGCGGAACGTGATTTCCGACCGGTCAGAAACCACAATGGGGCGGGCGCCCAGATTGTGGGGGCTGACGGGGGTTATGACGAAACTTTCGGATTCTGGAAATACCAGTGGTCCGCCGCAGCTCAGCGAATACCCGGTCGACCCGGTTGGGGTTGATACGATGACACCATCGGCCCAATACGAATTCAACAACTCTCCATCAACCGAAACATGAACGGTAATCATGGAAGACGTGTCCTTCTTCATGATGGTGAAATCATTCAGTGCAAAGCGCATGCCGTCAAACAATTTTGGATCGGAAACCAGTTTGAGCATGGTGCGCTCGTCGAGAGAATAATTTCCCTTGAACAAACTGTCCAGTGCGTTGTCGGTTTCTTCCCGGCTGATCGTGGCCAGAAAGCCCAATCGTCCGGTGTTAATCCCCAAGACCGGGACTTCGTATTTGCCGACGTACGTGATGGATTCAAGCAACGTGCCATCGCCGCCGAGGGAAATAAAGAAATCGAGATTCTTTAGTGAATCGCCTTGCTCAAATACTTTGACACGGTAATCATGCGAGGATTTGAAATGCTTTTGAAACTTCTGAGAAACAAAGATTTCTGCTTTGTACTTCCCCAGCATACTCAGTACACGCTCCATGAAGCGTGATGATTTCTGCTGGAAGTCCCTTCCGTGTATTCCAATACGCATGCTGCTGACAGATTGGAAGTGATGTTACAAAATAAAATGCAAATACCCGAGGTGCCCTACTGAAAGTGCTTCAGACGGATCACTTCATCCTGCCGGAGAAACCGCCAATGGCCACGGGGTAAATCCTTTTTATCGAGGGTGGCATAAACGGTACGGTCCAGTTTCACGACCTCATAGCCCAGGGCTTCAAAAATTCGACGGATCACCCGGTTCCAGCCAATATGAATTTCCAAACCCACGGTTTTTCCATCTTCAGAAACAATGGCGAGATCATCCACGGTAGCCTTGCCTTCTTCGAGGCGAACGCCGTCTATCACCTTCTGAAAGTCTGCCTTCGTCAACGGCTTGTCGAGCTCGGCTTTATAGATCTTTTTAATATTATAGGATGGATGTGTTAGCTTATCGGTCAAGTCACCATCGTTGGTCAGCAACAACAATCCTGAGGTATTTCGGTCAAGTCGTCCGACGGGATAGACACGTTCCTTGCACGCATTCTCTATCAGCTTCATCACCGTGTTGCGCTCCTGAGGATCGTCGGTGGTCGTGATATAACCCTTCGGTTTGTTGAGCAGGATGTAGACCGGCTTCTCGGACTTCAGCCGACGGCCTTCATAACGAACATCATCCGTTACCTTCACTTTGTATCCGAGCTCTGTAATGGACTTGCCATTCACGGTGATCAACCCCATTGTAATAAGGTTGTCTGCCTCACGACGGGAGCACACGCCGCTGTTGGATATGTATTTATTCAGGCGAATGAGTTCCTCCCCTGTCTGTACCCGGCTCTCTTCCCTAACCGTTTCATCCGCTACCTTAATCTGGTAATCCCGTTTGGACTCAACAAATGATTTACGTTTATCATCGCCTTCCTTTCGCTTCCCCTCACCGCGATCATCGCGTGCAGGTTTTCTGCGGTCACCGTCGCCGCGGTATGGCTTGTCCGAAGTGAAGTTTCTGTCCTTCCTTTGCGGGAATGCGGGCTTTGGTTTGAAATCTCCCTTGTCATCCGAAGAGGAAGGCCGGCGTTTCAGGTCGCCTTTTGAAAATGAACGGGGTGCGCGCGATTCAAAATCACCGCGTTTGCCATCACGGCTATCGCCATCAGGTTTTGAGTAGCTTCTTTTTTCGCGCGGCTTTCCTTCACCTGAAAACGAATCGGTCGGAGGAAATTTCGCGATACGCTTGCGTGCAAAGTCACCGGGGCTGTCCTTTGATGCATCGGCACGTTTTTCATGCCACGACCCTTTTTGAAATGGTTTTTTTCCATAGGATGGCTTGTCGCCATCGGTCCGGCCGCCTTTCCGGAAGAAAGGCTTGTCTTCGCCGCTCCGTCCTTCCTTCTTGAAGGAAGGCTTTTCGTCACTGGGGCGTCCTCCTTTTGAAAAGGAACTTCTTTTCCCACCCGTTGACTTGGGGAATTTTCCTTTTTCAGGACGGGAACGATTGGATGATGGTCCCGACGTGCTGCGGAACCGGCTGTTGCGTGCCATAGTAGATGTAAGTTAGGCTTCGTGAGCCTTGAAGAGAAGAGATATTACTGATTTTCGGGTCCTTCCCCGATGGTGTTGATTTCCTGTGAGAAATCCTTGGGTGTGGGCAATTCAATCAAATCACTGATGCCAAAGTACTCCATGAATTTAGGGCTCGTGCCATAGATCAAGGGCCGGCCTACAGTTTCTCCCTTTCCCTGAATTTCGATGAGTCCCTTCTCCAGAAGTTTCTGGACGGCGTAGTCACAATTAACTCCGCGAATGGTTTCGACGTCCGTCTTGGATACAGGTTGCTTGTAGGCTATAATGGAAAGAGTCTCAAGCGCTGAAGTTGACAAACGCTTCTTCGACTGCTGCTTAAGCATGATCCCGATACTGGCCTGGTATGCCGGCTTGGTAAGAAACTGAAAACCGCCGCCCGCTTTATTGAGCTGAAAAGCAAATTCTTCCTGCTCATACTTTTCTGTAAGGCGCTGTATGGCCCCCGCAATATCCTCTTCCGGAACGTCCGCATTGAACATCTCGGTAAGACATGATTTCAGTTCCGCCACCTTGATCGGCGACGGCGCGCAGAAGATCAATGCCTCAATATGATTCTGGAGAAAGTCCAATGTGTGTGTCGTTCGTAGTTCCTAATAATCCCGCAATCTTAATTCTGAAAATTCTAAAATTCTGATCAATCCTGCTGCATCATCTTTGCTTCAATGGATTGCGTCGTGTGTGGAACTGCAATCAAGCGCTCTTTCGGAATGAGTTTCCCGGTAACTGTACAAATACCGTACGTTCTGTTCTTAATGCGTACCAGTGCATTCTCCAGATTCGTGATATATTTCAATTGACGCGATGCGAGTTGGCTGAGGTTTTCTTTCTCGGCAGTTTCTGCGCCATCTTCAAGAACTTTTGTGTTTCCACCCGACGTGCTGTCGGTACCCGCATCGTTGTTGCGGTTCAGTGTCTCTTTCAGAATACGAAACTCCTCGCGTGACTTCTCAAGCTTGCCCAGAATCAGTGTTTCAAACTCCTTCAACTCCTCGTCACTGTAACGTGTCTTGCTGTCATCCGGTGTGCTCGACTTTGCTGGTTTGTGCGCGATCGGGCGCTGCGTAAGTGCTGGAAAAATATTCAGCTGTAATTGCGGCTTTGTAGCCGGAGCAATCATCTTCCTGTCTGCTTTCTTTACCACAGGCGTTGATGCCTCTTTCTTCACAACCTCCTTCTTCGCCGGAATCGCTTTGGCTACCGGTTTCTTTGTGGGTTTCGGCGTCACCTTTTTGGCAGCCACCTTTGCCTTTACCGTCTTTTTGGCCTTGGGAGCAGCCTTTGCCTTCGCCTTCTTCACTACCTTCTTGCTTGATTTTTTCGCTGATTTCGCCATAATCCAGAGTCCTCCAGGACACGTTTTAAAAAGATGCGCAAAAATACTCGGATGGCTCTAAAACAAAAAATTATGCCCCTCTTATATCCCCACAGAGGGAAAAGGCCTCGAATCAACGGCCGGCGATGACTATCCTCTTACGAACCGTCGACACGGTACCCAGGGAACTGAAGGACTCAAACCACATCACATAATAGCCCGCAACTGCCCGCGAGCCGTTATCCTGTTCGCCGTCCCAGCGAAGAAACCCCTCGTTGCCGAGCCATTCGTTGTTGGCAAGATGTCTGACGACCGCACCCTGGTGATTGAAAATCTTTACGTTGGCGATATGACCCGGCTGATCGAATTGATACTGAATCTGAACAAAGCCGAACGTCTCATTGCCCGGCACAAAAATTTCAGGTGTCACCCAAATTTCGTGAATTGGCGCGGCCGTCCCACGATGCTGTGAATTTAGCTGACCCGGCGTTGCATATCCGAGCCGCGAACTTGCGGAGACCCAATTGCTTTGTTCCTGTGTCGGTGATTCTGTGTCGATTCGTTCGAGGGAAACACCTTCTTCATTTCTCAGAAATACGGAGTGCCAGGATTTGTAATAGTTCAATCGGTCCACAACAACGCCACGTTCATCTGAAACTATCACTTCACCCTCATCATCCGGCATGTTGGGCATTGACAATCGAAGTACGGTGGTGGATTGCGGGTAGTGCGACTTCACCGCATCGGGATCAGGTGAGCATGCCATGAGTTGATGCGGTCGAACTACAAGGGGCGGAAATGTTACACGTTCTTCCTGGTTCCCGATCGTCCAGTTTGTCAGAACAATGAATTTTTCGGAACGGTTGTACACCTCTACGAAGTCTGCACCGCCGGACCGCGGATTGAAAAGCACTTCGTTGATGACAACGTCAAGGCTATCCGCCGGTTCAGCAAGACCAAACGTCCATGTGGAAGGCTCCATCACATTACCGCTGCAATCACTAACACCATCAACAGAAAGTGTATACGTTGTTCTCGGCTTCAGGTCATAATGAATTTCAACTTCAAGGGTGCGACGAGCAAGATCTTTGAGCATGATTGTTTGGAGAGGAATATCCGGAACAATGGAAATGTTCGCCCTTTCAGGGGATGACTCTCCGAGCAATTCATTGAACGTAATGGATAACGTTGTCGCATCCTGTGGCAAAACAGACACCATAAAGGGTGGTGTGAGGTCGGGCTTATTGGCCAGAACGGAATTCACTTCACCGGGTGTGCCTCCGCGATCATCCTCCGATGCCGCCCAATTATCATCCTCTCCACAAGGGTTACCCGGATCAATCAGTTCCAGCGACCAGCCCCCTTGGGATTTGTCTTCGTCTCTAAACCATTCCATGGTATAGCGGATGCTATCGATGATTGTATTTCGTGCGTCGCGCAGCACAATGACATCCCCTCCGTTATTCAGTGAAGGAAAATTCGGAATAGGAATACTTAGTGAAGCGGGGAAAAGCGATGCGGCACTGCTGGATGTGATCACTCTATACTCTCCCGGAAGGATAATGGCTGAAGGAAAAGTACCCGTACTCCCCTCGTCGGAGAGTTTCCAGTCCTTCAGATCGAATGGATACTCGCTGCGATTCATCAACTCAATGTACTCCGCTGCCGGCAACCCAAGTTGAGGTGATGGGTCCGAAAAGATTTCGGTGATCACTACCGATTTTCTCGTTGGGGTCCCGGGCCGAAAATGGAGCAGTGTCTTCCCCGTTGGGATCATGACGTTTCCAGCAAGATCTGCGAATCCGGAAAATTGAACGGTATATGTCCTTCCGTTCGTGAGCGGTTGCGGCAACGACCAAAGTATGGTGATCCGGTCACTCTGAAGAATCCCTGACGAAGGTGAGCCCAGCCCCTCAATCTGAATATGGTTGGTATTGGACGTGGTAGCCGGATCCAGTGGCTCAGAAAACACTGCACGAAATCGCAGGGAGTCGAGCGCCTCTACTCGAAGGACTGTCGGTGGTGAAGTATCGGGAACCACAGTTCCTGTTACCACAAAATCATCAAACCAGAATTTATCAGAGCGGGTTGCCGTGTACACACATTGGATTCCCATCCAGCCAGAGGTCGTGTGCGTAAGCTCGAATGCTTCTCCCTCTTTGGTAAAGGATCCAGAATTTCCTACATCGGTAAAAAGCTCCCACAAACCCGTTGCGCTTCTCGTTACCCGAATGCGAACAGTGACCACAGACTGGTTCGTCCGGTCATCGGCTCCGTCAACGAACTCTTGTTCTGCGAGTCCCGTTTGCCGGTACAGACTTACTTCCCGCGATGTGTTCCCTACTTTGACAAAGTAGCCATTCAGGGCACCCTGGAGATCCGGTTGGTCGGAGACGAGGTAGATCTTCGCGTAGTTGGTGCTGCTGGGAGTGAAGTCCAACTGCAACGAGAATTCCCATGCTGCTTCATGCACGGCTGCGCTTGATGTTGCCAGAAAGGCTGTGCCTGATACTGTGGGGGCCTGCAGTTTCAGCCTGCCTCCGCTGACGACGAAACGGGCTGTCTCCCCTTGCCACGCCGGATTGGTAGAATAATCACCATCCGAGAAACTGTCGGCGATCTGTGCATGCACACCATGCCCTAGCAGGCTCACGACGACCACAAGGATTTTCATTTGGCTCATCGGGGCAAACTACATTTAATACTATTTTTGCACCTCGTTAAACAATCGAAAGTCATGAAAACCGTAATCGTGGGTGCCACAGGATTGGTAGGTCAGGAAATCCTGAGGGTGATGGCAGAGCGTAATTTCTCCTATAATGATCTTTACCTGGTTGCATCGGGCAGAAACGTAGGAAAGGAGATCGATTACAAGGAAAAACGCTATACGATCATGGGGATCGAAGAGGCCTGCAATCTTGCCGCCGAAATCGTGATATTCTCCGCCGGCGGCAGTACTTCCCTGGAATGGGCCCCTCGCTTTGCCGAGAAGGGCTCGATCGTTATCGACAACTCCTCGGCATGGAGAATGGACCCTACCAAGAGACTGATTGTTCCTGAAATCAACGGTCATGTGCTCGGTCCTGATGACCGCATCATCGCGAACCCGAATTGTTCCACCATTCAAATGGTCATGGTTCTCGCGCCACTGCACGTACGGTATAAAATGAAGCGCGTCGTGGTCTCTACATACCAGTCTGTAACAGGTACGGGCAAAGATGCCGTTCAGCAATTGATGAACGAGCGTCAGGGTATTGAAGGCATCAAAGTCTATCCTCATCCGATCGACATGAATGCGCTGCCCCACATCGACGTGTTTCAGGACAATGGATACACGAAAGAAGAAATGAAGATGGTGAACGAGACCCGCAAGATTCTCGGTGATGATTCGATCGGCGTTACCGCGACTACCGTGCGTGTCCCAACCATTGGCGGTCACTCCGAAGCCGTCAACGTGGAGTTCCATTCCGACTTTGACCTGGACGAAGTGCGTGAACTTCTGGAGAGCACTCCGGGTGTTATTGTCATGGACGACGTGAAGAACAACATCTACCCGATGCCGATACTCACACAAGGCAAAGACGAGGTCTTCGTGGGCCGGATCCGACGCGATGAGTCACAGCCCAAAACCCTGAACCTTTGGATCGTTGCCGATAACCTCCGGAAGGGTGCGGCTACCAACGCCGTGCAGATCGCCGAGTATATGATGGAGCACAGCCTCGTCGCCGAATACAAAAAATAAGGCCTCTCATTCGAGAGGCCCTTCCTTCACCTGTTATTTTTTGGTTGCCGGCGGTGGGTCCGGGTGTTTTGCATAGCGTTCAAAGAATTCAATAACCCTGAGCATGTGGTCCATCATCCGTCCCGGATTCCCACTGCGCGTTAGCTCGTGCCCTTCCTTCGGATACCGGATGTATTCCACAGGCTTGTTCAGAATCTTCAAGCTCTTGTAAAGCATCTCCGACTGCGTAACCCCTGTGCGCAAATCCTGATCGCCATGAATAATCAGCAGTGGTGTGTTGATATTCTTCACATAATTGTAGGGCGACTCGCTGTCGAGAAGCTTCTTCGTTTCGGGATCCCATGGATAGCCACCGAAGTCATTCGGTACGAGGAAGAAAGCATTGCCTTCGCCCATAAACGTTGTCAGTTCATACACACCGCGCTGCGCGTTGGCTGCCTTGAACCGATTGTCATGGCTGATGATCCACGCTACCATGTAACCAGCATAGCTGCCGCCTTCCACAAACAACTGATCTTTATCGATCCACGAATAGTTCTTCATCGCATCGTCCAATGATGCCAGAATATCCGCAGCGGGGCTTGCTCCCCAATCTTTGAAATTGGCTTTCTTGAACTTGTCGCCATAGCCTCCACTTCCGCGTGGATTGCAGTACACCAAGCCGTAGCCCCAGCTGTTTTCCAATTGATACTCGTGCCACATGGAGAACATTCCTGGGCCCCACATGGCGGTTGGTCCACCGTGAATATTGAGAATGGTCGGATACTTGGTTCCATCCTTTCGCTCCGCAGGCTCCATTACCCAGTACTGCACTTTCGTACCGTCGGGTCGCGTGATCCAATGTTCCTTTGGTGCGACGAACTGTCTGTCCCTCATCAAGTCCTCATTAAACCGCGTCAGCATTTTGTTCGACTTGTCCTTCAGGCCGAACACGTACACTTCCCAGGGGTTCTTTGTCTCCGTGAGAGCGTATACCACTTTGTCGCCACGGACATCGAAATCATTCACGCCACTATCATTGCCAAGAATCTTTGTGATCGCGCCTCCTTTTGCGGAGACACTATACAGTGGGATATCCCCTTCCGTCTGCGCGCCGAAGTAAATCGTTTTGCTGTCGCCAGACCAGACCGCTCCATCGGCATCGCGATCCAGTGAAGCAGTGATCAGTTGAGGTTGTCCACCTGCAGCAGCGACAACGGCGATTTGATTCTGCGTGGCGTGCCGGTTGGTAATATTGGTCGCCGAAAAAACCACCTGGCTTCCATCCGGTGAAAAGACGCCATTGGAAATGCTGTAACCTGGCCAGGTGAGAAACTCTCGCGCGGCTTTGGTGTCTACGTCGATCATCCAAAGGTCACTGTCCAGTTCGCGATCGGGATGAACTTTGTAGACACGTGACGTGCAGATGATTCGTTTGCCATCCGGTGACCACTCGGCATTATCAAAATCCTGATATCCATTGGTCAGTTGAACTGCGCCTTCGGTTCCCAGCGTAAGGAGAAACAGGTGATTAAAGCTTTCATCGGGCTGGAGATTCAGCTCGCCCTGAAGATTCTGCCGGTTCAGCACGCGTGGGTTGGCCTCACTGGCGTTCTTCGCGAGCCAGGCGCGCACTTCCTCTAACGTTCCGTCAGGCGCTGTTGCATATTTCTTTCTCTCGTCTGCCTTCATCTTCTTAAAGTTCGGCTCATCACCCTGGGTGCGGCCCGGTCGCTCATAGCCCCACGGTGTTTTCCCATCGATCGCATAGAAAGGAATGCTGGAGGAGAACAAAATCTTTTTTCCGTCGGGAGACCATCTCGGCGAGCTTGCACCATTTTCAGCTTTTGTGATCGCATGCGCTTCGCCACCACTGAGTGGCAACAACCAAATCTGTGACTTGTCACCATCGGCACGAACGAAGGCGATTTGCTTGCCGTCGGGTGACCACTGCGGCTGTCCGTCGTTCTTATCTCCGAAGGTCAACTGCACCGGGGCTGTTCCTCCAGAAACATCGACGAGATAGAGGTGACGCGTGTAATAGTATTCGTTGTCATTCTTCACCGCCTTGCGGTTCACCACCAAAATGGCTTTGGTACCATCGGGCGAAAGCTGGATTTGGCTTGTCGTTGTGATCTTCATCAGGTCCGATGCGACAATCGGCTTCCTGGATTGAGCCCATATCAAGGTTGGAATCAATAACAGCAGAACGGCAATCTTTTTCATGCGATTTTGGTTTAGTGCTTTCAGAAACGAAGTTTAAATGAATTGCTAAATTGTTATAACCGTTCACGGAATTCTCGGCTCACTACCTGCCGCCAACGGCTCCGAAAGAATGAATTTAGGAATAAAATCAATTGTGTCCTGGGGCTTTGCTATTGCCTCCACCGGAATCTTCTTTCCCGAGAATTCTCTGGCACAAACGAACTGCGCGTTTGCGAAAGACCTCGTCGAGAACGTGAACGCCATTCATCTCGAACCTCAAACCGTTGACGACGTCTTTTCAAAGAGAATTTTTGCCGAATTTCTTCGGGGCCTGGATCCCCACCATCAGTATCTGACTCAGGCGGATTCTGTAAGGTTGAGTAGTTTTGCCACGCAGATCGATGACCAACTAAAAGGCGGACCCTGTGACCTTATCTCGGAGGCGAAGACTATGCTACGGAGCAACATGCTGAGCGCTCAGCGGTTCATGGATTCGGTACTTCAGAAGCCATTCAATTACAAAACACAGGAAAGCATTCAGGTGACCAGGCTGACCGCGACAGCCTTCGAAAAGACCCGGGCCGACCTAAAGCGCAAGCAACTGCATGAACTGAAATATCAAATTCTGGCTAAGGCCTTCCGGCTTGCGCGTATTCAAAACCTGGAGTTGAATGCAAAAAACTTTCCCACGCTGGAGGTTTCTGCGCGACAGGCGGTCCTTGTACGCCATCGTAATTCAACCCAGCTTATCCTGAATGATCCAAAGGGTATTGAGACACTTGTCGTTAATTGCTTTCAGAAAGCAATTTGTTCCTCCTTCGATCCGCACACAGAATATTTCACAGCAGCCGAAATGGAGCGGTTCAACGTCCATCTCCGGTCGGATGGAATGGCGTTTGGCTTTGAGCTGAGTTCAACCCGAATGGGTGAACCCGTCATCGAGCGCATGATTCCCGGCGGCCCTGCCTGGAAATCCAAAATGCTGAATGAAGGTGATGTGCTCATCAGCATGAAGCCTGTTGGCAAGGAAATGATCGATTTCACCGAATTTGAAGTGGAGGAGGTACTGGATCACCTGGACAATATGGAAGTGCGTGAGGCAACGTTTACGCTGAGAAAGGCAGACGGTCGTGAGAAGACGGTGACGTTGAAGAAAGAGAAGGTTGAGAATACAGAAAATCTGATCTCCAGTTTTGTCCTTGAGGGTGATGTCAAAATTGGATACGTTGCTTTGCCCGGATTCTATTCCAGTGACGAAAATGAAAATGGCAAAGGTTGTGCTGGTGATGTCGCCAAGGAAATCATCAAGCTAAAAAAGGAAAAGATTGCAGGACTCATTCTGGATTTGCGTTTCAACGGAGGCGGATCCGTTCAGGAAGCCATTGACCTCGCCGGCATTTTCATCGACGTTGGTCCTGTCGGGCTAATGGAAACCCGCGGCTCGGCCCCCGTTACGCTTCGGGACATGAACAAAGGGAGTGTCTACGATGGTCCGCTCATTATTCTGGTAAACGGGTTTAGCGCTTCGGCATCCGAACTTGTTGCCGCATGTATTCAGGACTACAACCGCGGAATTATTGTCGGTGGAAATACATTTGGCAAGGCAACGGGTCAGACCATCATTCCCAATGGTGTTGGAGTAAACAGCAATGGTTTTGCCAAAGTGACCATAAACCGGATTTACAGGGTTACCGGAAAAAGCCTCCAGCTAACGGGGATACAGCCCGATATCGCGCTTCCTGAAATCACCGACTTGCTGGTTCAACGGGAATCCATGCTTCGGAATCCCATAATGCCAAAATCCATTTCGAAGAAGCTATACTACACACCGCTGCCATCCGTCGCATTCGATACGGTTGCGGACGCCAGTGCCGCGCGGGTTCGTAACGATCAAGGATTCGCTTCCATCCGAAAGCTTGAGGTGTTTCTCTCCGGCACGATACCACTCCAACCCGACGGCTTCACTGAATACTTGCGCCAAGTTCAATCGCTGGAAGAAGAACTTGATGAGACCGAGTTGGCCTCAGGACCCTACAAAGTGTATCCCAGTGTACTCAACCAGGAATTGCATCAGGTTGACGCCTATCATCGGGAAATCAGTGAAGCCACCATGCGCGATATGCGCCAGAGTTTTTACATTCGTGAAGCGTACTTCATCATGGCCGATTTGCTGAAAACAAAAAAATGAACGCAATACATTTGACGCGGGCCTTTGCCATCATCCTTCTCCTTATCTCCATTCCTGGCGCTGCACAGGATGCTCAGGATGCCGGTTCCTATCTCCAGTTTATAGGGACACAATATCAGGAGATCACCAAGGACATGATGAGTTACGTCAGTGCTGCCGCGCATGGGAAGAGTGCCAGAAAGGTTGAAAAGCGAAGAATAGAGGTTATTCAACAGATAAAACAATCTGAGCAAAATGTTCGGCGGCTTAAGCCCTTTCAAAAAGACAGCCGGCTAAGAGATTCCGTGGCCGGATACTTTCGCCTGTGCTACCATGTGCTCACGGAAGACTACGGGAAGATCCTCAACATGGAAGATATTGCGGAACAGTCGTACGATCTCATGGAGGCCTACTTATTGGCGAAGGAAAAGGCTAATCAAAAACTGGATGAGGCTGGTCTGCGTGTGGGCAAGGAATACGAAGCCTTTGCGGCATCCAACAACATTCGCATTATAGATTCCGATTCAAAATTGGGAGAGAAAATGGAGGCGGCCGCAAAAGTAAACGCATACCACAATCAGATCTACCTGATCTTCTTCCGAAGTCACAAGAATGAAGCCTATTTCATGGAGGCTTTGTCACGTGGCGATGTGAGTGCCATGGAACAAAATATCAGTGCACTAAAGACCAGTACAACGGAAGACCTGAAGAAGATCGGTCCGGTACAACCCTTCAAAGGCGATGGATCGCTGAAGGCCAGTTGCCAGCAATTGCTTGCCTTCTACCAGAAAGAGGCTACTACCTATTTTCCGGTAATGCTGGAATTTCAACTGAAGAAGGAAAATTTCGAAAAGATGAAGAAAGCCTTTGATGCCAAGCGCCAGGACGAAAGGACACAACAAGACGCCGATGCCTTTTCAAAAGCCGTTAGCGAGTACAATAGTTGGATCACCAAAGTCAATGCAGCAGGCAATGAAAGTAACAAAAGCCGGGCTACCCTGATGAACAACTGGAACTCTCGCAGCAATGACTTCCTCGACAGGCACACGCCAAAATACCGATAGTTCTATAGCACGGTTACAGGGCAGGCGAACGCCAAAGACGATAAATTTCAAGTATCTTCATTGCCTTATCCAAGCACCATGAAAAAACTACTTGGCATTGTTTGCCTTGCCCTTTGCTTCTTTTGCGGACACAGCCAGTCCCTTCAAGACACCGTTGCCCTCGAAGCTTTCATCGACGGCGTGATGCAAACGCATCTCCGCGATGAACACATTGTGGGCGGCACGGTGTCGATTGTAAAAGATGGAAAGATCCTCCTGGCCAAAGGATATGGCTTCTCGGATGAAGCCAAACAAACCCCGGTCAGCGCCGATGCCACACTGTTTCGTGTGGGGTCCGTCTCTAAAATGTTCACGTGGATCAGCGTGATGCAATTGGTCGCAAAAGGAACGTTGGATCTCAACGCAGACATCAATACCTACCTGAAGGATTTCAAGATTCCGGCCACCTACCCGGAACCCATAACCCTCAAGCACCTCATGACGCATACGCCGGGCTTCGAAGATCTGGTGATCGGCTTGTTTGCGAGAGACAGCACGGAGATGAAACCGTTGAAAGACATTCTGGCCCAACAAATCCCTGTCCGCGTGCGACCACCGGGAACCATTTCCTCATACTCCAATCACGGCACCGCAATGGCGGCGTACATCGTGGAACAGGTTTCCGGAATGAGCCTCAACGATTACGTGGAACAGAACATTCTGCGTCCACTGGGTATGTCGCACACGACGCTACGTCAGCCCTTACCGCCATCACTCGCTCCCTTGCTCTCAAAAGGATATCAGTACAGCGGAGGCGTTTATACTGAAAAGTCATTGGAATTCGTGCCTCTGTATCCCGCCGGTTCCGTCTCTGCCAGTGCCACGGACATGGTTCCCTTCATGCGTGCGTTGCTTGAAAATGGAAAACTGGGTGACGTGGTCATCCTGGATAGTGCAACACTGGTACTCATGAAGACGCCTGCACACCAACACCATCCCTCTGTAAATCCTATGCGCCACGGCTTTATTGATATGAGTCGTGGTGGCGTAGAAGTGATAGGACATGGCGGCGACACGTTTTGGTTTCATTCGATGATGGCTTTGTTCCCGGCATCCAACGTCGGACTGTTTGTCTCTTTCAACACGGATACGGGCGGGGGTGTTGCCTCCTCGGTGATGGATGAGTTTATGGATCGCTACTTCCCCGCGGCCGCCAATGCCTCGCCGGCCACTTTTAGCAAGGAATACCTCAATCGGTTTGCCGGTAAGTATCGCCTCAATCGCCACGCCTATCATGACATGACTACCGTGGCATCCATGTTCAATGACGCGACCCTCGCCGTCGAAGACTCAACCCGCCTTCGTTTGTCTATCGGAGAAAACGTCCGCATCCTTGAGCCTATCGACAGTCTGACCTTCCGCGAAAAAAACAAAAGCCGTGTGTTTGCGTTTCGAAAAAACGATAAAGGTGAAATCGCGATGATGTTTATTGGATCAATCCCGATCATGGCCTTCGACAAGGTTTCCGGACTCAAAAGCGCGGCTTTGCACATGTTCATCTTTGTCGCTGCCATTATCACCGCCATCGTCGTTTTGTTGTTCTGGCCGATGGCAGCCTGGTCTCGTGTAGGATACCAGTCGCACCGGATGACGAAGCCGCTGCCATACAGCGCCCGGTTTGTTGCCTGGACAAACTTTCTGCTACTCGTGATTTTCTATGCGGTGTTTGCTTCGCTGGCCAATGAAGATAACGTTGTCAACGGCTTACCCACCAGTCTGAAAATATTGTTGTGGGTTCCTTTCATCAACCTAATCCTGACACTCATCATGGTGGTGTGGTGGTTCCGGGTGATTACGGTCAAGTATCATCGGCTCATCAGCCGGGTGTACTACACCGTCATCTGCGTGGTGGCCGTAGCCGCTTTCTGGCAGTTGTATTATTGGAATTTGATTGGGCCGTCGTATTAGACCAATTTGCGCTGCTTTCTGTAGCGACGCGATTTTTTGAATCTTTGCATCATTAAATCAAGAGTGTATGATCCGATTGATGCCCTTTGCTTTCCTCTTGTGCTTGTTTGCCTGCAATGAAGATCGTGACATTCGTGTTCTTGTTTTGGGCAACAGCATTACCCAGCACGGTCCACTCCCATCTGAAGGTTGGCTGGGGAATTGGGGAATGGCAGCATCCAAAGCGGATAGTGATTTCGTGCATGTGCTCAAAGCCAGACTTGATGTTCCCTACAGGAATGTTGACTTGAGGGCACGAAACATTGCCTACTGGGAAAATGATCTAAACTATGACTTTACCGGTGAGGAACTCTTGACTTTCCAGCATGATGTTCTTGTTATCCGTTTGGGTGAAAATGTGAAGTCTATGGATGGTTATGGAAAGGGAGTAGAGGAACTGGTAAAAACATTTCATGGTAAAAAGGTGATAATAACTGGCACCTTCTGGGCAAATCCGAAGATGGATAGTATTTATATGAACGTTGCAGCTTCCCATGGATACTCATTTGTTAAACTCTCTGACTTGGCTGTTGACGAAACAAACATGGCATTCAAGACATACCAAGGTGGGGTAGGGGCGCACCCTTCAGATAAAGGAATGAGACAAATTGCGATTAGAATCTATAACACGATCGTCAAGCAATATTAGACAGACCAGCCTCTTGGAATACTACAGAAGTGGTGCCTAAACTTACTTGTCAACCGGCAATTCCACAGTCTCACCCCAAACATACTTCGCAAACCACTGCCAGTTATGCCAGTTCGCCGCAAGGCGTTCTTTGGGTTTGCTGATGCCGTGACCAAAGCCCTTGTAGACAATCAACTCACTCGGCACATTCTTGTCGCGAAGGCCCTGAAGTAATTCGTATGCATTGGCGATCGGAACGCGGCGGTCAAACTCGCCGTGTTGAATGAGCGTTGGCGTCTTCGCCTGATTGATGTTGGTCATCGGTGAGGTTTTTTTGTAGATCGCTTCATCGCTCCAGGGCGTAGCCTTCAGGTACTGTCGGGTAAACGGATGGATATCGGTGTTTACGTAATAGGTCATCCAGTTCGAGATGCCGGCGCCTACCGAAATCGCCTTGAAAATCGTGGAATTTGTTGTCAAAAAGGCAGAAATGTACCCACCCTGGCTCCAGCCCATGCAACCCATTTTGGAGCGGTCAATCATCTTTTTCGAATCCAGATAATCGACACCGGACAGTACATCCCAGGCATCACCCACGCCGAGGTTACGGACGTTTAGCGAGCGGAAGGCTTCGCCGTATCCAGCTGAGCCACGATAGTTGACGCGGAGAACCAACGCGCCTTTATCGAGCCATTGTACAATCGGGTACACACTTCCCGGCAGAGGTGTCGGCGTATCTACACCGGTGGGGCCGCCGTGAATGACAACGAGCAGAGGATATTTCTTTGAGGCGTCATAATTCGCGGGCTTGTGCAGTACGCCCTCGATCGTTGCACCGTCCTTGCTTTTCCAGCTGATGACTTCACTGGTGGCGACCTTCCAGTCTTTAATTTGACCGGTCATGTTCGATATCCTCTTCGGTGCTGGTGAAACCGTGGAGGACAGAAACACTTCACTGAGCTGATCGCCATTGCGTGCCGTCATAGCAAAATGATCACCCGACTTTGAAAACGAAACGGATCCGACTTGCTCAGGCAAGCCGTTGACTTTCAAATGATCGCCGGTGTTTGGATCAATCCGAAACAATGAGCGTCTTGTTTTCTCTTGCACCGTCGAAAAAATTCCCGTTGCCTTCCAGCTCAATCCGCCCAGGTCTTCATCAAGGTTCTTCGCCAATTGTCGTGTGGCCTTCGACGCCAGATTCATGGCAAACACTTTGGTATTCGTATAGAAATGCGAAACGGTATCGGCTCCTTTGCTCGAGTACAGAATTTCTTTGGAATCGGGAGACCAGTCCTGGAAGAAATCGGAGCTGGGATTCGCAACGACCTTCGATACCTTCTTTGAAGAAAGCTCCAGTACAGAAATATCCGCCTTCATCGACGAATTGATCAATGGGTTAGGTTGATGTGTAAAGGCCACGTGATTCCCGTCTGGAGAAACGGCATAGCCTGTCACTGTAAACTTGCCCTCGGTGATGCGGGTTGCCTTTGGCCATTGGATACATCCAGCCTTTATCTTCAGTGAGTCAATCTTTTCATAGCAAGGCATTTCGGAAGGATCCCGCTGATCGGGATCAAACGAAACTTGCCAGAGATGCTGGACCGTAAATTCCTTGTCATCCGCCTCAAATCCGCCGTAGCGTTTCTCACGCTCGGTCTTCGATTTGTCTTCTTTCTCGGGGCGTTGAAAAATAAAGCTCTTGCCTGACGGGTGCCAATCAAAAGAAGAGATGCCTTCATCTTCATTGGTCACAGCGCGGGCCTCGCCGCCGTCGACACGCATCACGTGAATCTGATTCTTATTCCCGCGGTTGGCGAGAAAAGCAATCCATCGACTGTCGGGGGAGAAGCCGGCGCCGCTGCTGTTGCCTTTGGATGTATTGGTCAGTTGAAAAGCGGGCTCTCCATTTCTGGACAACCAGATTTCATTGTCATAGCGATTCTCCGACCAGTCGGTCGTCTGAACACCGAACGCTATGTGCTTCCCATCCGGTGAGAGAACAACCCCACCCACACTGCGCAGGGAGATGACTTCTTCGAAGGTGGGGACGTGCTGGCCGAGGGCGATGATACTCAGGCAGAGGAGTAGTACGGGAAGGAATCTTTTCATAGTCAACGTGTGTTTGTGTGTTAACGTGTCAACGTGTTAGGGTGTCAACGAGTTGGCGTGCGTTGAAACAAGACATCAAAAACTTCCACTTGCGCCGCCACCGCCAAATTCGCCACCTCCCCCTTTAAAGCCGTCGTCACGCTTGACTTCGTTGCCTCCCAGGGTTTGTGATACTACGAATGCCGTTACATTTTCGTCGCCCCACTTATGTGAAAGGAGATTTTCACGTGTGAAGGCACCTCGCGGCGTTTTTAGGTATTGGAACAACCATCCCGTGACCAGCAGAAGAAAAGCACCGGCTATGGTCAATGTTATCTCCGGGTGGCCCAGGGAGAAATAGTATTTGAACGTAAACACACTGAAGGCCAGCACCAGCAGGCTGACGCGCATCATCACAACGTCCTTCCTCCGAATTCCAAAATACAGGTAGGCTATAGGAATAAGTACAGTCAATACGTAGAAGAGAAATGCAAAGGGAATGTCCTGCCCCTCGGCAAGCTTCAGGTTCATGAGGGCAATGCTCACCTCGCGAACGACGAGGTAATTTCCTCCTGCATAGATGAGCAACAGGCTCAGCGACTCCACCACAACGATGGCATCGTGCCAAACCTCCAGTTCTGGGTTGGCTTTCCATCGTTTCGCAATGAAGTAAATACCACTGAATGCAGCGATCAACACAAAGGGGATGACCTGGCGAAAGATTCCGCCCAATTCGTAGCATTCATAAAACAAGTAGCCCGCGAGCACAAGGACAGCGAGGGTTGTACAAATCAAATCCAGGTACCGAATGGCTACATAGGTCAACACAACAAAGCTGATCAACAAGAGGAGATGAGCATTCACATCCGTCAATCCTGCCATGCCTCCGATAATATAACCGCAGGCATGATAGATGATCGCCTCCACAACACCGGATTTGTAATGATGGCCTCCATCAATCAGAACCCTCTGTACCAAAATGAATGAACCTATGCCAGCGACCAAAGCCATGATGGAAATTCCTGTTTCGCCCAAGTCGCCAAACATCAAAAAGAAAATTCCGCTGATGCCCGACAAGGCGAACAAGGTTGCGACAAAAAGCAAAATCCGGATGATGAGGTTGGGGTGGTAGAGCTGGCTGACATAAGCGCCTCGGATGACCTCAATTTGCTCGGCGGAAATCAGTCTGTGCTTTGCCCAACGGCGTGCTTCCTTGACCATGGCCAGGTTGTACAGGTCAGTGATGTTATAGACACATTTCATTCGGCGCGTGAGAAATAGTTCCTATACCGGATGATGAAATAAATGAATCCTCCACAAGACAGGATGGAATACAGGAACCAGAGCGCGGGGTCTTGGAGTATGGTTTCTGCCAGCAGGTAAGTCGTTGCTATATAGCCGGCCAAAAACGCGTAGAGCAGCAACATAAACGACTTCCGCTGACGCGCCATGAAGTACGAAAAGGCACAGCCTCCATAGATCAGCAGGACAAAGAATCCGAAACGACTTTCATTCATGAACATCGCCGCAATCGCACCGCCAAAGAAAATCAGCGTGGCAAAATTCAGGTACGTGAATGTGAAGTGCGACTTGATCTTCTTCCTATCCAGAAAGAGAGCCACTGCGGCCAGCGCTGCTCCAAACAGAATTGCGGTGGTGTATACGTGACTGCCTGAAAAGAATTCTCCGCTGTACCATTTCTGTGGGGAAATGCTGATGCTGAAGAAAGAAGCGAGCGCCGTAATCGCTAGCGAGAGCACACCTAGATGATCAAATCGGTAGGCGATCATGAAGAACAGTGCGGCGGTGATCAGTGTGCTGTAAGCCAGATTCTCTGTCAGTATATCAAATTGAAATTGCAGATAGCCCTGAACCGAAATGAACAGCAGGCTACCAAGCAGTACTACATAATCAAAGTAGGGTGTTGGTCCCTGCACAACGCCGTGCGAATAGTCGGGACCTTTTCTGAAGATGTAGAGGAAACACGCCGCTGTAACCAGGATAAGAAGCCCGATGACGATCAGGTGCCCTAGTTCGCCAATGTTCTTGTAGACGAGAATGCCTACGCCGGTTGTGAAGAGTAACACGCCCAGGTAGAGCAGCGTGCGTAGCTCGTAGAAGACGGAGATTATTTTGCCCGATGTGATCTGGTCAATCGTTTCATACTGGTCCTTGGTGATATGACCCTTTTGAAAGACATCGTTTAGAATTCGGCGGGTCATGCGCCTATTTCCTGGATGGGACCTGCTGCGGCATATACATATAATCCATCGTCACATTCAGCATCGCCTTGATGCCCGTCAGAAATCCCTTCTCATCAATCATGAAGTCGGGTGTGTGATGGGAAGGGGCCGTTGCCGGATCCTGGCCTGCGGGCAACGCGCCGACGAAGAAGAAGAGACCGGGAACTTTCTGCTGGAAGAATGAAAAATCTTTGGCTCCTGTTGATGCACTGATGCGAATCGTCTTGTCTTTCCCCGCGGCACGCTCGAGACTCATCGTCATCTTTTCGGTAAGTGCCGGATCATTGTAGGTGATGGGATAGCCGCGGCGGATGGTCACCTCCGCGGTGGCGCCGGCGCTCTCGGCAATTTTTGTTGCGGTCAGTTTGATCTTTTCGTGAATCTTGTCCTGCATGCCGGCATCCAGCGTGCGGATGGTGCCGGCCATGAAGGCCTCCTCGGGAATGATGTTCTCGCGGATACCGGACTGCAATCTACCGACCGTGATCACTGCAGCTTCTTTCGTCAACTCACTCTGGCGGCTGATGATGGTCTGAAGACCGTTGATAATCTGCGCGGCAACAACGATCGGGTCAACGCCCATCCAGGGTGCCGAACCATGTGCCTGTCTTCCTTTCACCGTAATGGACCAGGTATCTGAAGCCGCCAGCAATCCGCCAGGGCGGTAGGTGATCATTCCGAGCGGTGTCATCGAGCTGATGTGCATGCCGAAGATGGCATCGACTTTCGGGTTCTCGAGTACACCTTCTTTCACCATCAGCGCAGCGCCGCCTTCTTCACCTGCGGGTGCTCCTTCTTCCGCGGGCTGGAAGACAAACTTGATGGTCCCCTTCAGATCAGCTTTGTTCTTCGTAAGAATGGTGGCCACACCCATGAGGATGGCTGTATGTGAGTCGTGACCACACGCATGCATCACACCGGTTTCCTGTCCGTTGAAGACGGCCTTCTCTTTGGATGCAAAGGGCAAGCTGTTGCGTTCAGTTACCGGAAGGGCATCAATATCAGCGCGCAAGGCGATCACCGGTCCCGGTTTGCCTGTCTTTAGTATTGCAACAACACCGGTCTTGGCCACCGGGTGCTGCACTTCCAGACCCAGGCTCTTCATGTACTCGGCGATGTAGGCGCCTGTCTTCGTCTCGCGATTGGAAAGCTCAGGGTACTGATGAAAATGCCTCCGCCATTCGATCACCTTCTGCTCTACTTCATTGGCCTGTTGATCCAGCTTGGTCTGCAGCTTGGGGTTTACCTGCGCGTGGGCAATCTGAACAAAGAGGATTCCGGTTAGAAGAAAATATTTCATGGTCATTTTTTAGTCTGGTTCATGTACATATAGTCCGTCGTCAATGCGATGAGTGATTTAACACCGATCACGAGACAGCGCTCGTCGATCATAAAGTCAGCGGTGTGGTGCGTGGGTTGTGCACTGAGTTTCATATCAGCGGGATAGGCTCCGACAAAAAAGAAAAATCCCGGCACCTTCTGTTGAAAGAACGAAAAGTCTTCGGCCATTGTCACCGGAGAAATCACCTTTGCGTTTTCTTTCCCCACCGCGCGCTGAAGGCTCGGCGCCATCTGGTTCGTGAGGTTGACATCATTGTACGTCACGGGATACAGGATATCAATGCCCACTTCGGCCGTTGCACCCGCGCTTTCGGCAATGCTGGTGGCCGTCCTTCTAATGTTTTCATGCACCTTCTTCTGCATCGCCGCGTCAAAAGTCCGGATGGTGCCTTCCATCATGGCTTCTTCCGGAATGATGTTTCTGCGTATACCGGCGTGGAAACTTCCAACCGTAATAACCGCAGCCGCTCTCGTCAACTCCGTTTGCCGGCTCACAATGGTCTGCAGGCCTGTGATGATCTGGCTGCCGACAACAATGGGGTCCACACTATCCCACGGGGTTGCACCATGGGCACCGCGGCCTTTCACTTTAATATTCAGGTTGTCCACCGAGGCCATCAGTCCCTCTGGGCGATAAGCTACGGTTCCGGTAGGCACTAGCGATTGGAGGTGAAGTCCGAAAATGACCTCCACTTTGGGATTTTCAAGGACGCCTTCCTTGATCATCAGGTAAGCGCCACCTTCCTCACCGGCCGGTGCGCCTTCCTCGGCGGGTTGGAAAATGAATTTTACGGTGCCCTTCAGATCGCTCTTGTTGCGGCTCAGGATTTCGGCAACGCCCAGGAGTATCGACATATGTCCGTCATGACCACAGGCATGCATCACGCCGGTTTCTATTCCGTTGAATGTTGTCTTTTCCTTCGAGGCAAACGGCAGACTGTTACGCTCGGTGACGGGAAGCGCGTCGATGTCGGCACGCAAGGCGATCACAGGCCCGGGCTTGCCGCCTTTCAGAATCGCAACCACACCGGTTTTGGCCACGGGATACTGAACCTCAAGGCCGAGTGCCCGCAGTTGCTCGGCAATGCGCGCGCCGGTTTTCGTTTCACGATTGGACAATTCCGGATACTGGTGAAAATGTCTCCGCCACTCAATCAGTTTCGGTTCAAGGTCTTTGGCTTGCTGGTCGAGCTTGGCCTGAAGGGCGGGCGTCACCTGTGCAAAAAGGAATGCTGCCTGGAAAAGGAGCAAACCACTCACTGTAAATTTTTTCAT
This sequence comes from uncultured Ohtaekwangia sp., assembly GCA_964392375.1. Lineage (GTDB taxonomy): Bacteria > Bacteroidota > Bacteroidia > Cytophagales > Cyclobacteriaceae > ELB16-189. The sequence continues at coordinate 18,164 of CAYMPU010000019.1, read as the reverse complement.
CTTTGTAGTCAAGTGTGAGTAAGGTAGAAAAAAGAAACCCCTCATAAAACAGAAGAAGTGAACTGGGTCAGGATCTTTTCCTCTGCTGGTCAAATGGAAACATCATTGGTGATGAACCAACCGCGCTTGCTGGTGGTGGAGGGCAAACGCATCTGCCTCGTGCGAACGCCTGAGGGACTACGCGCCGTCGCCGACAAGTGTACACACAATGGCGAGTCGCTCAGCAAGGGTACCGTGAACTATCTCGGCGAAGTGGTTTGCCCGTGGCATGGCCAACGGTTCAGTCTTCGCACAGGAAGGGAATGCAGCGAACGTTCGGCCGATCTGGAGATCTATCTCACGCGATCGGATGAGGAAGGCGTTTTTGTGGGTTTGTGACAATTATGAAATAGATTGCTGTGTTGTTCGTTACTCCAGGCATGATACGGCTCCGCTCGATTCTTTTCCCCGGATTACTCTGCGCAAGCCTCTGGCTAACCAACGGCTTTGCTTTGGCGCAGTCGCCGTTATCATCACTACAGCCTTCACAAAGACCTCCTGAGGGACTGCTGTCCAAGCGCGCGGTGGCATTGTATGATTATGAGATTTCGGACAGCGAACTCGAAGAAATCCAGCGCTCGTTTCAGCGGACCGGCATCGATCCCATTGCCTGGTTCCACACCGACATGGTCTTTTCCGGGAAGGACGCTGCGCGGGCCTATGGAGAATACTTCGTTTCACGCGGAGTCTCCATGCTCGTGTTCCTCGAGAAAACAGAACAGGGATTTCATTTCGCAGCGACGGCTTTCAACCAGAAGCAAACTTTTGTTGATCCCGGTGCAACGGCCTGGACGGTAAACAACCCGCGGCTCAAAGAATTGCTGACGACAGTCCTGCAAGACAGCTGGACAGCCGAGAAGAAGGCGAACTTCCTGATCAACGACAAGCCTGAAACAGACATCCGTGTCGACATCATCCCGGGAAGACGCCAGGAGTTTTATGCCATTGATCTGAAGGTGGACAACCTCGCTGTGATCAAGTTCGGTGATGAAACCATGGACAAACAGCTTGAACAGTTCTTCATTGACAACTATCCCCTCAAGTTCAAAATGGTCGATGCGGGATCGGATGAGTTGGAATTACGTCGCAAGGGTTTCCACTACGTACTTTGTTTCGTGCATACGCGTGGTCAGGCCGCCAAAGAAGTGCTCGGATACGATATGAGTAAAGGAGAGAAGAGTTATGCTTCCATCGCATTTCCGGATGGACAGCTCCAGCTAAGGATTCTCCCGCGCGATCAGGTTGTTTACAAATTCTATTTCCGCCACATCGAGAATGGCAGCGTGTTTCTTGGTACGAAATGGGATGCCGACGCAACCTGGCTGGATGCACTTCGTAATCACGTCCTTGGCTTTAAGCAGGAAGTGAAAATCAATTAGCCTTCGTTTACCTATAATGTTTTGAGCGATGCGTCTGCATCCGCAAACGCCTTCTCGAAGCGAATCTTCACTGCCTCCGCCTCCTTGTTCCTTTTCAGTGCTTTCAACGCGCGATAGAGCCCTGACAATGACCAGCCATTCTCAGGATACTTGGCCAGATCCTCGCGAAACCGTTTTTCAGCTTCCTTTGGGTTTCCATGCAGCAACACGAAACCGAGCGTTTCCCGCACCGGAAAATACCAGTCGGGGGGTTCCTGGTAAAGTAATTCTTCTTCCCTGGTCAAAGCCAATTCAAGTGCAGCAATCGAACCTCCATAGTCTTTCTGCGCCGCCAGTAATTCACCTTCCAGGGCTTTGCTCGCGATGCCGAGTACTTGAGCAAAGCTGTTGATGCCCCAAATCTTCTGATTCTCGAGCTCGCTGTCAGCGGCAATCTTTTGAAGTTCCTTCAGATGCGTCGATGCATCGTCCATTATGCCTTGACGGGCAGCGCCCATGCCCTTCGCATAATGCCAGATTGCCAGCGCATACTTTAACGAGTCCGCCGGCTTTGCTTCCTTGTCCAACTCCTTCCATTGATTAAATCGTACCATGGAATACCATGGCGTAACATAGTAGTGCTGCAGCCCAATCCAATCGGCTGTGCCCATCAGGTTGACAGCCATTTTTGAAACCAGTTTCCTGGAAACTTCCAGAGCCAGATCTCCACGGCCGGACATTTGTGCGCAGGCCCAGTAGAAATGGTAGTTGTGCGGATAATATGACAAGGGATAGATCCCTTGAGCCCGACACGTGCTGATGTAGTCTTCATCCGCAACAACCGCCTTTTGATTGGCCAAAATCCCATCAGCATACCGGCCGGTACGGATATATATATGTGAGGGCATGTGCACGAGGTGTCCCGAGCCGGGAACGAGATCGCGCAAGAGGTCTGCACTTGCTGTAGCTTTTTCAGGATTGTCCGATGCTTCCCGAATGTGAATGTTGAGGTGATTCGCTCCGGGGTGCTTCGGCGAACGGGCGATGACCTTGTCAATCAGCACAAGAATTTCTGCTGTCCATAGCTGCGGATCTCCGGAAGGAAGCCAGTAGTCCCAGGGATGCAGATCCATCAGGGCTTCGGCCGTCAGTGTGGTGACCTCCACTACGTGCGGGAACTTTGCGGTAAGTGAGCGCATCGCATCCGCATAAGCATGATCCAGCGGACTTCTGTCGGCGGGGGCTTCTTCTGTGTATCGTTTGGCAATGGCTTCAATCAATCCCTGTTCAACGGGTGTTGCGCCCGAAGCATTTACCTGCGCGCGACGTACAGCCTTATAGACAACACCGGCATCCGATGGATCCATGGCTGCATTGATATTCGGTCCGAGCGAAAGCGCCTGTCCCCACCAGCACATGGCACATGAAGGATCGAGGCGTGATGCCTCGCGGAAAGAGCGGTATGCTTCCAGGTGATTGAACCCGTAATACAGATTGAGCCCCTGGTTGAAAAAGTTTTGGGCTTCGTCGTTGGTTGTGGAAATCCGAAAACCGTAGTCACCCAGGTTCGTAAGCAGCGGCGCAATCTGACGCGTGGTGTCCAGGACTTTAAGAGCAGACGAAGGAGCGGGTGAAGCACAGAGCGCTGTCGAAGCCGCTGTCTGCGCGGAGTCAGCGGGTTTCTTTCCGCATGCGCTCAGGCAGAAGACGAATGCGAGCAAAAGAAGACGAACAACAAACTTCATGGGTAGGTCTGGTTAATTCTAAAAAACATTCACCACAGGAAGCAGGGAAGTTAATGAATCAGACCGAAATGCGCTAACCGATGCGGGTTCGCTCGAGTCGAAATATAATTCTCAGGAAGAAAAGTCTAATTCGTCGAGCGCTGACGACGCATAACCAGTGCAACCAAAACGATGAGCACAATAATGGTCAACGTGTGGTCTCCAAAATGAAATGGTCCATGGTATCCCCAATCGCCAAACAGTATTTTGAAGGGCAGCGCAATCAACGCAAACAGTCCACCGATCAACGCGCCAAACAGCCCACCAAAAACACCAATCAGCGCGCCGAAAAGTCCGGCGATGACGCCAAAGAGTACGCCCCCCAACGTCAGCCAAACAGGAAACGTGAGAACGAGAATCAGGATGATGAGGATGGTCGAGGATGAACTACGCTGGCGCATACGTGTTGCTTTGAGGAAATGCCTCAAAAACCGTTCTGAAACTCAAAAGGGTTGTTTTCATCGAAATTCGAGGGGTACGGGTCCATCACTGTATAATAATGAACAGTCGGCCACGCAGAAATGGACACTACGAACGCTTGCGATAGTTGTAGACGGCGAAGCTGTTCAGCACCACCGCCATGAGCAATACGATACCGATGTGTTGGCGGATATCTACGAGTGTGCTTCCTTTCAATACCACCATCCGCATCACTTCGATGAAGTAGGTCACCGGGTTGAACCAGGTAAACACCTGCGCCCAGCGGGGCATGCTATCGATGGAGGTGTATAGTCCGCCGAGGAGGATGAAGACCATCATCAGAAAGAATGAAAGCAGCATGGCTTGCTGTTGCGTATTCGCCATCGTGGAGACAAGGAGCCCCATGCCCAATACCGCGAGCAGATACACCGCTGCGAAGACATAGATCGTAATAAGACTTCCAACAGGAACAATGTCGTACGCAATCCACGAGATGAGCAGTCCGATGGTAAGAATGACCAGACCCAGTACCCAAAACGGAATCAGCTTGCCCAGGATGAACTGGTACTTACGTATGGGCGTCACGTTGATCTGCTCGATCGTGCCCACTTCTTTTTCTTTGACAATGTTCAAGGCCGACAAGAATCCACCAACCAGCGTAACCAGGATCACGAGAATACCCGGCACCATGAACACCTGATAGTTCATCAACGGATTGAACCAGTTGATTCCTGCAACGCTGATTACAGGCTGCGGGTTGACGCGCGGTGGTTGCGCCCACTCAAGCCGTACCTGTTGGTTGAAGTCACCGATGATGGTACGCAGATACGCGCCGCCGAGGTTCGCCTTTACTCCGTTGATGGCGTTGAGCGCCATGAATAGTTTAGCCCCATCTTCCCGCACCAGCTGACGCTCAAAGGAAGATGGAATCTGAAGTAAAATGTCGGCCTCATCGTTCTCCAGATACCGCAGCGCGTTGTCGTAGGAGTCCGTATAATCAACCAGTTGAAAGTAATCTGTGGAATTGATCTTGTTGACAAGTCGCTGGGAATAGGTTGAATGATCGAGATCGACTACACAAATCTTCACGTTCTTCACTTCATAGTCGGCCGCCAGCGGCATGATCAACAGCTGCACTGCGGGCATCATGAAGATGAGGCGCAGAATGGCCGGGTTCCGGAAGATCTGCCGGAATTCCTTTTCCAATAAAATGCGCAGCGATCTCATTCCAGGCGCGTTTTGAATTTGGCGATGCTCACCACCATAAAGAACAAGGTCATGCCCACGAGGATGAGTGTCTCCTTCCAGACATAATCGAACGTGAGGCCCTTGATCATCACGTCGCGTACGATATAGTAAAACCACTTCGCCGGCACCACATTCGATGCTACCTGGAGTGCAACGGGCATATTCTCAACGGGAAACATGAAACCACTCAGCATGATGGTCGGGAGGAACAATCCCATCAGCGAAACCAACATCGCCACTTCCTGTGAGTTGGTAATGGAGGAAATCAGTAATCCCAAAGCCAGCACCGTGACGGTAAACAGCAAGCATTCGCTGACCAGGAGGAAAAGATTTCCTTGAATAGGTACATCGAGTGCGAAGACACTCAGCAGGAGAATACTCGCAACGTTTACCGAAGAAAGAATGAAGTACGGAATCATCTTGGCGATGATCACGCGGATGGGCACAATCGGGGAAACGAGAATTACCTCCATCGTTCCTCTTTCCTTTTCGCGCACGATGGAAATGGACGTCATCATCGCACCTACCAGCATGAGTACCATGGCCATCACGCCGGGCACAAAGTTGTACGACCCTTTCAATTGCGGATTGTAGAGCATCCGCATTTCCGTTTGAATGGATAGCGGAACGGGTTGTTGTCCGCGCCGACCAGCCTGATAGTCCATGATGATGCCGGTAGCATAGTTCGTCAGCGTGGTCGCGACATTGGGATCCGTTGCGTCGGCAATCAATTGGATCGTTGCTGCATTGCCATGAACCAGATCGCGTTCGAGTCCTGACGTTATAACGATGGCAAACTTGATTTTTCCGCTCTGAAAAGCTGTCTCTAGTTGCGACGGCTGCTCAAGGTTCATGGCGATATCGAAGTAGCGGCTGGCGCTGATTTCATGCACGATGGCGCGGCTGGCATCATCCTTCGCAAGATCCAGTATGGCTATGCGAGCATTTTTCACTTCGTTCGTGAGCGCAAATCCAAAAATGAGAATCTGCATCACCGGCATGCCAAACAAGATGATCATCGTCCGCTTGTCACGCCAGAGGTGAAAGAATTCCTTTTGCACAAAGAAGAGGAGCTGCTTCATGCGTCTGCCCGGGTTGCCTTTCTCGCCAATTGAATGAATACATCTTCCATGCTGTCCACCGAAAACTTTGTCTTCAGTTTGTCGGGTGTATCGAGTGCTTCAATTCTTCCGTCCACCATAATGGAGACACGATCGCAGTACTCTGCCTCATCCATATAGTGTGTTGTGACAAATACTGTTGTGCCTTCATGCGCCGCCTGGTAGATCATCGTCCAGAATTCCCGACGCGTAACCGGATCCACTCCGCCGGTTGGCTCGTCGAGGAAGACGATCTTCGGCTGGTGAAGCATGGCCACCGAGAATGAAATTTTCTGTTTCCAGCCCAGGGGCAGCGCGCGCGTAAGTGTCTTTGCCTGATCCTCCAGATGAAGCTGATGCAGCATAAACTCTGTCTTTGCTTTGATCTGCTGATCCGTCAGTCCGTAGATGCCTCCATAGAACCGAATGTTTTCCACGATTGTGAGATCCTCATACAGCGAGAACTTCTGACTCATGTAGCCAATGCTTTGCTTTATTTTCTCCGATTCGGTAGAAAGATCATAACCGGCGATCTGTGCTTTGCCGCTGGTGGGAAAAGAAAGACCGCAGAGCATCCGCATGGCCGTGGTCTTTCCCGCGCCATTGGCACCCAGGAAGCCGAATATTTCTCCGCGTTTCACGTCAAACGTAATCGCATCCACGGCGGTGAAATCACCGAAACGTTTGGTGAGTTGCTGGGCTGATATGGCAAACGCGTCGCTCATTGGTGCATCAGGTCCATGAAACAATCTTCAATCGTCGCCTCCGTGCGCTTGACTTCCGGCGTGCCCTCACTAACGCCCGTCACAATCATCCTCGCCTCCTCCTCCCGTAATGATCCATCGCGAAAAACAACGTGGTGATATTGCCCGAATGGATAGCACGTCTCGACGGCTTCGAGTGCCCGGAGTTTGATCATCAGTTCATACATGTTCGGTGCACGCACCGCGTACAATGGCTTGCGGAACCCTGAGGTAATGGCCTTTGGCGAATTGATCTCCATGATCCTCCCCTCCTGCATGAGCGCCACGCGGTCGCAAAGTCCGGCCTCATCCATGTACGGCGTCGAAACCACAATTGAAATTCCTGACTCCTGAAGGCCTCGCAGCAATTCCCAAAATTCCTTTCGTGAAACCGCGTCTACTCCTGTGGTCGGTTCATCGAGGAAGAGCACACTGGGCCGGTGAATCAGCGCACAACTGAGCGCGAGTTTCTGTTTCATTCCACCGGAGAGCGCACCAGCCATTCGCTTTTCAAAAGGTTCGATCTGGTTGTAAATGGCCTTGACGAGATCGTAGTTCTCTTTCAGTGTCGTATTGAACAGCGTGGCGAAGAATGAAATATTTTCAGCAACGGTCAGGTCTGGATACAACGAGAATCTTCCTGGCATGTAACCGACGCGCTTCCGGATTTCCTTAAAATCGCGAACAACGTCGTAGCCGTCTACCGCCGCCGTGCCCGAATCAGCCAGCATTAGTGTGGTGAGAATTCTGAACAACGTCGTTTTACCAGCTCCATCGGGACCTATCAGTCCAAACAGCTCGCCCTTTTTGACTTCAAAGCTGATGGACTTCAACGCAGGGAGCCGCGTCTTTCCGCTGAGGAAAGATTTGTTGACATCCGATACGCTGACCGCCAGTTGCATGGTGTAATTCTTTCGGGCCGTAATTCTATTTCAGCAATACATCCGCGTACATGCCGATCTTCAACGAGCCGTCATTGGGTACGCGGACCTTTATCGCATACACGAGGTTGGCGCGCTCTTCCTTGGTTTGAATGGTCTTCGGTGTGAACTCCGCTTTATCGGAAATCCACTCCACGGTGCCCTCATGTGTTGTTGATTTTCCATCGGTGGCATCGACCAGCACCTTGATTTTCTGACCCAGTTTGAACGCGGCCAGCTGATCGCCGGAAATGTAGGCCCTCAATTGAAGCGATGAGATATCAGCAATTTTATAGATGGGCTTACCCGCGACGACCATCTCCGACTTCTCGGCATACTTGGAAAGTACTGTTCCGTTGACGGGATTGATAATCACTGACCGTGCAATCTGGTCTTCGATCTGCTCGACCTGTGCTTTCAAGGGAAGCGTTTCGCTTTCGAGCGATTGTGTAGTAATGGCCAGCGACTTCTGCAGCGAGTTGTATTGTTTCTCGAGCAGGTCGACTTGCGCTGTCAGGTCATCCAATTGTTTCTTCGTGGCTGCGTCGTCCTTCAGCAGGTTCTCGATACGGCGCCTTTCGTACTTCGCCGTTTCGATCTGCTTGCGGATTGTGGACAGCTGGCTTTCTGCGTCCGGGCGACGTGCAAGAACTGCACGCATGGAATAGGTCAGCTGCTTCTTCTTCAGGTGCAGCTGCATCGTGTCGATATAGCCAACGACCTCGCCGGGTTTCAACGTCTGCCCTTCTTCCAGGGCAAGCTCCATAATGCGTCCGCTGCCTTCGGCGGAGATGATGGTCTCATCAGCCTCAAAGTTTCCCGAAGCATCGACGTTGTCAGCGCTTCCGTTGCAGCCCATCAGGGTTGCTGCGAAAAGCATGGCTCCGAATGAGTATGCGCTTGTATTCATCGTGTATTAGTTTCCTGAAGTGGTTTGATAATTATATTTCGCCAGCATGAATTGTATCTGGTGCACGGCCAGATTCTGCCGGGCGTTTTCTTCCGCGTTCAATTCCCGCAGGAGATCGTTGGTTGAAATCACACCGTGCTCGTACTGTGCCTTGGCTGTGTTCTTGATCCGGGCACGAAGGGCAATGATCTCATCGTCCACACGAATCAGCTCGCGCAGTTTCTGCACTTCATCGTCGAGTTGCATCAGCGTGAGGTTGGTGTTGAATAAAAATGTCTCCTTTTGCGCGCTGACCATCTGCGTATTGACATCCAGCAGTTCGCGGTCGCGCTTGGAGTTGTAGAAATTTCCCAGCGACCAGCTCATCCGGATGCCACCGAGGTAGTACGTTTCAAACTCATTCTTCAACATGTTGAGTCCGGGCCGGCCATAGCCACCCTGAACAAACAGCCCCAGTTTGGGAACGTTGCGCGTGGTCGACGACTTGTATTGTGCACCGAGCAGATCAGATTGAAACTGGTACAAAGTGAGCTCTGGTCGTTTGATCTCGGCTACTCTGGCATCTTCCACAGCAACCGGTGCGACAAGGACAGTCTGGGCTGTGAGGGGCTGATTGATAAAATACCCCAACATTGCCAGGTATGCTTTGCGTCCAGCATTGATTTCAATGATGCGCTGGTCGGTTTTCAGTAGCTCTGCCTGCAGCATATCTACGTTGGTCTGAAATGCCGTCCCATTGCGAACGGCCGACTCCGTCTTCGCCAGCGAGGAGGTAATATCCGAGCGCAGCAGGTTGAGCTGCGATCGCTGAGCATCCATCAGCAGCACGCCGAAATAGATTTGATTGATGCGGTCACGAATCTTGTACAACTCAACCTCGAGCTTTTGCTGCTCCACCAGGGTTCCCGCCGACTGCACAGCATTCTGGTTTTTGATCACACCACCATCGTAGATGTTCTGATTCAGCTCAGCATAAATTTTGTACTGGTCCTTTGACAGTGGCTCCACGAGAAGGGCGGGGCCCGGAAGGCGCGTCACATCAGATTGATACGATGCCTGTCCATGAATTGAAACCTGCGGAAGGTTACCCGACTGCGCATTGGATATGCTGTACTCCAGACTTCTTGTCAGCAGTTCCTTTTGTTTAATCAATGGGTAATTTTTTCTCGCCAGCTCCCAGCACTGCTCCAGGGTGAGGGAAGGCTTTTGCGCATAAATTGCCAGACTGCCAAGAAGTCCAAAGGCAACGAGGGCCCATCGCAGGGAATTCGTGATCTTCATAGGCTTAAAGCTTTATGGCATCGATAATAAAGTCTGTCACTTCTTGTTTTCTCTTCTTGATCATCTTGTCGAACTGTGCGTCGTCGAGTTCTTGCACGGCCTTGATCATCGGTTTGGCCACGAACGGGTATACACAAAGCGACATGATGTTGATGAGCAGCTGACCGCCGTCAATGGGGCGGATCAGTTTTTTGTCAACGGCTGCTTTCACCTGGATCTTGAATGCTTTCATCATGGTGGCGGGACCGACTCCGGAATGTTTTGCGATCGCGATGAGGCGATCGGGGTTTTGCGTCAATTCCTGCATGATGAACAGTGGCAGGTCAGGCTGCGTCCGGATCATATCGATGTCGTGCTCAACTACGGCGCGTATCTTTTCAAATAGCGTGAGCGACCCGGCCATGATTTGAGCCACACCCACAAAGAATTCGCGGACGCGTTGTTCAAACACCAAATCGAACATTCGGTCCTTACTGCGGAAGTAATAGTGCAGCAGCGCCCGGTTCATTCCGGCCTCCTGGGCAATGTCTTCCATCCGGGCTGCGGCGTAGCCCTTGTGGGTAAAAACCTTTCTGGCGGCCTCCAGAATGGCCTTTTCCGTGTCGTTATCGCGTTCCTTTTTAGCCAATTGATTTAACTGTTTTGTTAAACTATAACGCTAAATAAGGAATTAGGTTGCACAGTTCCTAACGTTTGGCAAACAGCCATTCTCCAGGAAAAACTTTTTGTCCTGCTTTTCTACCGCAGAAACCCACGAATGTTATCTTGTACTCACGTCACCGGCGACCGTGAAAACCCGTCCATGGCATGACGGGCAAGGCGCCATCACCCCCAAAACAACTGAGTTTGAGCGAAGGATGAGCGAAGGACGAGCGAAGGGTCACTTAGCCGATCCTTAGCGGAGACTTAGCGGACACTGGGTCGAAGTTGACAATTGACAAGGGGCAATTGACAAAAGAATTCCCCAGGGGGAATCAGCTCCTACGTAAGAAATTGCGAATTGACATGCGAGTGATCAAACTGACAAACATTCAGCAAAAAGCTGGCGCTTTGTCAACTGTCAATTGCACATTGTCAACTGCTAAAACGGGTACTCACCCTTGTCAATGGCAAAATTGGCCACCCGTCGGCGGGCTTCCTTCAGATTGAAGGGCTCAATCTTCGTAAACCGCTTCAGGCCCAGGAGCATCAGGCGTTGCTCGTCACCTTCGGCAAAACCATAAATGGCCTGCTTGCCGGCGTCCGAAGCTTTCTCTATCGCATGGTGCAGATAGATCATCGCCATGTCTTTCTGAATGGCGCAGGCCTGCTCACCGCGAATGCCGATGAGCTTCTCTACGCGTAACAACACTGACTCGGCGACATAGCCTTCGATCAGCATATCCGCCAGGTTCATCAGTATCTCCTGTTCATCCGAAAGCTTCATCATGAATTTCTGGACGGCTGCTCCGGAAACCATCAGGCCAGCCTTCTTCAGGTTGTTGAGGGCCCTCTTCTCTTTGGCAAACACGGCAGAGTCATCACTCGCTCCAAAATCCGGGATCGATGTCAACTCTTTGAGAACCGCCATCGTCGGTGTCATGAGGTCCAGCGAACCCTTCATCGCGCGCTTCATGAGCATGTCGATCGTGAGCAGGCGGTTGATCTCGTTGGTTCCTTCGAAGATACGGTTGATGCGTGCATCGCGATAGGCACGGTCCATCGGGCCTTCTGCCGAGAAGCCCATGCCGCCATAAATCTGCACACCTTCATCTACGGCGAAGTCAAGGACTTCCGAACCGTGTACCTTGAGGATTGCGCACTCGATGGCAAATTCCTCGAGCGCCTTCAGTCGCGCTTTGCCGGAATCCATACCCCCAGCCACAAACGCCGCATATGCATCGTCAATGTTTTGCGACGCGCGATAGTGCGCCGACTCACTTGCAAATATTTTTGTTACGGCCTCTGCAATCTTGTGTTTGATCGCACCAAAGTTTGAGATCGGCATTCCAAACTGCTTGCGCTCTTTCGAATATTTGATCGCTGCCGAGATCGCCATCTTGCTTCCGCCAACAGCGGCAACCCCGAGCTTGATCCTGCCTATGTTCAGAATGTTCACGGCAATCTTGAATCCGTTTTCACGCTCGCTCAACAAGTTCTCCACAGGCACCTTGCAATCGTTAAAAAATATCTGGCGCGTCGATGAGCCTTTGATCCCCATTTTCTTCTCCTCCTCATTCATCGTGATGCCGCCAAACGACTTCTCGACGATGAACGCGCTCAGGTTCTTGTCGCTGTCAATCTTCGCGAATACGACATACACATCGGCAAATCCACCGTTCGTGATCCACATCTTCTGACCATTGATCAGGTAGTGCTTGCCATCGGGCGTCAACGTGGCTTTGGTCTTGCCGGAGTTGGCATCCGATCCGGAATCGGGTTCCGTCAGACAGTATGCGGCCTTCCATTCGCCCGTGGCCAGCTTCGGAATATACTTTTTCTTCTGCGCGTCATTACCGTAGTAGAGAATCGGCAATGTGCCAATGCCCGTATGTGCTGAAAGTGCTACGGCGACCGAGTGCCCAGCGCCGATTACCTCAGCCACCAGCATCGTGGTGTTGAAGTCCATTCCAAAACCACCCAGTTCGGGAGGAACTGACGTACCCAGCAAACCGAGCTCACCTGCCTTGTCAAGCAGGGATGGCATCAGCTTCGGGTCTTTCATGGAATCTATTTCATCCAGTCGCGGAAAAACTTCCTTGGCCAGGAAGTCCTTGCACTGCTGCATGATCATCTTTTGCTCTTCGTTGAAATCCTCGGGAATGAAAATTTCATTAGCCTGTGTTTCGCGAATGAGGAACTCGCCACCGCGGAGTGCCTTTTTGGTTTCAGTCATGGTTGCCATACTCGTCCAGTTATTCTTTGTCCTTTGTTTGTGTCTTAACCTAATTCAATAGTTCATAAATGCCCGCTACGCCTTGTCCACCGCCAACACACGCCGTAACCATCCCATACTTCTTCTTCTGCCTGCGCAGCTCATTGAAGAGTTGTACAGAAAGACGAGCTCCGGATGATCCCAGCGGATGTCCCACCGCAATAGCTCCACCATTCGGATTGAGCTTTGCGCGATCAATGCCCAGTGTCTTTACAACAGCAAGTGACTGCGCGGCAAACGCCTCGTTCAGTTCGATGATATCAATGTCTTGCAAATTCTTGCCGGCAATCTTCAGTGCCTTGGGAATCGCGGCGACAGGACCAATGCCCATGATCCGTGGATCAACACCCGCCGTCGCATAACTCAACATCCGGGCAATGGGCTTCAGATTTAATTGCTTAACCATCTTCTCGCTCATCACGGTCACGAAAGCAGCACCATCCGATGTCTGCGATGAGTTGCCGGCGGTTACCGTTCCGCCCGCGGCAAATACGGGTTTCAACTTCGACAGTCCCTCTACGGTTGTGTCGGCACGGATACCCTCATCTTTTTCGACGACGTATTCCCGTGTCTTCTTCTTCATGTTCTCATCGACGTACACTTCTTTCACCGTGATCGGTACGACTTCATCCTTGAACTTGCCGTCCTTCCACGCTTTCGCAGCCTTGACGTGGGACTCGTACGAAAACTGATCCTGCTCCTCACGCGTAATCTTGTATTGCTTGGAAACTTCCTCGGCGGTTAAGCCCATACTGGTGTAGTACGTGGGATTATCCTTGGCAATCGCATAGTTGAGGGCGGTTTTAAAACCCATCACAGGCACCAGCGACATTGATTCCGTTCCACCGGCAATGATCACATCCGCCTGACCCGCATGAATCCGGTGACTCGCCATCGCAATGGCTTCTACGCCCGATCCACAATAGCGGTTGATCACTAGCCCAGGTACATCAATGCCCAATGACAGCAGCGCAATGATGCGCCCCATCTGCATGCCCTGCTCTGCCTCCGGAACGGCGTTGCCGACGATGAGATCATCCACCATCTTGCTGTCAAGGCCCGGGATGGTTTTCACCATGTGCTTGATGACGTCCGAGGCGAGGTCGTCGGGACGGGTGAAACGGAAGCCGCCTTTTTTTGCTTTCCCCACCGCTGTACGGTAACCGGCTACGATGTATGCATCCATATTGTATCGTTTGATATTAATTCCTCACTATAGTCAACTGTCAATTTCTAAGAGGCTTGCCTCCAGTCAGAATGGCCTGAATTCTCTCTAACGTCTTCTTCTCGCCAGTCAGTGACAAGAAGGCTTCACGCTCTAGGTCCAGCAAATACTGCTCACTCACTTCCTGCGGCGAAGTCAAATCTCCTCCACACATTACATTCGCTACCCACCGGGCAACTTTCGCGTCGTGCTCAGAAATATATTTCCCCATGAGCATGCCCTGGAGTCCGGCGAGGAAGAGGGCCTGACCGGTGCGGCCCTGGACTTTGATGTTCTTCGCTTGCTGCGGCATGGTGTAACCGGCATCGGCCAATTCAAGAACCGTGTCCTTCGCATCGGCGATCTGGCGATCCTTGTTCATGGATACACGATCGAGCTTCTTCAAGATTCCGAATTCACGGGCTTCTTCTGCCGACGTTGCTACTTTGGCTGTTGCTATATTCATGAACGCATTCTGCAGGGCGTTCAGTTCCACATCACCCTCTTCCATCGCATCACTCACGCGCTTGGCAAATTCTTTCGTGCCGCCACCTCCGGGGATCAGGCCCACGCCTACTTCCACGAGACCGATGTACGTCTCTGCAGCAGCCTGCGCGATATCCGCATGCATGGTCATCTCACAGCCGCCGCCGAGGGTTCTGCCCTGAGGACAAACCACCACGGGCACGCCCGAGTAACGAATGCGCATCACCGAATTCTGAAACGCCTTGATCATGAAATCAATCTCGTCGTAGTCTTGCTCAATGGCGTACATGAAGACAAGTCCGAGATTTGCGCCGAGTGAGAAGTCGGGGCCCTGGTGACCGATGACCAATCCGCGATAATCTTTTTCCGCGAGATCAATGGCCTTGTTCATGCCTTCGATCACCGCGCTGCCCAGCGTGTAGCTCTTGCTGTGCCACGCAAAATTCAAAACGCCGTCGCCGAGATCGTAGATCCGGGAGTCGGCATTCTTCCATACAATGTTCTCTTTCTTGTTCTCAAGAATGATGAAGCTCTCGCGTCCGGCGATGGACTGATAGCTCTTCGTGCGGATGTCATAATATTTCTTCTGGCCGCCTTCGCTCTTGTAGAATGTCTTGTTGCCCGAGGCAATCATATCGTACACCCACTGCGCGGGCTTGTAGCCGGCTGCTTCCATTTGCGGAATGGTCTTCTCTACGCCCACGGCATCCCAGGTCTCGAACGGACCGAAATCCCAGCCAAAACCGCAGGAAACGGCATCATCGATGCGGTACAGCTCATCGCTGATTTCTGGGATCCGGTTGGTCACGTACTGGAACGTACCAAAGAAGGCATCGCGATAGAAGTCGCCGGCCTTGTCGGTTCCAGCGAGAAGTACCTTGAAACGATCGCGAAGATTGTCAACGGCCTTGGCCGCTTCGAGCGTGGCGAACTTGACTTTGATCTTCGGCTTGTATTCCAGCGTCTTCAGATCGAGCGTGAGAATTTCTGTCTCGCCCTTCGCGTTCTTCGACTTCTTGTAAAATCCCTGCTTGGTCTTGTCGCCGAGCCATTTGTTCTTTTCGAGTTGTGTGACAACATCCGGAAGCTTGAACATCTCGCGGCCTTCGTCATTCACCAATCCCTCGTACAGATTGTTCGCTACTTTCACGAGTGTGTCCAGACCAACCACGTCCGACGTTCTGAACGTAGCCGACTTGGGTCTTCCAATCACCGGTCCCGTCAGCCGATCGATCTCATCGACATTGAGGTCGAACTTGCGCATGGAGTCAATCACCTTGAGCAATCCAAAAATGCCCACGCGGTTGCCGATGAAGGCGGGTGTGTCTTTGCAGAGCACGGTGGTCTTTCCAAGGAAGAGATCACCGTAGTGCATGAGAAACTTCGTCACCTCAGGATCCGTCTTCGGTGTAGGAATGATCTCGAGCAACTTCAAATACCGTGGCGGGTTGAAGAAGTGCGTGCCGGCAAAGTGCTTTTGAAAATCTTCCGAGCGTCCCTCCGCCATCAGATGAATCGGGATGCCTGAAGTGTTTGACGTGATCAGCGTTCCGGGTGTGCGATACTTCTCAACCTCTTCGTATACTTTCTTCTTGATGCCAAGGTTTTCCACAACGACTTCGATCGTCCAGTCGCACGCTTTGATCTTCGGCATGTCGTCGGTGAAGTTCCCGAGCTTGACGCGGCCTGCGAACTTCTTGCTAAACAGCGCCGCGGGATTGGACTTGAGTGTCGCATCATACGAGCTCTGCACAATGCGATTCTTGACGGCCGGGTGGTCGAGAGAAAGGCCTTTGGCTTTTTCTTCTTCGGTCAATTCTTTGGGTGCGATATCGAGCAGCAGCACATCACAGCCGATGTTGGCGAAGTGACAAGCGATGCGTGATCCCATGATGCCTGATCCCAGGATGGCGACTTTGCGAATGGTGCGATTCATCGGTTAAAGCGTTGTAGGGTTATTAGGTAGTAGCTTTTTCAAAAATGTCGTTGCGCTCAATCATGCGGTTGATGTTCTGTACGACATCGAAGAACACATCGAGTTTCTTTTCAGGAATTACTTCCCGGACCGCTTCATTAAAACGCAACACGGTCTCGCGTGCCTTCTCTCTTCTTTTCTTCCCTTCGCGTGTGAGCATGATGCGCACCGATCGCTTGTCGGTCTCATCGGCTTTGCGAATGATGAGTCCTTTCTCTTCCATTGATTTCAACAAGCGTGTGAGGCTGCGGGCTTCCAGTCCCATGAGCGGACCGATCTTCGTAGCCGGTGTGCCTTCGTCGCCGTGGATGTTGAGCAGTGCAAACCCGATCGACATCGTGCCGCCGTACTTCATCGCCTGCTGGTTGTACATGCGGGCGATGCCGTGCCAGGCGGTCTTGAGTTGGTGATCGATGGTCTCTTCGCGTTTCACGTACCCTAAATGTAAAAAACATTTAGTATGCATGCCGAGTATCTCGGCAAATATTTTCTCCCCTTTCAGGGCACCCGAGACTAGGTCAGCGTGATGTAATCGGGTACTTCACCGCCCTGCCCCAGGCGATGAAAACCGCGATTCCGAAATAAACAGCGTTGGCCAGAATAAGCATGTATTCCGCCCGAAACAGGTGAAATCCAGCTGCCAGGACCATAATCAAGGCCAAACCGCCGGCGGCCAAAGGGGTCAATCCCGGGCGGATTCGCAGCAGGGCGGGCAGAATCAACCCTATTGCTGCGAGCAGTTCGGTAACACCAATGAACCGCATGAGCCACATAGGAATTGCCGACGCCCAAGGAACGCTGGCGTTGAGTGCTTCTGAAGTCCAGGCTGCTTTGCCGTAGCCGCCGAAAGCAAAACCGAGAGCGAGGAGGATTTGGGCAATCCAGAGGGTGATGTTCCAGGCTTTTGAGGGAGGGGTCGTATCGGGTTCCATTAGTTGTAGCGATTGGTGCTACATAAAAATAGGGGAAAAAGACTATTTCGCTTCCTGGGGACATTGGGATGATTCGAGAGAAATTGCCGTTGCGTATATTCGGTTGTTGGCTACAATGCATTTGTAACATTTAGGACAATGAAGATCGGTTTAGCAATATTCTTTGTATTGATAGCCAGCTGCACGCAACGTAACGACAAGCCTACCAATCAAAGTGCTGCAACCGACACAATTAGGACTCCAAGCAAATTCGAGTTCTTAATTAGACCCAGTCAAATTGGGAGTCTGAAAACAGGCGAACCAATTGCAGTCTCTCTGCAAAAGCTGAATAGCTTTAAGGTTGTCCGCGATAGTATTGCGGAGTGCGAAGATTGTGATACATATTCCCCTCTTTATTTGGTTGCTGACGAGACGGATAATAGTATCTGTTCTCCTTTGAGCCCGGTTGGGATTCCTTAAATCGCAACAAGCTTTTTAGAATTCAAACTGGCAGTGAGAAGTTCATTACGGACAAAGGGCTAAGAGTTGGTATGACAATGAAAGACCTTAAGGAAAAGTATGAGGTCGAGGAAGTCGATGTCGGTGGAGAAACCGGAGTTCACATTTTTGTAAAGGGCTTCAGAGGCTCGTTTGGTGTTGAAATTCCAAGGACCAATGACTGGTGGAAGACAAACAAGGACAATATCCCGGACTCTTTAGAGATAATCATATTATAATGCACTGCAGGCAACACGGTGTATGCGCAATGCCAGTAGTATTCAGAACCCTGCATTTTCAAGCTAACCAATGAAAGCACGAACCTCGGCTGTTATCTTGGAATAGGAATACACCCAATTTCCTAATTCACCAT
>CAYMPU010000018.1:0-6148 GCA_964392375.1 uncultured Ohtaekwangia sp. | reverse complement strand
GGTAGCCTCCCGAACAATTACTGTTGATTCCAATTCCTGTAGTTGTTGTAATTAAAAATGAATAAAATATAGTAGGGCAGATCCGCATCAGCAGACCGCCAGAATAGCCGCAGGATGCGGTATCAAATCCGGATGAGGCGTCGGAAATTTCTAATCACCAGGGGGAGAGAGGCAAACCGGCGGCGAAGCGAGGCTTCGTGCACGGAGAGGGTGAAGGTGTTGTTCAAATTCGTTGTTCCAAATTAATCGTCAAGGATCAGTTCGAAAGTCTGGTACAAAATTAAATGATTATTAAATGACATTTCAGGTTCAGAACGTTTTTTTCGGGGGGAAGGTTCGGCGCTGAAGTATCAGGCTGGGTAGGTACCTTGCGAGTCATGGAAGAGTTTCTTCATCAGTATGGATACCTGGCGCTCATCGCCGGCACCTTCCTTGAAGGAGAGACGGCCATTCTGGTAGCGTCATCGTTGGTCTACAGCGGAGTTTTTGGCGGAGCGGAAACGGTCTTTTTTGCCTTTTTTGGGTCGTTTGTGAGTGATTGGCTCTACTATCTTATAGGGAGGTTCAATGGAACCTACTTTGTTGACCGCCGTCCATCGCTGAAGTTGAAGATGGAACCTGCACGCCGGTTCTTCGAGCACCACCGCGTCCAGATTCTGCTAAGCTATCGGTTTCTCTACGGGCTGCGCGCCGTGCTTCCGGTCATGATCGGGCTAACGGGCGTACGGCCTCTTACCTTCCTGGGTTACTCCGTGGTCGCCGGATTGCTCTGGGCCAGCATGGTCAGCGCTGCCGGGTACTACGCGGGAGTGTTCTTCCAGCTCACCCCGCAATCCTTCGAGGAAAATGGCCTGTTCGTCATCCTGGGGTTCGGCACCTTTGGCGTATTGGTCGGTTTGATCATCAAGCGGTTCGCGGAAAAACGACTCAACATACCGACCGGGAAGAGCTGAGCTACTCGTAGCGCAGCGTATTGGACGGGTTGGTCATGGCCGCACGGATGGTCTGAGCGCTTACGGTGACCAATGCCAGGAGGACGGCCGCAACGGCAGCTCCAATAAACACCATTGGATTCAGGGTAATGTGAAAGGCAAAACTGCCGAGCCACATATCCATGAAGTACCAGGCCACAGGCCAGGCAATAAGGTTGGCCACCACGATCAGCACGACAATCTCTTTCGATAGCAGCATGAGTATGCCGGGTACGGAAGCGCCCAGCACTTTTCGGATGCCAATTTCTTTTACGCGCTGAAGGGTGTTGAAGGTCGCCAATCCAAACAGTCCCAGACAGGCGATGAAAATGGCGAGTCCGGAGAAGAGGCTAAACAATTGACCTTGTTTTTTCTCCGCATCGTACAACCGGTCATACCGATCGCTTGTGAACTGGAAATCGAAAGGGCGGATCGGAAGGAACGATCTCCAGGTCTTCTCCAGGTGCCCGATAGCGTCCTGCTTGTTGCCTGCAAATTTTACGGTGAGGTTGTTGTAGAAGTTGTTTTGAATAAAGAAGGACATGGGGACATAGTCCTGATGCAGGGATTCAAAGTGAAAATCCTTTACGATACCGATCAGTTTGCCTTTGACACCACCATAGACAAAGTCCTTGTTGATGCCTTCCTCATTCGTAGCCCATCCCAGTTTCCGAGCCGCTGTTTCGTTGATAATAAAGGCCAACGTGTCATCGGTTGGAATGGACTTGGAAAACATCCGCCCGGCAGCCATTTCAATGTTGTACGTATCAAAGAACTCATAGTCGATGGCGACCATCTTGAGGGATACTCCGGTGTTTACAAGACTGTCACCCTGCATGATACTGGGGCTACCTTGACTGTCGAGCAGGCGCCCCGTGGGAATTCGTGATGAACGCGTTGCGTTTTTGATCAAGGCTGATCGCGTCAGCTCATTGTAGAATGCGTCATAGGATGCTGAAAGTTCGCCATAGTACGGGAGGGTGATCACTCCTTCTTTGTCAAAGCCGAGCTCCCGGGTGTTGAGGTAGTTCAACTGCAGGGAGGTGATCGCGGTAGCGATGATGAGAACGATGGAAATGGCAAATTGGGATACGACCAGCACCTTTCGGATAGTTGAATTGCCCTTCGATGAACCTTGCTGACCTTTTAATACGAGGGCGGGCCTGAAGGAAGAGATCACAAATGCAGGATACACGCCGGCAAGCAATCCCACGGCGACAGCGAATACGAATAGCCCAAAAATTACCGGTCCTCCTGAGGTCAGGTCCAGCAGGATAGACTTATCTGTGAAATCGTTTAGCCAGCGCAAGGTCAGGAACGAAAGTGGCACTGAAAGGGCAAAGGCAACCAGCGAAACAAGGACCGACTCGCTCAGGTACTGTGTGACGAGCTGTTTTCGGAAGGCGCCAACCACTTTCCTTAAGCCCACTTCCTTGGATCGTTTTGTGGCACGCGCTGTTGACAAGTTGATAAAGTTGAAACAGGCGATGAGGACGATGAATCCTCCGATCACGGCCATCATGTAGACGTTGTTGATGTTGCCTCCGACTTCCAACTCGTCATCCAGATGGGAGCGGAGATGAATATCGGATACTTTTTGCAGGAATAACGTGGTGACTTTGGATGCAACAAAGGAGGGTGGCGCACCAAAGTTGGCAATGGCGAAGGGGCCAAAGTGTTTGTCAAGGAAACCCGGGAACTGTGCCTGCAACTTGGCCGGATCCGTTCCAGGCTCCAGAAGCAAGTAGGTGGTGAAGGCATTGTTTCCCCAGTTGGTCTCGAGGCGGCGGCGACCATAGATGGTGCTGTCATTCAGCGTGCTGAACGAAATAAGAAAAGTCGGATGCCAGTGAGATTGTACCGGAAAGTCCTTATAGACGCCCGTCACCTCAAGGTCCAGGTTTTGGTCTGCCTTGAGATGTTTTCCAACGACATCGGTAGTTTCAAAATATTTCCGGGCCGACGACTCTGATAGCATGACAGTCATAGGACGTTCGAGTGCTTTATCAGGATTGCCAGACACTATTTCTATATCGAAAATATTCAGGAGTGCTGGCTCCGCCATGAACGCATCATTTTCTGTCGCGATTTTTCTACGTTCACCATTCTCCTCTATCGACATCACCACGCCATTCTGCAGTGTTCGCGCCATTTGCTCGATCTCTCCAAAATCATTTTTGAGCAGCGGCCCGATAGGGGGCGCAACAGATGCCAGATGCAGGCGCGGAACACCATTTACATCAAGAAAATTTCTTGTTACCCGATACGTTTGGCCAAGCTTCGTGTGATGCGTGTCATATCGCAATTCATCCGTGACGAACAGATAGATCATCAGCGCGCTTGTCATGGACAAGGCAAGACCTGCGATGTTGATGAACGCAGTAAGCTTGTTGCGCATCAGGCTGCGGAACGCTGTGGTGAGGTAATTCTTCAGCATAGGCGTTGGGAATATTGAGAAAACGTGGCGATGAAGTAAACGTTACCCAAAGACAACGGAATTTTTTGGCGGATGCACAACCCGCCTAAAATAAATTCACCGTGACCGTCCGGTCACCGTCCGAAATCAATCCAACCCGATCATCATGAAGGACCCCCAATAGATGGGCTCCGGGTACTCTACCCGCAATTCCTTCTTCGCTTCAATAAAGCTCTGCCTCAGGTTTCCCGAGTTGAGCCACTTCTTATAGAAATTGAGAATGAGCTTCTGTGTGGCTGCGTCATCAACTTTGAAAATACTCATGATGAGAACTTTCGCCCCGGCGACAAAGAAGGCACGCTGGAGGCCATACACACCCTCGCCGTTGGAGATTTCTCCGAGACCCGTTTCGCAAGCACTCAAGACCACGAGATCCGTCTTGTCCAGGTTGAGACTCATGGCCTCATACGCGGTGAGCACGCCGCTTTCCATATTGTAGTTGTGCTTCGTTTTGGCCAGAATGTCCCCGGCGCCCGTAAGGAGCAGACCGGATTTCATCAGCGGGTTTTCCGCCATCATCGCCTCATTCTCGGTCAGTTCTTCCTGTGCCTTGGGTGCATCCGCCTTTGCATAGAAACCGTGCGTGGCAATGTGGAAGACACGCGGACTGTTCAGGGATTTCACCTTATCCTCACTGGCATCGGATTCCATATACTCCTGGGCAATCCAACCTTTATCCTTGAGGAGCTTGTTCAATTCGTCGACCTCTTTTTCGGTGCCCGGCAGGTCACTCCATTCACGCTGGGAGGAAGCCGTCAGGTAGAATTTCGGATTACCGAACATGGACGCATTGTTGGATGAAGAGCTGGCTGCGGCCGTCTTGCTTTTCACCTTACGGAGGTACAAGTCTTTCGTGTTGCTGACCATCACAATATTGGAATTGTCAATCACATACTTGCCGTCGGGTGTGGGGATGGACTCCAGGTTGATGAGGTTATACACTCCATCGGGAGAAAAGTACATCGTGGTATATTGGCCAAGCTCCTTTTGAATGGGCTCCCAAAATACTTTATAGGAATACTCATCCGCCGTCTGCCGCATAATGCTGTTGCGGTAGTTGCGGTAATAGCGTCCCTCCATGAGATGTCCTTGGCCAAGTTCAACCACCTTGGGCCGTGACTTGTCACCACGAACATAGAGTGCAACATAGATGATCGAGTCGGTAAAGGTGTGGTCGAAGTGACGGAAGCGCACCATCTCCATAGCGATTTCTGTCTTGGTCAAGGCAGACTGAACATTTTCGTAGGTGATGCGCTTGCTCTCGAAGCCCTGTCCAAAGATCTCGGACTTCTCACTGAGTTCGCGTTCGAGTTTCTCTACTTCCGCACTCAGTACGGCGGGGTCGATGCCGTTATCCAGCAACTGCTGGCTGCTCATGGAAAGTACATTGGTCAGGTGTTCTTTCTTCTGAATCCACGATGCATAGCTGGCTTTGAGGGTTTCGTCTTTGCTGTTGAGGATACGCTCACGGATCTTGATCGACGAGCTCAGCAGTAGCGCCTTGGTCAGCAGTTGGTAGTTGTACACCTTGCCGCTGAGGTCGCGGAAATCCTCGAGTTGACTAAACGCAAGGGTATTGTAGAATTCGAAGTCACCCTTGATGGTGTTCCAGTATTTGGCTTTTTCACGCTCGCTCAATGCAGGGAAGAACTGCTTGATAAAGTTTTCGTAGTTGTTCAGTGCCTGCTCGATGTTCTTCTTGGCGCCCTTGAAATCCTTTTGCATGTAATACACCTTGGCAACTTTCGACAGGATCTTGACATATTCGGGGTGGGTATCGCTGAAGTACTTCTCGTAAAGGTCTTTTCCCTTTTTATAGAATTCCTGCGCTTTGTCGTACCGCTTCAGTTGGTAATACACATCTCCCGTAAGCGCAAAAATGGAAGCAGCCTGTACGCTGTTCTTGCGACCTGCTTTTTCACGCCAAATCGCTTCGGCTTGTGTCAAGGAGTTGAAGGCGATGTCGTACTTCTTTTCGGATATGTAGAGGATGGCCACATTCTTCAGGATGTCGGCATACTGTGGGTTGGACTTCCCAAGCCGGGCACCCATGATGTCGCGCGACTCCAGCATGATTTTCTCAACCTGATTTTTGTTGTCGCCTTTGTAGAATTTGATCAGCGCCAACTGGGACAGTGACTTGGCCACTTCGATATGGTTTCTGCCGAATTGTTTCTCCTGGCTGGCAAGCGCTTTCAAAATAAGTTCTTCCGCGTTCTCGTAGTCGCCAATGGTATAGTCAATGTCACTGAGGAGCTTTTGTGTGACAGCTGTTTTGGTTGACTTTTCGCTGTAGATGGTCATCGCAATCTGGTGAGCTTTTTGAGCGACCTTTTCTGCTTCCGTATAGTCACCCTGCACCAACAGCAACTTGCTCTTGTCGACCAGCGGGCCGATCAGGCGCAAGGACTGATCGCCATAGATTCGTGTGTATTCGGCAATCGCCAGGTTCAGGATCTCCTCGGTGTCGGAGTATCGTCCCAATTGAATATAGAGATTGCAGAGGTTGAGCACAGTACCCAACTCATCGATTTGGAGGGGTTGATCCGCCTTTTCAATAATCTTCTTTGAACGTTCCAGCGCGTCTTCGGCTTCATCAAACATTCCCTTGATGCCGAACAGAACGGCCTGCGTATCAACGGCCTCAACGAGCAGCGCTTTCTTTGAATCATCCTTACTGAATTCCTCAAGAATCTTCAGG
>CAYMPU010000017.1:0-18903 GCA_964392375.1 uncultured Ohtaekwangia sp. | reverse complement strand
AGTGAGTGTTGTCCGCCAGGTATTCATAGACCCTATCTCTTTATGGTCCCTGGTTTGATGGTGATTCGTAGCGCTAGCCTTAGCTTTTCTTATCATGGCATCGAACTACTTTCTGCGGAGTCGTGCAATAAGCACGATAATAGCACCTATGGTTAAAACAACCACAATGATCCCGGTGTACACGCCAGCTTCAAAGATATCCCCGACCGCCTGACAACTGCCTAATACTGCCCCAGCGATCAGCACCGAGAGAATCTTGAAGGATACGTTTTTCATAAGGAGTAATTCTGGAGTGCGTGGTTTGACGGCATCTGTCAATATTCCAGCCAACGAATGGCTACCGTTTAACAACAAAAAACTGTGCCTATACCCCTGCCATGCAGCGTGTCTGTGGAAAATATTACCCAGCGTGTAGAAAAGACAGCACGGCCAATTTCAAGTGCACCGCTTTTGATCTGGCACCATTTTGAATGATTGTCAGGCATAATTCAAATATCCATGGCTTCTGCGGCTCCGGCTTCCAAAAGGAAAAAGGCATTCATCATTCTCTCCAGTGTTCTTGTATTGCTGATTGTGATCCGAATTATACTCCCGTTTGTTGTTCTGCACATTGCCAACAGGCAATTGGCAGACATGAAAGGATATTATGGCCAAATACAGGACATTGATTTAGCCCTGATACGAGGTGCCTATAAAATCGACAGCATGTATTTGAACAAAGTCGACAGTGTAACAGGTAAGCAAACTCCCTTTTTCACTGCCAAAGTGATTGATTTGTCGGTCGAGTGGAAAGCACTCTGGCGTGGCTCCATTGTGGGCGAATTGACGTTTCAGGAACCACTCATCATTTTTACGAAAGAGAAGGTCGAGCCCTCCATCCTGATTAAGGATTCCACATCGTTCAAACGTCTATTTGATGATTTTATGCCCTTGCACGTTAACCGTCTGGAAATCAACAATGGCATTGTCAAGTATAAGGATGAAGGATCAAAACCGGCGGTGGATATCGCGATGACGAATACTTACCTGTTGGCTCAGAATCTAAGGAACAGTTATGATTCAACGATTCAGCTTCCAGCCATCATCAAAGCGACCTCGGAGATTTATGGCGGTACACTTTCATTCAATATGAAGTTGGATCCGATGGCCGGGTCACCAACCTTTGATATGAATACCGAATTGAAGAATACAAATCTGGTAGCGCTGAATGAATTTCTCCAGGCATATGCCAAAATTGATGTCAACAAAGGAACGTTTGGCCTGTACGCTGAGGTTGCGGCCAAAGAAGGAAAATTTATTGGGTATGTAAAACCGTTGATAAAGGATCTGGATATTCTGGGAAAGGAAGATAGAGGCGACAACATTTTCAGAAAGATCTGGGAGGGAATTGCTGCCGGAGTCGGTCAGGTTTTCAAAAATCAGGACAAGGACCAAATTGCAACAAAGATTCCATTTGAGGGAAAAATTGAAAATCTCGATACCAACGTATGGTATGCGGTGGTCAACATTCTCAAGAACGCCTTTGTCCAGGCCCTTGTCCCATCCATTGATCGGGAGATCAACCTGACATCCGTTGATAACGCCAAGGAAGAGAAAAGGACATTCTTACAAAAAGTATTCGGAAAGAAGGACCCACAAAAGAAGGACAAGCCAAAGAAGGGATCCTGAAATTGAACGGTGTAATACCTGGGTGTTTGGATGAGGTACAAAAAAAGGCCACCGTGAGGTGGCCTTTTGAAAGAGAAGAAGACAAAACCCCTATTCAACTTCTTCAACTTCCATTTCTGCAGCGAGCTGATTGATCCTCTCGGCAAGCTTTGTTAGCTTTTCATCGGTTTCTGCCTCTTCATCCTTGGACATTTCCAGCAATTCGGCACACTGAACTTTGCCCAACACGGTCGACATCGTTCTCATCGTTCCATAGGCAGAGACTTCGTAATGCTCGGCCTTCTGTGCAGCCGCAATCAATGCAGCATCCCGGGCGTGGCCTTTTTCGTATTCTTCAATAACTTCAGCACCTTCTTTTACAAGGCCCTCCATGGCTTCGCATTTCTTGGCAACGGGTTTCATATCCAGTATTTCGAAACACTCTTCAAGTCTTGAAATTTGAAGTTTTGTCTCTTCTTGATGGTGTGTGAACGCCGCTTTGAGTTCATCATTGTGCGCTGCGGTTGCCATCTTACCCAATGCCTTAAGCAGGTGATTTTCGGCCCAATACATGTCTTTCATCATATCCTCCAAAATATCTTCCAGCGTTTCTTTGGAAGACTTTATTGAGGTCTTAGAACTTGCCTTTACTGTGGATGCAGAGGCTTTTGACAGTTGCATTTTTTGCTTCATTTCTTAGGTGTTTAAATGTTCGTTCGATTGTTTCTCACATCACTCAAGAATGAAGCCACGTATGAAGCACCTTAATTGGCCATCATATGGGGGTTTGGAGCTCAGGAGATGTAGAATTCTCACCTCATTGATTCAATAATCACCCACATAATATTTTTTAGAAGAGCAAACTGAGACTTCACTCCCATGACTATGGCATGCTTTTTTTATATGAGTTCCTGCGAAACTTTAAATTCGGAGGTGTTTGATGTTAAAGTCAGACTGAGATATACTCCCATTACTTGATCCAGATAATACTGGCGTAGGTTACGATGTAAGGATTCCGGGGGCTTTAATAGAGCCCTTCTTTTTTACCGCTCCAAACTAAAGTATTCCAAAAACGGATTGGTGCGGCCGGCAATTGCATCGGATATAATGCTCATGCCCATTACGCTGAATGTTATTCCGTTTCCTCCAAAACCAAGCACAACGTAACTGTTTGGATACTCGGGATGCTTACCAATGTAGGGAAGAGCATCTTTTGTGACGCCAAACGTGCCAGCCCATGTAAAGTCAGGTATGAGATTCACATCAGGCAGAAGCCTGCTTACCTCTTTCAGCAAGAAGAGTTCCTTCCTATCCATCAAGCGGTCCCTTCTCGCTGCATTCTTAAACTCCTCATCTCCTCCCCCCACGAGAATGCGGTTATCAGCAGTTGTGCGCATGTATAAATAGGGATCCTGGGTATTCCAAAAAATGGTTTTCAGCAATGACTCAGGGATGGTGGAAAGCGGTTCACTGACAAATGCGTAGGTGCTGTTCAAGGTGACAGCACTGCTCTTGAGCATGGGCTGTGCCTCGTAGCCCGTGGCATACACAACATGCTGGCATTTAATGGTATTTTTGTTGTCTGTTGTAATTGTTGATCTCGAATCCTTGTGGTCCACATCCTCGCAGCTGGTATGGTCAAATACTCTTAACTGATCATGTGCTACACTGTATGTGAGTAGTGCATGTGCCAGATTATACGCATCTACACTGGCAGCTGCTTCCGACAAGATAGCGCCTTCGCCAACCATTCCGAACTGATTCCTAAGCTCTGGCTTTGAAAGCCAGGTTACGTCAAGTTTGTATTGCTTCCTGCATTCAAACTCCTTCCATAGAAACTCCATACTCTTTTTGGAGTCAGCGATATAGACGCTGTGCTTTTTGCGAAATCCACAGTCCGCATGGATTGTCTTTACAATCTCACCAAGTCTGTCCATTGCCAACACACCCTCCCGATAGGTATCCACAGCAGCGCGCTCCCCCACTTTATCAATAAGCGTGTGCAGTGGCTCATCGATTTCATACTGCAGCATGGCTGTGGTCGCACACGTGCTTCCCATAGCGATGTCCCGCTTATCAATAAGTACGGTTTGATATCCTTCTTGAGAAAGCTGGTGTGCGATTAATGAGCCTGTTATACCCCCGCCGATGATGAGCACATCACATGATATGTTCTCACGAAGCGATGGGTAACTATTGATGAGGCCATTCTTTAGTAACCAATACGTCTCTTTTGACCGAAGTTTCATGCACAGAAATTAAGCGGGATGAGTCTCTTCAATGGAAATGTTGTTGGGTTTTGGTTGACATAAGCAAAAGTTGAGCCCTGCCGCAGTTTGGGTGTCCTGGGCCTTGTTCGAAGCCACGTTGTCAACTTGCCCGTCAGAGGCCACAGCTGCATACTATCGAAAATAGGTTATAAGATTTTTTGTCCTCCTGACATAGGTCTGTCAGTGGTCGGGGGCTACTTACAACCATTAAACCAAACAACAACACAATGAATAAGGTCGTACATTTTGAAATCCCGGTAGAAAACCTGGATCGTGCCAAAGCATTCTATAGCATCTTCGACTGGCAGATGCAGGACTGGCCCATGCCCGATGGATCTGTCTACGTAGGCTGCCGGACCGTTGACGCGGACCCGGTTACACACATTCCCAAGGAGCCTGGCGCCATCAGTGGCGGAATGATTCTTCGAAACGAGATTTCAAAGGCAACGAACATCACGATGCACGTGCCGTCCATTGATGCATACGCGGTCAAGATCCAACAGGCCGGAGGTAAGCTGCTGAAGCCGAAGACTTCCATCCAGGGCGGTGCGTTCGCCTATTTTCAGGATACAGAGGGGAATGCTTTTGGATTGTGGGAAGACGCGGGGAAATAGTGAAGGGTGAACGGTAAACAGTAAGCGGTATACCGAGACTACTCATTCCCGCACAAAGACCAAATTCCTCACTCTTCCATTCGATGCCTTGAACCCGATCACCTTCCCCGCCTTGTTACGCTCAAACACGACGGTTCCCAGATAGTTCATGGCGAAGGCGTCTTTCGTTTCAGGTTTTAGCTTCTGGTCAGGGTGACGCTGGTGGTGTGAGGTCAGGGTATCGTTAACCACATCAAATGTGTAGCGCGTTTCCAGTTCATCGCTGTAGTACTTCCCGGCAAAGTCAGCCAGTTTCGTATTCGGGTCGAATGGCTCCTTTGCCGGCCCAGGAGGCGGAGGCGGAATGTTGGAAGGCTTCTCGGGTTTCAGTTCCTTCGCAAGGACGATGTCAGCCAGCAAATACGACAGCGATCCGGGATCAAATTGGCCCAGATTGCTAAAGACGGAAATTGACAGATGCTGTTCAGGGAAGCGCAACAGGTAGGTGCGATAACCTGCATCTCCCCCGCCGTGTCCCCATGTCGTCAGTCCTTTGTACTTCTGATAAGCCTGACCCAGTGCATAGCGAATCGTGTCTCCTTTGTTTAAGACAAACCGTTGGGCCATCATGCTCATGACTTTCGCATTGCCCACTTTCATTGTCTCGAAATTTTCGGCCCACTTGCTCAGGTCCTCAACGGTGGTAAACAGGCTCGTCGCTCCGGCATTGGCGTAACTGAGCACACTTTTCTTGTATTCGTCAAAGTCGCCATCCTTATAATAGGAATAGGCCCTATTTTTCACCACCCTTTCGTGGTCATCGTAAAAGAGTGTGCTATTCATTTCCAAGGGATCGAATATGTTTTGCTTTGTCCAGTCGGCGAATCGCTCCCCTGTCACGCGTTTGACGATAATGGCCATGAGTGTAAAGCCTGTATTGCAATACAGGTACTCATCACCCGGCTTAAAATTCAATTCGCGCTGTTTGCTGATCACGCGCAAGATCTGGTCTTCGGTGATCACGTCATCCAGACGCCAACCCGCCATCATCAGGAGGTTCCACTGATCGCGGAGTCCGCTCGTGTGGTGCACCAGGTGATTGATCGTAATGGTCTTTCCAAAATCATGAAGTTCGGGCAGGTACTTTCGAATGTCGTCATCCAGTTTCAATTTCCCCTGATCGGCAAGCATGGCCATGGCAAAGGCGGTGAACTGTTTCGACACCGACGCGATATGAAAGATGGTAGCCGGCGTATTCTTTCTTTCGCTTTCTAGGTCAGCATACCCATAGCCCTTGCTGAATATGATCTTGCCGTCCTTCTGAACCGCAACGGTGGCTCCGGGAGAGATAGGATCCGGCCCAATTGTAGCGCGCACAAACTGGTCAGCTACACCCTCGACATCCGAGGCAGCCGGCTCTACGCCACTCAACATGAGTGTGTAGTCCCCCGTGTTTTCTTCAAAGGGTGCGACAACCAATTTCTGAATGCCCGACTGGATTGCTTTGAATCGGAAGAGCTCCTTCCCCCTTCGTGGGTTGTCAAAACTGGCCAACTTGCTCTTGTCGGGGCCAAAAACCACGACCTCAACGTCAACGGAACGCTGGTCGACAAAGCCGTAAACAAATGCTCCACTGTCAAGATCCAGACGAAAGGTATCCGCGACGTGAAGTTTCAGTGAACGTACAGGCGTAGCCTCACCTACCTTCAGATCTGAGTTTTCAGGCCGAAACATGTTACGGTGCTTCTTTTCCGAACAAGCAACCATCAGCAGGCAACTAAGAAGGATAGGCAGTATCTTCATGGTTAGGGTAGTTTTTGTATTTCAATGTACGATTTTAGGAAGATACCTTCGTATCCCGGGCACTTCACCCTGACAACGGTCATTCTTTCTAAGTTTCCCAGAGTATATCTTTCATCCGAAACTTACGTATTTAGGCTTAGGTCAACGCAACCATTTGATAGCATGCTTTCAAACTACTTCCTCGTCACCTTCCGCAACATGATGAAGAATAAGGTCTTCATCATCCTGAATGTCCTGGGCATGGGACTGGCCATCGGTAATTGCCTTATTGCCTATTTCATCTATGATTACAATGTGACGTTCAATGCTACGCATGTTCAGTCCCCCACCATTTACCGAGTCAGCTCCTTGCGGGAGTTTCAGAATGATGTGACCCGCTACGGGTATGCTCCCCTTGCACTGGGTAATGCTATCAAGGAAAACGTGCCATCCGTTGAACGCGTGGTGCGCTACAATCCCTATGGTGTCGACTTCCGTCTCGGCACCGAAATATTCAATACTGACATGGCCTATGTTGACACTGAATTCTTCACGTTGTTCACCATGGATATACTGGAGGGGACGGCACCTGCCAACAACAGTCAATTGGTGATCAGCGAAGAGATTGCGGCCAAACATTTCAAAGGAGAAAGCGCTATCGGCAAGATGCTCACGCAAATGCTGGACAGTGGGAAGACAAAGGAGTATATGATCAGCGGCGTCTTTCGGGATCAGCCGAATAATTCCAGTTTCAGAAAGGATGCCTTTATACCTTTTGCCAACCAGTATCCCGGAGATCCCCGCCAGGAGAATAACTGGCGTCAGCGCACAACCCTATTTGTTCAAATCAAGGATGCCTCACAGATTCCTTCCATTGAAAAGCAAATCAAGACCTATACCGCCAACAATAACGCTGTGCGGGAAGACTTCATCATCAAAGAGTTTGACATAGAACCCTTCGTTGGAATGGCTGTTCGTGACTCATTCGACGACGTGCGAGGGGTTTGGACAACTCAGGCTTCTCCGCAGTCCATGGCCTACGGTACGGCTGTCATGGGCTTCCTCGTCGTGTTGATTGCCTGTTTTAACCTGACCAATACGGCGATTGCTATTTCATCGCGACGATTGAAAGAAATTGGGATACGCAAAGTCATGGGCAGCACCCGTGGTCATCTTATCGCCCAATTCATAGGCGAGACCATGTTCATCTGCTTTATGGCTTTGATTGTTGGTATTCTGCTTGGCGAATTTGCACTTGTTCCGGGGTTCAACATCCTCTGGAGTGAGGTTAAGCTTGACCCTGACTATTTCGGCCGACCTGCCTTTCTCATTTTTACCAGCGCCACACTACTCTTTGTCGGCCTGCTCGCGGGCGGCTACCCTGCCTTCTACATCAGCAAGTTTCAACCCACATCCATCCTGAAGGGCAGATTACAATTTGGGGGTACAACACTCTTTTCTCGCGTGCTCCTCACCCTGCAATTCACCATTTCCGTCATTGCCATTGTGAGCAGCATTGCCCTTGTCGACAACGCCCAGTTCCAGCGCGACTTCGATCTGGGTGTCA
The DNA here is from genome assembly GCA_964392375.1 of uncultured Ohtaekwangia sp. Classification (GTDB taxonomy): domain Bacteria; phylum Bacteroidota; class Bacteroidia; order Cytophagales; family Cyclobacteriaceae; genus ELB16-189. The sequence continues at coordinate 11,044 of CAYMPU010000017.1, read as the reverse complement.
ACCTGAATGGGGTCGCCTATTCCTGGGTGCGTAATCAGGCGGAGTATGAGCAATTCAGGAATCGGTTGCTGCAGCATCCGGACATCAGCTCCATTGCTTCCTCGACGCATCACATTGGTACCAGTTACATAAACGACCCTGTGAAAATCGAGGGTTCCGAGATTGACGTCGATATTCTGGATGCGGGCGACGATTACCTGAAAACGGTTGGGCTCACGCTCCTCGAGGGCAGGGACTTCATCAAAGATTCAGAAAGCGATAAGCGCGAGTCAGTGATTGTCACACAGGCAATGGCTGACCGCCTCGGCTGGACAGAACCCCTTGGAAAGGAAGTCGTGTGGATGGACTCGGTGAAGTATGTGGTCGTCGGGGTGGTCAAGACCGTTCTTAACCAGGGACTGTGGCGAAAGGCAGAGCCCATGATGATCCGGTACAACAATGCCGATGTCCGTTTTATCATCGTTAGTGCTCCAGAAGACAAAATCAAGGGAGTAAAAGAGTCGATGGAAGCCATCCACAAGGAACTCTTTCCGGAGCGCATCGCCCGGATCCGACTCATGGATGAAGTTACCGTAAACGCCAACGCGGTGAACAACAATATACTCACCATGTTCATCTTTACCGGGGTGGTGGCTTTGTTTCTCTCCGCTGCTGGGTTATTTACACTGGTATCGCTAAGTATCATTAAGAAGTTGAAGGAAATTGGCGTGCGAAAAGTCTTTGGTGCTTCAGCGTCTAATCTATTGCGTGTCATCAACGGGGAATTCTTTGCCGTGCTCACCATTGCCGTCGTGCTTGGTGCAGCCTCGGGAAGCTGGATGACACGGATGTTTATGGGAAGCATCTGGGCCTATTACCAGAGCCCCACCCTCTGGACGATCTTGGGATCGGTCATCGTCATCGTGACCGTGGCCGTAGCTACGGTAGGGTACAAGATTTTACAAACCGTGCGCCTGAATCCGTCAACGGTTTTACGTGATGAATAAATAGTAAAGTCAGTTTTCGCGGGTAAGAACGGTCAGGGTCAGTGGTTCAACCCTCACTTTTCGTGAGATGAACCCTCGATCGACAGCCGGTTGCCCGTTCTTCCAAGTGCCTGCATATACCTGTGACCATGTGCCCGTGGGAAGGCTGACGGTAACAGCGGCCTGTGTACCATTGGCAATGACCACCGATGTTTCCCAGTTATCGCCGGAAGATGAACCGTCAACGGTGTAAGCCACAACACCTTGATCCGTTTCTATGAACGACAATTGCTCCTGAATGTCCTTGGTTGTTGGCAGACGAAACTCCGGATGTGCCTTTCGAAGCTTGATCAACGCCTGGTAGTGGCCGTAGATATCGCGATACGTATCCTTCCATCGCCAATCGATGGCGTTGATACTGTCGGGTCGGTTAAAGGAGTTTTCCACCCCCTTTTTCGTCCTCATCATTTCCTCGCCGGCATGAAGGAACGGAATGCCTTGTGAAGTCAGTACAATCCCATTGGCCAGCTTATCCATGTTCTGAAGCTGTTGCTCTGAAAAGGCTCCTTGACCGGAAATCTGCAACTTGTCGGCCAGCGTGTGGTTGTCATGACAGCTTACATAGTTGATGCACTGCCACGGTTCACGTGCCCAGGGAGCTTTAGAATAATTCACAGCGGCATAGTTCACCTGCGGATGCTCTGTGGCTGCCACAATGCCAAAACGGATGCTCTGCTCCACTCCCTTGCCACCGTTGACAAAGCCTGTAGCGTGCTCGTCAAATACTGAGCCCTTGAGTCCGTCCCGCAGATCGTCACTGAAGGCGGCAAACCGCTTCAGGTCGGCGGTGTTGGCCTTGAGCGCTCGGACGCTGTCGGGCAGCGGGCTCTTTCCTGCAGTCCAGCCTTCACCGTAGAAAAGCAACGAAGGTTCGATGGCCAGCAGTGTGTCTGTAAGCGCATTCATCGTTTCAATGTCGTGGATGCCCATGAGGTCGAAGCGGAATCCGTCGATATGATACTCTTTCACCCACCACGCGCACGATTCAATGATGTACTTGCGCATCATGGCCCTCTCACTGGCCGTTTCATTGCCACAGGCTGCTGCGTCTGACCAGTTGCCATCTTCGGTGTGTCGGTAATAATAGCCGGGTACTTCGCGGTTGAAGTTTGATCCATCGGTCTCACCCGTGTGGTTGTACACAACATCCATCACGACCCTCAATCCAGCCTCATGCATCGCCTGAACCATTTGCTTGAATTCGCGAATGCGGACGGCGGGGTCAAAGGGATTTGTTGCATATGACCCATCGGGTACATTGTAGTTCTGAGGATCATAACCCCAATTAAACTGGGGTGAGTCGAGCTTTGCTTCGTTCACCGAGCGGTAGTCGAATACAGGCAGCAGATGTACGTGCGTTACGCCAAGGTCCTTGAGGTGGTCGATGCCTGTAATCTGGCCCGTGGGACTTCTTGTTCCTTTCTCTGCAAGACCAAGGTACTTGCCAGGGTATTTGCTTCCGGCACTGGGATGGATCGTATAATCGCGAACGTGAAGTTCGTATATCACCGCGTCACTTATGCTGGCCAGGCTGGGTCGCCGATCGTTCTCCCAACCTGCCGGGTGGGTATCCGTTCCACTAAGGATCCCTGCGCGCTTTCCGTTTACGCCTACAGCCTTCGCATAGATGCCTGGCGTTTCAGCCAGCGTGAGACTGTCTGTCTCCACTTGAAACGTATAGAATAATCCCCGGAGGTCGCGCTTCACCGTCACCTCCCAAACACCCTGGTTGCCGGAAGAAAGGTCGATGGACTCAATCCGGTCATCACCATCGCCGGTCTTGTAAACATGTAATGTAACCCTTTTGGCCACGGGTGACCACAGCTTGAACCGTGACATGTCCGGGCTGTACGTCAGTCCAAGATCATCACCGGTATAGGTTGGATACTGCTCATAGGAAGTAAACCTCGTGTCAGGCCCCTTGCAACTGACAATGGAAAGGATAGCCAAAAGTGGTGTGAACCGAAGCAGGTATTTTCTCATGATGAATGGATGGATCAAAAATAGCAAGTTCACAATGAGCAGCCTAACCGTTATCTTGAAAGCTGCCAGAAACCAAGATGTCTATTTGGAAGTATATCAACGTCCTTAGCCTGGACATCGCCCTCGGTGCGGTGGTCGGATGTGCTTTCTTTGCGCAAGTCTTTGGAGTATCCCTTCTCCCACACGCCTATATCTCGCTGGGATTGATTGTGTGGATGATCTATACGGTAGACCATTTAGTGGACGCCCGCCGCTCTGCCGAGCCTTCGACGCACCGGCATCGCTTTCATAAAGAGCACAGCAGGTTGTTGACCATGGCGGTGATGGTGGTCGCCGTCATCGTCGCTTTCGAGGCCTTCTACGTTCGCAAGCCCGTTCTCATTGCCGGGTTTGGTGTCGCAATGCTCGTTATGGGCTACCTGATGCTGCAAGCCCGGTTAACATATCTCAAGGAGGCGACAGGGACCATCCTCTACACGGCGGGGATCGTTGCAGCGCCTTGGTCGCTCATGGACCGCTCGGTCAGCCTACCGGAGGTCGGATTGGTCTTGTTGTATGGAATGACCGCCTGCATCAACCTCCTGCTCTTCTCCTGGTTTGATCGCGAGACGGATACCATGGACGGGCACATTTCGTTTGCAACAACATTTGGCGACGCAAGGACCCAGCAAACCATCAGCGCCGTCTTTTTGGTTGTGAGTGTTACCGGATCATTGCTGATTGTATGGTTTCCCACGCTTGCTTTTCCAATCGCCCTGATCATGGTGATGAATGCTTTGCTATACCTTACGTTTCGGTTTCCGGACTTTTACCGGACGGATGATCGCTATCGCCGAATCGGTGACTTTGTTTTCCTTATTCCCGGCCTGTATGTATTATACACCTATGGCCTTGAATGGATTTGATAAGATTGCCTGGTTGTATGACCCGCTGGCCCGGTTGTTATTTGGTGACCGGCTAATGAGGGCGCAGTCGGCTCTCCTGCATCACATAAAGCCTAAGTCCCGGGTACTGATTCTCGGCGGCGGAACAGGGGCGATCGTGGTTGAACTGCTGAAGAAACAACCGGATTGCCAAATTACGTTTGTCGATGCATCGCAAGCCATGCTGAGGCGTGCACGCCAGAGGCTAGGGTTACGATCAAATATCGAATACATCCATGGCACCGAGGCATCGATACCCAGTAGAGAACCTTATACTGTGGTCATCACCCCGTTTTATCTCGATATGTTTACGGAAGAGCAATTAATGATCGTTGTTCCGCAAATCCATGCGCATCTTTCGGCTTCAGCCGTTTGGCTGGTTGCTGACTTTTGCAGCAAGGAAACGCTTTGGCAACGAGTGCAGCTTGCTGTGATGTATAGATTTTTCCGGATGACTACAGGCATTGCAGCGAATACGCTTCCGGATTGGAATAAATCACTGAAGGAAAATGGCTGGACAAAATTGGAATCGAAGCCTATCGATCGGTTTATTGAGGCGGCAATTTTCAGGTGTTAGTGCCTGCCCTCAAAGTGTGGGTAAGGAAAGCACCCTTCAAACCCTTAGCGATCCCCGGAACCCTCGGGCAGCATAGTATGATTCGGCCCCGTTATGATAAACGAACACTTGATTATATCGGCGATCGCAAAAGATAGCGCCACCGAGCTTTCTGATCGCAGTAGGTGTTTGGACCCAGCTTGATGTCTTCGTGTCGAATTCGCCTAGCTTCTGTAGTTCACGATACTCATTTTCAGACATCAGCGTCAGCCCCATGGCATTGGCCATGCCCATGGCACTATTCTTAGGCTTATGCTCCTTCCTTGACTCCAGTGCCTCATCATCGTAACACACACTTCTGCGACCCGGAGGGCTTTCTGGTGAGCAATCCCAGAAAATGTATTCGCCAGTCTTTTTATCCACACCAACTACATCCGGTTCGCCACCTGTTCTTTCCATTTCGGCGAGCGACCAAAGCTTCTCATGTTTGGCTTCCAGCCGGGCCAATACCTTCGCCCAGGTCAACCCCTTATGGCGGCTCATGTTCTTCTCAAAACGTGTTCTTAATGCGACAATGGTTGCGTTGCGCTGTGTGGGTGGCAGATCTTTCCTTAATGCTTTTGCCATGATAATTTGCTGCTATTAACTGGGGAATACTAAAGAGGTCAATCCTACTATTTTTCTGACGTTTCACTGAGAAACTTGTTAATCATGGAAATCGTCGCTGCCACCAAGGTACTGTCTTGCGGTGTCGTCAATTCCCCGATATAGTCACCATGGCCACCCGGAAGGACTGCAAGTCGTGCGTTTGAAAGCAAACGCTGCATTTCCCTTGCATGCTCAGGCGTGGTAACATCGTTCTCGCCAATGATGATGAACGCCGGCGCCTTGATGGACTTCATTTGATCTTCTGGGATATCCGGGAAGGACTTCATTCTTGCCACATCCCTCTCATACATGCGGTAAAGAGCGCTGGTGTCGGGATTTATTTCCAGGAAAGCATCCTTATAGGCCTCAGGCATACCTCCAAATGTCGGGTTGGCCATCATCTTCCAGAACCATTCAGGGGCCCCTGCTCTTTTGTAAAAAGTGGATGCGACTATGATCCTTCTTGTCATTTCCGGATGCCGGATAGCAAACTGAAGTGTCGTGCTGGCCCCATTGCTGAAACCAAAAATGTCGGCTTTGTCAATGTCCAGATACTTCAGCAATGCAGCAATGTCGTCAGCATCTTGCTGAAAACTCAAGGGTCTGTCAATATCCGCTGTATGCCCATGGGCCTGCATGTCAACAGCAATTACTTTGTGGCTTTTTGCAAACTCATGGATCACGCGTCCAAATGACGTGTATGCGGTAGAGCCACCACCGTGAATCAAGACAAGCGGTGTGCCCGACCCGCGGATTTCGTAATACATGCGCAGTCCATTCACCGGAGCATAGCCGCTCACGCTATCCAAACCAGCTTCCAAAGAATTATCTGTCACCGTTGTCCTTGAGTCACGCTTACAGCCTGAAATGATCACCGCCATCAGCGCCACTAAGATTACCTTTTTCAACATCAAGTACTTTCTCTTATCTACTTCCTCCTATCTCCTAACTCCTAACTCCAATCTCCTCTTACCTCACCCCAAACTTCTCTCCCGCCAGGTAAATATTGACCACCAACCCTTTCGCCGCCAGCTTCCCATCCTTTTCCTCCCGAGACCGTTTTGGGTTTTCAATGACGAGTGTTTGTGAGTTGCCAATCACTTCCGCCGTATTGCCCTTCACAACAATGGCAGTAGACTCATCAATACCAATTCCCTTCAGGTCAGGGAAATCGATGATCCCCATGAGCAGGCGGTTGTGCCGGCTGCGAATGAGAAAGTGTTGGTCGATGAGCACACCGGTGATCAATCCAAGCCCGGGTTTCGTCTCGAGATTATTGGATTCAATGGTCTTAATGGTCGATGTGTAGGTAGTGTCGCGCAGTTGGTTGCCGGTGATCATCACCTCACTCATTACCGCTGCCCCGGCACTGGTTCCTGCCACGACCGCACCGGTGTTATAAGCCGAGGTAATGGCTGTCGCAATGTCAGTGCCTCGCACAACATCCATAAAACGATTCTGGTCACCGCCTGTTATATAAATGAGTTTTGCTTTGCGGATGGAGTCCAGGCGCTGCGGGGCTGGCACTTCACCTTTCCGGAAGTTCATTCCCACGATCGTTGTCACCCCCGCCTTGCCAAAAGGCGCAGCCGCATAGTATACCGATGAATCGGGTTCAGCACTGGACATGGGAAGTACAATGCCATAACCTCCGTTTCGAATGCCGGATTCATCGATAATCCTGTTGATGATGGACTCAGGCCGTGAACCGCCACCAATAATCACCAATGTCCCGCAGGGAGTTTCTGGTGCCTGAGTGCATGATGTAAGGAGCGCAATGACTAATAGGAATTGCTTCATACGGGTACGAGATTTATTCTGTGTTGGCCGAGTATCCAAAATAATAACATTTAAGCCATTAATTCGCTGGCAGTAATAGCCAACATCCAATACCCAAAACCGTAAACAGTGCTAATTGACCGGTCCCTTCCTCGTTGCTTTACGCTGTTCAGGCCACTTGATTCGTTCTCCTGTTTTTGCATCAACCGGAAGCAAGCTCTTGTCACGCTGGGTACGGTTCGGGTCTTCGCAAGCCTGATAGACAAGGATCGCAGCCAGAATGGCATTGTTGCGCACATCATCGAAGACTACTTTATCGTAAGTATCCCGGTTGGTATGCCAGGTGTAGTCCCCGTATGACCAGCTCGTAGCGCTCAGCGAGAAACCGGGTGCGCCGACGCCAACAAAGGAGGCATTGTCAGAGCCACCACCTGAAGGCGTGCCTGGGAAGCGTGTCTCAATACCGGTGCGGATTTTATCAGGGACTTTGGAAAGGTAACGCTGGATGAACTCGTAGGAATACAAGAACCCTTGCCCGGTGATCTCGCGAACTCGGCCTGTGCCATTGTCCTGATTGAAAAGCACTTGAAGGTTTTCTACGATATCCGGGTGATCCTCAACATAGGACCGGGACCCATTCAACCCTTGCTCCTCACCTCCCCAGTGTCCTACCAGGATCGTGCGTTTGGGATTCGGATAGACTTTCTTCAGGATGCGCAAGGCCTCCATCATCATGATCGTTCCCGTGCCGTTGTCCGTAGCGCCTGTTCCTCCATCCCAGGAGTCGAAGTGTGCCGAAAGCATCACGTACTCGTTAGGCTTTTCTGACCCTTTGATTTCGGCAATGGTATTGTAGGCAGGCACAACACCAAGGTCCTTAGAGTCTGTTCGCACACTGATGCGCGGCTTTACACCTGATTCCTGCAGACGGTAAAGCATCCCGTAGTCCTCTAGACTTACATCAATGGTCGGCACCTTTATGGTCCGGGCCTGGAATATCTTGTTCACACCGAATCCCCGCGACCAGTTGGAGGTCACAATACCCAGTGCCCCTGCCTTTTCAAGGACGGCTGGGAGTGTGCGCGTCGTCTTGCCGGTTTTCTTGACACGTTCGTCCCACGCCGCCGTCTGCTGGGCACGGGAGGCCTTCATTTTGTCGAAGGACTCCGTCGTACCAAACTCCTTCCAATTATAGTCCGGGCGGCCTGTCGGTTGCGGCATAGAGATCATGACGAACTTCCCCTTCACGGCCGGTATCCATTGCTGAAAAGCCAGCGAATCGGCCAGGTCCGGCAGAATGATCAGCTCTCCCTGCACTGCTTTGCCATTAGTTGAAGGTGACCAAGCTAACTGCATAGATTCCAATGTCTTAACACGGGGATAAATCATATCAATGTGCGACACGCCTCGCTCCCATCCTTTCCATTCGCCCCACTTCTCATTGCGTGCTGTAATGCCCCATCCGGCATATTTCCCCACTGCCCAGTCATGGGCCTTCTGCATTTGTGGCGTCCCAATAAGCCTCGGCCCAATACCGTCGAAAAGCTCATGCGCGAGCTTCTCCAGTTGGGAATTTTCATTGGCTTCATTGACAATGGCCTCTACGACCGGATCGGAGATCTGGGCAAAGGTCAAATTGCAAAAGCAAAGGAGAAGTATAAGACAGTTCGATCGTTTCATGGGTTAGCTTTAGATGTGTGGCCTAAAATAAGTGGATGCTCATGCTTGGCCATAGGTTTTCTGAGGAACGGAAAGAAAAAGTATTCGACAGGAGTGCACCTGGCCTACGACCGGCTTAACCTCCTTACCTCAGCTTTCAGCACCTCGAGTAACTTATCCACCGTGCTGCGATGTGTCCGGAAGCTAAGGCAGGCGAACCGGAGTATAAACTTACCATCGAGCAGAGTACTGGAAATGAACACACGACCATCACCTTGTACGGCCTTGAGCAATTTCTTGTTGAAAACATTGGGATTGCCCTTTGGTGGAATAAACCGGTAGGTGACAACGGATAGCTCAGGCGACGGACCAACTTCAAAGCCGAGCTTTTGAATCTCTTCGTAGAAATATCGGGCAAGCAATAACTTCTCTTGCAGACAGGCCCGAAAAGGCTTCACGCCGTGCAACTTCAACGGCAGCCACATGCGAAGTCCACGGAAGTGTTTGGTCAGCTCCGGGGAAAGATCTGCCGGGGATGGCTCCTCTGTTGCGCTAAGGGCATCCTGCATGTAGTTGGCCTGATAGAAATGTGTGGCGTTCAGATGCTTTCGGCTTTTCACAAGCACAACGCCGCTACCATAGGGTAAGAAAAGTCCCTTGTGCGGATCAATAACGAGGGAGTCGCTCTTCTCCATACCCTGAAGCTTCCGCTTGCCCTCTTCGGTAAGCGCAAAGAACCCACCATAGGCAGCGTCGACATGGAACCAGAGGTTATGCTTCCTCGCGAGCCGGGCCAATGCCGGAAGGGGATCAATCGCACCCACATCCGTAGTTCCGGCAGACGCGATTAAGAGAAATGGTGTCAGCGCATTATCGATATCCTCCTGAATGATTATTCTCAGTGCTGAAGTATCCATCCGATACTGAGGATCCATGGGAACATAGCGGATGACACACTCGCCAAGTCCCGCGATGCGTATGGCTTTCTCCAGTGAATGATGTGCCTGGTGGGTCAGGTAGATAACGGAGGTGGGAATGCGTGCTGAAGTTATTCCTCGTGCATCACGCGCCGTGCATATGGCGATCAGGTTGGCGATGCTCCCTCCCGATGTGATGTTACCCGCGCTTGTTGCCGGAAATCCTACGACTTTAGCAACCCACCGCAACAACTGGTTTTCCATACGCACAGCGCCAGGGCCCGCGTAGAATACGCCTGCATAGCGATTGGTGACATCGGCCATGTAGTCTCCCAACGACGCAAAATAGACGCCCCCTCCGGGGATGTAGCCGAGGTGACCACCGGAAGCTGGATTGAGGGCTGGAAAGTCCACATAGCGGCGAATGAGGTCCAAGGCCTTGGTCGCTGGAATCGGACTTTCCCCAATGGGTGATTTCAAGAGGCCCAGTCCCATGTCGCTTTTCGACTCATAGGCCTTTCGTTTCTCGATGGATTCAAGAAATCCATCGGTGTAAGCAATCACCTTACTTCTGACCGTTCTCCTCTGGTTTGCCGATGGCTCCAATTGCCGGGCAATTCGCTCCAGCTGCGCGATTTCCTTCTTTAATGACATCCCCAATATTAATCAATCTGCTTAACGTGACGAGCAAAATGACTTGCAAGTGGGTGACGATTGTCATTGGATTTAGTCAGATGAGTAAGGATATTTCGTTAGCCATTAAACCCGGTAGTTATGAACACGCAAAAAACTCCCGAAAAAAGTCCTGTTGTGGTCGATCTGCTCACAACTGCGCAAGACGATATTGAGCAATTCCGCGAGCAACTCGATCACGACAAGGTCGATGTGCATGAACGCTATGATCAGCTCAAGCACGAGATCAAAGATGCTATTCGTCAGATGAAGGATATGATCCGCGACAACAAGGCTCTTGCTAAGGATATCGCTGATGCACTTCGTGTAAAACTGGCACACCTGGAAGAACAGGTTATGACTCCAAAGCCAGACAATAAGAAGGACCTGATAGAACAGCTTAGCCATGTCAAGAAAGTGATGGAGAGCATCGTCCAGTATCTGAGCAAAGTCACTACCTATGATCTCTCCCTTTCACTCATCCACGATCGCATCTACCGCTACAAGATCAAGTTGGCCATCATCAAACTGAAATTGCAGTTGGGCACCATGCAGATCAAGGATACGGTGATGGACGCTAAGTTCGACATCAAGCAGAAGATTCATCATTTACGCGGCTTTGCCGCGACCTCGGAAAAGGGCATTGAGAAAAAGTGGAAGGTATTCCACACAGAGATTTCCGAAGCCTATCAGCACCTGCAAAAAGCATTCACCTCTAAATAAACATACTGTGGACATCCTCATAAAATCTCCCCGAATCAAGTTAAGTAACCGCATCGAGCGCATCATCTTCGAAAAATTTGGCCGCTTTGAGAAGGTCAACGACAGGATCATCCGGTGCGACGTCACGCTCAAGAAGGAAAAGAACGCCACCGACAATGA
>CAYMPU010000016.1:0-13438 GCA_964392375.1 uncultured Ohtaekwangia sp. | reverse complement strand
CATTCCGGCAAGTCCAAAAATCTCTTTCTGCACTTTTTCACTATCCGTCCGCAGTGCTTCTGACATCCACTTCAATGTTTCCTCATCCACTTTTACGCCCTCCGTTTCCATGGATGCAAGCACATCCACCAGCGGCATTTCAATATCCCGGGCTAACAGCGAATGACGACGCACCTCCAGTTCATGCTGTAATTTAGGTCGCAGCTGGAGTGCAACATCAACACGCTCCATCGCCAGTTCACGCTCCTCTTTCCCTTCCGACAATTGAACCCCGAGATATTGGTTGGCTACGATGGCCAGATCATGCGAGGCTTCAGGCTCAATCAGGTAATGGGCAAGCATGGTATCAAAGATGGGTCCCTTGATATCGATCCCCTTCTTCTTCAGCGCAAGCATCGAAGCCTTTATGTTATGGCCTACCTTAAGAATCCGTTCATCGGCAAACAGCGGGACAAAGTCTTTGAGTTGTGCGGCATCCCCATAATGGGATTCACCGGCATTGGCAGAAATGGCTATTCCGGTTACTGAGAAATCGAAATGTTCGACATCATCGGTCAGCACCTCGAGGGCGAGCTCTTTACAGTCCTTCCATTTAGCAAGCAGCCCGCTTTTTTCCTCCTTGCTGATGGAAGAACGCCTTCCGGATACAGGCCGTTTTTCTCCTGATTCATCGGCTCCAACCGGAGCACCAAACATGGAAAGTTGCGATCCCTGGGAAGAGGAGGATTGGGTGTCGGGTGCCGGTGCGACAGGAACGCTACTGCCGGCAAATGCCCTGGCCATCATCGTTTTGAATTCCATCTCTTCAAAAATGGGTGTCAAAACCTCTTTGTTAGGACCCTTGTATTCCAGCAAATGCTCGTCGTAGGCAACCGGCACATCAATCTTTATGGTGGCTAAGGTCTTCGAGAGCAGGGCCTGATCGCCGTATTGTTCCACTCGCTCCTTCAGCTTGCCCTTCAATTCACCCGCGTGAGCTACTACATTCTCAACCGTACCGTATTGCTTCAAAAGTTCAGCCGCCGTCTTCGGCCCCACACCCGGGATACCCGGAATATTATCGGATGTATCTCCCTGCAGTCCCAGCATATCAATAACCTGACTGACATTCTCAATATCCCACTTCTCACAAACTTCTTTGGGACCAAGGATATCGACCGAGTTACCCATGTACGCGGGCTTATACAACTTGATGTTCTCATCGACGATTTGTCCAAAATCCTTGTCGGGGGTCATCATGTATACTTCGAAGCCTGACGCTGCGGCCTTTCTTGCGATGGTCCCGATGATGTCGTCTGCCTCATATCCGTCCATCTCCAGGATCGGGATGTTGAATCCGCGAATGATGTCTTTGATGATGGGTATACCAGAACGGATGTCTTCCGGTGTTTCCTGACGTGTAGCTTTATAGTCTTCAAAAAGCTCGTCGCGAAAAGTAGAAGCCGCCGTATCAAACGCAACGGCAATGTGGGTTGGCTTTTGCTTTTGAAGGACTTCGAGCAGTGTATTGGTGAATCCAAACACAACGGATGTATTCATCCCTTTCGAGTTGATCCGCGGATTCTTTGTAAACGCAAAGTGCGCCCTATAAATAAGCGCGTACGCATCAAGAAGGAAGAGTTTGGGTTTGCTGGAGGCCATGCTGCGAAGATAGGAATTACCCTTATCTGGCGGCTGCAATTTACCGGATAACCTTATATTCACATTACTAAATCATTTGTATGACCAACCCGCTCGAATACTTTCTTCATTGGGAGAGCACTTGTCCTACCGATATCGTACTTCGTCAAGCCCGTGGGGACAGTTGGATAACCTGGACATATCAACAAGCCGGGGATGAAATCCGAAGGATTGCCGGCTATCTAAGATCGCGCAACCTACCGCCACAAAGCAAAGTTGCTATTCTCTCAAAGAACTGCCCACATTGGGTAATGGCCGACTTGGCCATCATGATGTCAGGGCACATTTCCGTACCTCTCTACCCTACCTTACACATGGAGGCGGTCCGCGATATTCTCATTCACAGTGAAGCAAAGGTTATTATCATTGGTAAACTGGATGACTTCAAATCACAATCTGCCGGGATTACCTCGATTGAAAGAATAAGTATTGAAGCCTACGGGACTACCGAAGATAAGACATGGGAGAAAATTATAAGAGAGCAGACACCGCTTTCTTCTTTTGCTCCTTTGAATCCGGAAGACCTGATGACGATTGTATACACCTCAGGGACTACAGGGAATCCGAAAGGTGTCATGCATGCCTTCAAATCGTTCCATGCAACGTTAACCACCGCACGCCAGGCTGTCAAATTCCCTGAACGGCCCAAGCTCTTCTCCTACCTCCCGATGAGTCATATTGCTGAGCGCATAGGGATTGAGACCATGGGTTTGCTTCTGGGGGCTGAGTTTTCATTTTCCGAATCCCTTGCTACATTTCCAAGGAACCTGGCTGACACGCAACCAGACTACTTCTTTGCTGTACCCAGAATTTGGTCCAAGTTTCAGGAAAAGATTCTGGAGAAGATCCCTGAACCAAAATTCAGTCGGCTGATTTCCATTCCACTTATCGGTTCCCTGCTGAAGAAATCCATCCGTAAGAAGTTAGGGCTACATCGCGCGAAGCTATTTTTTTCCGGGGCGGCGCCCCTCAGTGTCAGTCAATTACTTTGGTGGCAGAAGCTCGGTGTCACCATTTTTGAAGTATACGGTATGACGGAAGACTGCGTGTACGCACACTTCAATAGCCACAGCGCTTACAAGTTTGGAACTGTTGGCAAGCCTTTACCCGGTCTGCAGGTTAAGATAGCGGCAAACGAAGAAATCTGCGTGAAGTCAGACTATCTTATGCGCGGCTACTACAAAGAGCCGCAACTTACTGCCGAAATGTTCGATGGCGATGGATTCCTGAAAACCGGTGATACCGGAGTGATCGACGCACAAGGATTTCTCACTATTGTGGGCCGTGTCAAGGATCAATTCAAAACGGACAAGGGAAAATACATCTCCCCAGCTCCCATCGAAATGAAGCTCATGGAAAACAAGGATATCGCTCAGGTTTGCGTGGTTGGTATGGGTATTCCGCAACCTATTATACTCACTGTCCTTACCGAAGCAGGCAAACTAAAAAGCCGGGACGAAATTACAGCGAGTCTCTCCGCAACAATGGATGCTGTCAATGATCACCTTGACTCTTATGAAAAACTGGAGACGGCAGTAATCATGCAAAACGATTGGACCCAGGAAAATGGTTTGCTAACACCGACGCTGAAACTAAAGCGAAGCGCCCTTGAAAAGATCTACGTCCCTCGCTATCCAGCCTGGTACCACGAAAAGGGAAGAGTGGTTTGGGAGTAATCATCCCCTAATCATCCACGACAGAACGTTCCCGCCATGGATGACACTGATGAACCTGCTAATACTACTTTAGCTTCGCTTTGAAGAACTCCACCGTATTTCTATACGCATCTTTATAAGCGGCCTCGTTGAATGCCCCCATTGGATTGCTGGGATTCGCAAATCCATGATTGGCATCATATGACTTGATGGTCAGGTTCTTGCCAGCCAATTTCATGTTGGCCGCAAATTTATCCATCACCGATTTGTTGATCCACTGATCCTGTGAACCCCAAATATTGAGAACATCACATTGAAGAGTCTTCAGCAACGCGACATCTTCTACGGGCATGCCATAGTACATGACGCACGCAGCAGCCTGCTTGCCGGCGATGAGCGATGCCAACAGTGATTGGCCTCCTCCAAAGCACCATCCTACGGTACCCACTTTTGCATTGGGCCCCGCAAATGCCAGTGCACCGCGAACGATCTGATCTCCGCGTTCTTGCTTGAATTCACCCATGTATTTTCCCGCCGATTCGCGGTCGGTGGCCAGCTTTCCATCATACATATCAAGAGCAATAATATTTACATCGCCTACTTCGCTAAACAGATTCTCGCTCTCACGCTTGATATTATCATTAAGACCCCACCACTCTTGAAATACAAAGATCCAGCGATTAGAGGGTTTAGCCGATTTGATGAAATAGGCGTTGGCCTCTATACCATCTGCGCATTTGATCTTGATCATCTCTCCACCCACTGCACTTTCGTGGACATAATCCCGGGGATTGGGGTGCTCATTGTTGAAGTTCTCGTTGAGGACAAAATTCGCGAACTTCTTCGTTGACGAACTGTGACAAACGGTGATCCCGTCGTTCTGTGCAAAAGCACTGGTAGTTGTCAGCAGAGCCAGAACAAGTAAAATAGGGCTTTTCATGGGGATGCGTTTTGGGTTTGTTGACTCGCCACATTAACACCGTGGCGTTCGGTTTGTTTGTAGATTGGCAATCAAATCAAATGTATGAAAAACAGCATGTTCTTTCACTCCGGAAAGGGATTTTCAGTGTTGGCAGCAATGATGTTTAGTGCCCTGCTCGGGCTTGCGCAGACCGCCCCCACCCGTGACATCGAGCCCTTCTATGACCTGAGTTTCACTCCCGCAGAACGCGATTCGCTCTTTCAAAATCTGAAGGACTACCAATCTATGCTGCAATTGCTTCACGCAAATACGCCTTCCAACAGTATCCCGATGTCCCTGGTTTTTGATCCGGTACCTGTTGGATTTGTTCCTCAAACGGAGCAACGCCAAATCGACTGGGGGTTGCCCAAAGATGTTCAACTACCTGCCAATCCTTCAGAAATTGCATTTCTGCCGGTATATAAACTGGCCGTACTCATCAAGAAGCGGAAAATCACCTCCACCCAACTTACCCAAATCTACATTACCCGATTGAAGAAGTATTCGGATACTCTCCAGTGTTCCATACTTCTGCTGGAAGCCTGTGCGCTAAAGAGAGCGCAGGAGGCAGATGCCGAAATCGCACGAGGGAAGTACCGCGGACCGTTACACGGTATACCATTTGGAATCAAAGACCTATTGGCCGTTGAGGGAACCAAGACCACGTGGGGTGCAGCTCCATTCAAAGATCAGGAGATTCCTGAAACCGCAACCGTGGTAAAGAAGCTGGAAGATGCCGGCGCCGTGCTCCTCGTGAAATTGACTATGGGCGCTTTGGCGATGGGCGACATTTGGTATGGCGGTGTGACAAAGAATCCATGGGATCTGAAGCAAGGCTCTAGTGGTTCCTCTGCGGGGTCCGCTTCCGCAACAGCTGCCGGCCTCGTCGCCTTCGCGATCGGAACGGAAACTCTTGGATCGATAGTCTCACCATCCACGCGATGCGGTGTAACGGGATTCCGCCCATCCTACGGAAGGGTCAGCCGTCATGGTGCAATGGCGCTCAGCTGGAGCATGGACAAGATTGGTCCTATCTGCCGTTCAGCACTGGACTGCGCGATCGTGTTGAATGCCATCCGTGGTGCGGATGGATTTGATAGCCACGTACGAAATACAGCATTCAATTATTCTCAAAAGACCAACATCCGCAAGCTACGCGTTGGCTATCTGAAAGATCTCTTTGATGAGGAGTACCCCACACGCGTCAATGATCAAAAGAGCCTTGAGGTGCTTCGCGCGTTGGGTGTTGACTTGCAACCGGTGAATTTCACTACAAAATTGCCGTTGCAGGCCATCCGATTAATGTTGAGCGCAGAGGCAGCGGCTGCGTTCGATGAACTCACGCGGCTCAACCGCGACAGCCTTCTCACCGATCAGCGGAGAAATGCATGGCCCAATACTTTCCGCGCCGCGCGGTTCATTCCAGCGGTTGATTACATCAACGCATCTCGCGTGCGCTACCAGCTTATTCAGGAGTTCTTTCAGAAGACCAAAGATTTTGATGTGATCATTGCTCCCAGTTTACGCGGACAGCAACTGCTTCTTACCAACCTCACAGGCACGCCATGCATGGTCATTCCGAATGGATTCAACAGTAAAGGAAGTCCGACCAGCATTTCATTTCTTGGTGGTTTGTACGGAGAGGCTTCTGTTGCTGCGTTGGCGAGAGCTTATCAGGAAGCTACAACATGGGACGAGGCGATTCCACCCCTGTTTAAATGAATCGGAGTTAGAGTTTTGATACTCTTGATAGACCTTCTTTAGCCTCTTGTAATGTATTGTCAATTCTGAGGGCAGCTTCATACTTCACCCTGGCGTCTGCCATCTTACCCTTCTTCTCATAGATTTGGGCCAGCCGCATATTGGCGCCAGCATGCGAAGGTTCATTTGGTTTGGGGGTGTACGCGAGATACTTCAGTAGGTGAGCTTCTCCGTCATCAAGTCGCTGACCTGATACTGCGCTGGTTCGTCCCAGCTGATACGCGGCGGCCATGTCCAATGGATTTTTCCTGAGAGCTTCATCAAACAGCGCAAATGACTTGTCATATGCTTTTGTGCTCATGTAGAAATTCCCCAAAATTGACAATGTGTTGGGATCCAATCTCACCATCTCGATGAATTCCCCTTCGGCTGCCGTCATATTCTTTTCCCTGACGAAAAGATTGCCCATGGAACGATGTCCCTGCACAGCGTTGAACGTTTTGATCTGGCGGGCCATCTCCTTCGCCTTGTCCATGCTTCCTCCCATGAGCGATGGTGCCTGCGTATAGAATTGAATGAGGGAAAGTCGTGCTCCGAGATTTTTTGAATCGAGAGCAATGGCTTTCTCCCAGGCTGCTTTCATTTTCGGCGCAAGCATACCCTGACGTAAAATATTGGCTTGCCCTGCAATGGTTCCGTACGTGTCGCCCAGCCAGGTATAGTACTCAGCCACTTCGCCATTCTTTGATTCTGTAGCCTCCTCAAAATAGTCCGCTGCGTCATCAAACTTCTTGTCTGCAAAAGCTATTCGCCCAAGGTAGTATTGTGCAGCCGCGTAGTTACCGTCGTCTTCATCCACTGCATCCAAAATGCCGGTGGCCTCAGCGTACTTCCCCTGCTCAAAGAGCCGTTTACCCTTATCCAGCGAGGATTGCCCGAAAGTGGCGGTTGTGAGGAATACAATAATCAGCTTATAGGCGTTCATGTAAGCAGGGGTTGAATGTTCTTTAGACTGATTTTGTAAGACAAAGGTTGCGTATGGTATGACATTTCCGCCAGGCCGTCGAATCCGGCATGTTACAAATCACCGCTTTTCGTACATTCATCGTCGCATCCACAGCTATTCTTATGAACCAGACTTTCAGCATACTCATCCTCTGCCTCACCATTTTGTCGTCAAAAGGTCAAGTCGTAGGCAAACAATTCCCCGATATGATTGCTGAAACCGTAGAAGATCGCAAGGTGAACCTTCCCGGTGATGTCAAGGGAAAATTCACCCTGCTGGGACTCGCCTATTCCAAGAAGTCAGAAGATGAACTGAACACCTGGTTTGAACCGATCTTTTCAAAGTTTGTTCAAAAGCCGGAGGGGCTAATGGCCGGAATGGGTTACGACGTCAATGTCTTTTTCGTTCCTATGTTTACAGGCATCAACGCTGCTGCTGAAGGAACGGCAAAACGCAAGGCCCTGAAAAATCTCGACCCTCAACTTTTTCCCTACATTCTTTTCTACAAGGGTGAACTAAAGCCATACAAGGAGGCACTTGATTTCGAGAAGCGGGATATTCCATACTTCTTCGTGCTGAATGCAGAAGGGAAGATTGTGTACGCCACTTCCGGAGCCTTCTCGGACAGCAAGCTCGATGCCATCGAAGATGTAATTGAGTAACTTTCTTCTCGATGGACATCCTCACCCTGCTGGCGATTTCTTCTGCACCCGGTGCATGCATCATTCTTTACATATACCTGAAAGACAAACATGAGCGTGAGCCCGTGGGCTTACTCATCCGAAGTTTCGTCTTTGGCATGCTCGCTGTGCTCGTCACATTCATGATCAGTTTCCCTTTGGATGGCTTTGTGCCTTCCGATGAACAGGATTTTTCCCAGCAGGCCGTTCATGCGTTCATTCTTGTTGCGTTGGTGGAGGAGTTTAGTAAATTCCTTTTTGTGCGCGGACTACTTTACAACCATCCTGATTTCAATGAACCGTTTGATGGCATTGTTTACTCCGTCATGGTCAGTATGGGATTTGCTACACTCGAAAACATACTTTACGTAAGTCAAGGAGGAGTTTCTGTGGCGATTATGCGCATGTTTACAGCCGTGCCAGCCCACGCCACATTTGCCGTGATCATGGGCTATTATCTGGGCAAAGCTAAATTCGAACACAACCGGGGGGTCCTCGCCGTTGTAGGGCTACTGGCTGCCACTGCCTTCCACGGAGCGTATGACTATTTCTGGTTTATTTCGTTTGTCCCGGGCATCTGGCTTGGCGCCATCGCATCCCTTGGTGTTGGCTTATGGCTTTCACGGAAGGCGATCAGGATACACCAGGCGGCTTCACCCTTTCAGGCGAGTAACATTGTGAAAGAACAGGAGGCTGCTGAAACAAAAAACCCTGACGATTTAGGTCAGGGCTTTTCGTAAGAACGTATGGTGCTTTATTTGGCGGGTACAGCGGCTGTCACGCCAAGCTTTTTCAGTACGAGTGAAGAAATATCAAACTTTTCGTCACCAAAGAGAAGAATATCAATGCTTCCCTGAATTTGGGGATTCAAGATGAATGTGTAACCATTCTCCTTGGCTACTTCTTCAATCGCATTGCCAATTTTGCTATTGATAGGGCCCATCAAGTCAGCTTCCTTTTTCTGAAGCGAAGCTTGAGCATCCTGTTGGAATTTCTGGATGTTCTCCTGCAGCTGTGTCAACTCATTCTCTTTGTCACGACGTACCGCGTCGAGCATGGTCGCAGCACCGGCCTGATACGCCTTAAGCTTCGTCTCATACTCTGAGTACTTCGCCTTTGCTTGCGCCTGCAACTGATCGCCGTGCGTCTTCATTTCGTTTTCGATCTGCTTGTATTGCGGCATCTGGCTAAAAATATAGGCAGGGTCTGCAAAGCCGATCTTTTGGTTGACGTGTGTCGACTGGGCCATGGCACCGATCGAAGCGAGCGTCAGCATGACAATAAATAGCGTTCTCATGTTCTGGTTTTTGTTATTTGATTTTATCATTCGGGTCTCCTAATCCAAGTTCTTCAAGTACAAAGTCTGTATAATCATGCCGGGGATCGGTATAAATCATCACCAACTCTCCGGATTTGTCAAAAATGATTGCCAATCGGTTCTGCTTAGCCACTTTTTCGACGGCCTCCCAAACTTTATCCTGCAAAGGTTTAATCAATTCCTGTTTTTTCAAAAAAAATAGTCCTCCAAATCCAAATACCTTCCGTTGGTACTCCTTTAGCTCGCCCTCCTTCTTATTGATCATCGCCATCCTTTCTGCTTTCATCTCTTCCGTTAGCAACACTTCCTCCGCTTTCAAAGAAACATAGGCCATCTCCACACCACGCTGAAGGTCTTCAATCTCCTTCTGCCAGCCCGTGGAAAGCTGTTCGATTTCACTCTGCGCCTTGAGGTATTCTGGCATCTTGCTCAGAATGAAATTGGCGTCGATGTATCCGAACTTCTGACCTTCGGCAAAATTCAGGCCGAAGAAAAAAAACCCCAAAAGAATGATCGTATGCTTCATTTTTAGCGGATTTGTTGGCCAATGGTGAAGTGGAACTGCGATCCGCTGATGTCTGGGGCGCCCGGAAGCCTATCAAAACCGTAGGCCCAGTTAAGTCCGATCAAACCGAAGGCGGGCATGAAAATCCGGGCTCCAAATCCAGCAGAACGATACGATTTAAACGGATTGAAGTCGTAAAAATTATTCCAGTTGTTACCTGCCTCCCCGAAAACAAAGGTGTAAATGGTTGCACTCTGGCTGGTACTGATGGGATACCGCAATTCCATGACAAACTTGTCGTACACAATGCCGCCCTCAATCTCGTTGACAACATTGCCGGTTGTCCGCAGATAATACAGTGGCGGCGTCACCGCATTGTCAATATATCCACGCAGACCTACAATTTCCTGCCCAAGTACAAACGAGTTGAATCCACCGGCAAGACCAGCGCCGCCCATATAGAATCGCTCAAAGGGACCTGGAGTCAGGGACTTGTCGTAGGTTCCCAGGAAGCCAAGGTGAGCGCGAGCTTCGAGCACGAGGCTTCGGCCTGTTGGCTTGCTGCTGCCGAGCAGTTTCAAATAGAACTTCGTGTCTACCATCCATTTCACCAGCTCAAGCCATTTGTAGCGGTTGTTGATGTCATCATAATACTCATCTGAGCGGAACATGGAATAGGGCGGTGTGAGAGACAGGCCGATCGAAAGAGAGGATCCGCTGGTCGGGAACATCGGGTTGTCGATGCTGTTTCGCGAAAGCGTTGTGTTGAAAATAATACTGTTCGTCTGCCCGATAGGGGGCAATGACGCCGTTCCACTGAGGTAGTTCTTGTAATCATACACTTGCAGCGTGAGCGAATTGGTCAACGTAAAGTAGTTGTCGGGCCATTCGAGCCGGCGACCCAGCGAAAGTGTCACGCTACTGGTATTCAAAGAAACTTCCTGTGACCCTGTTGAATAGTTTGCCGAGGGACTGGAGAGTGAGTGAGCCAGACTAACCGTAAACGAATTGGGCTTGCGGCCACCCAACCAGGGTTCCGTAAATGAAATACTGTAACTCTGGAAGGCTCTGCCGTTGGCTTGCACCTGCAGTGATAGTCGCTGACCATCCCCAATCGGCAGTGGACGCCACTTGTCGAAGTGAGGTACGTTGCGCATCGAGAAATTGTTGAACGTCAGTCCTACGGTTCCTACAAAGCCATAGTAACCGCCCCATCCGCCCGAGAGCTGAATCTGGTCATTGGATTGTTCCTCCAGTTTCCATTCAATATCGACCGTACTGTTTGCGGGGTTCGGCCGAACATCGGGCTCAATTTTTTGCGGGTTGAAGTAACCCATAGACGAAAGCATCTGCTGCGTGCGGATGATATCTGAACGCCTGAATTTTTGTCCTGGCACAGTCGACAATTCACGACGTATGACATGATCGCTCGTGCGCTCGTTGCCGCTGAAGGTTATCTGGTCAAGTGTTGCCTGGTCTCCTTCAAAGACGCGCATCTCCAGGTCGATAGAGTCTCCCACAATAGCCACTTCCACCGCATTCACGCGGAAGAATAAATACCCGTCATCCATGTACAAACCGCTGATATCGGTGCCTTTGGGGTTAAACGAGGTCTTTTTGTCAATCAGGTCCTTGTTGTAGACATCGCCTTTCTTGATATCCAAAATCTTGTCAAGGGTTGCGGAAGTATGCAGATAGTTGCCCGTCCAGATGATGTTTCTGAAATAGTACTTCCTTCCTTCATAGACATTAAACTTGACGTCAATGGTGTTGGCACTGTGACGGATAATGCTGTCGGAAAGAATTTCTGCGTCGCGGTAACCCTGCGTGTTATAGAACTCAATGATTTTATCCTTGTCATCCTCGTAGTCCGATTGGATGAACTTCGAGCTGTTGAACACATTGAGCTTGACGTGCTTGTTGATATACTCCTTGGTCTGACGCCCTGTGATTTTATGGCTTGAGTCGAGCGCTGCTTTGTATTCCCTGGGGCGCGTCCTAAAGATGGCACCAAGAATATCCCGATGCAGGGTTATTCGCGCGTACTCATGTGTCTTCTTCATCTTCTTCTTGAGCACGGAACCGGAAACTTCCGGATTGCCCTCAAACTTGATTTCGTTAATTCTCACTTTACCCTTCATATCCACAGCGATGCGCAGTCGCACGCCGCCGCGGTTTAGGGTATCCAGTTCCTGTGTCACTTTTACTTCGGCATTCAGGAAGCCTTTCTTGGCAAAGTATTTTTTCACCGAAAGTTCGGCATTACGAACGACAGCATCATTCACAATTTTTCCCTTGATGAGTTTCAGGTCTTCCTTGAGTGATGTCTGCTTGCCCTTTGGAATGCCAGTAAAGTAAAAATCCGTTAGTCGGGGGCGTTCTGCCAGTTCGATGATGAGGTATGCATTTTGGCCTTCAATCCGGTCTGCGCGGATGGTTACGTCGCCAACCAATCCGTGCTTCCACAATTTGCGGATGGCTGTGGCAATGTTGTCTCCGGGAATCTTAATCTTATCGCCAATCTTGAGGCCGGTGAGTGAACTCATGGCATTCTTGTCCAGGATATTCAATCCAGTGATCTCGATACCGGCAATGTAGTACTCGTTGGGCGTGCTATAGTTAACAGCAGATTCTGTTGCGGGCGCTTCCTGAACGGGTTGATTGCGGTTTCGGCGGTACTGGCCAAAGGAAGAAACCGTGCATAGCAGCAACAACGCAAAAACAACAATACTCCTGATCATGCCTGCGCGTTCGGTTCCAATAGCTTACCAAATCTCCGCTCGCGATGCTGGTACGAGTAGATAGCCTCATAGAGGTCTTCTTTCCGAAAATCAGGCCACAGCGTCTTTGTGATGTAAAGTTCTGTGTACGCGATTTGCCAAAGTAGGAAATTGCTGATACGCAATTCGCCACTGGTGCGAATCAGCAATTCCGGATCTGGGATTCCTGCCGTTTCAAGGTGGTTGCTGATATGATGCTCATCAATGTCTTCCGGTCTGATCTTACCCTCTTTCACTTCTTTCGCCAACATGCGTGCTGCCTGTGTAATTTCCCATCGGCCACTGTAATTCAAAGCGAGCATAACATGCAACCCTGTATTGTGACTAGTCGCTTCAATGGCTTCAGCAAGATTGCGCTGGCATGAAGAGGGCAAGAGAGAAATGTCCCCAATGGTCGTGAGGCGTACCTGATTCTCCATGAGATTACCAATCTCCATTTTCAGTGTATTGACGAGCAACTCCATTAGTCCATCAACCTCATCCTTCGGCCGACCCCAGTTTTCTGTGCTGAAGGCATACAATGTCAGATGTTTGATCCCCAGCTCTCCGCATGCCTCTGTAACGTCCGTAACCGCCTGAATGGCATTTCGGTGACCAAAAATCCTTGCGGCTCCCTTCTTTTTTGCCCAGCGACCATTGCCATCCATGATCACCGCGATATGGTTGGGTAGGTTTGTGAAGTCTATTTGGTCTTTAAAACTGGCCACAGGACCGCAAAAGTAGCCTATTTTCGACATTTACACACTATTTGAATGCCGACTATGGCAGGTTTATCCGGATGCTAAAACTCCTTCCTACGGAGCCTCGAAAAGTCCCCTACTTGTAGGGATTTGTGGGGCAGGGGATGTCATAAAACGTACGTGTAAGCGTTACGCCAAGAAAAAAGTAGTTGTCGTAATCGTTGGCATTTCCGTACTGGTAGTTCTTGTACGCTTTATCCCCGTCCGAGATGTTATCCAGATAATCGAAAAACGTCTTCCGGATGCCAAATTCCAGCGAGATATAGTACTTGGGATTGATCACGTACTTCATCCCGCCGCCAAACGGAACCGCCAACTGAATTGTGCTGTACTGCTCTGCCTTATCTTTCACACCCGACATGTTAAACAAGGCAAGGCCCGCAAATACATAGGGAGTAAATCGCAATCGTCG
>CAYMPU010000015.1:0-26416 GCA_964392375.1 uncultured Ohtaekwangia sp. | reverse complement strand
TATTGTGGATCGTGATCGGTTTGATCTACCTCTTCTCCCGCAGGAAGAAGGCAGAGAAGCCACCGGAGCGTCAACCTTCCCGGTCTGACGAGCAGCCAACTGAAGAGGCTCCTATTCCCAAGTCCTTTGAAGAATTACTGCGGGAGATTGAAGGGTCAAAGATTCCAGCGCCAGCGCCGCGTATGGAACGCAGACTGGAACCTGATCCGGAAGTCGTTGATTACGATGACAACCTGGGTGAAGAGAGGCAGGAGGAGGTCAAAAGAGACTATCAGAAGGAAGACAGGATATATCAGGTATACGAGGAGGCCAAGTCGCAGGCCTTTGAGCGCCCTTCACTGGAGGAAACCATAAAACTGGAGGACACCATCGTCCGGTTCAAGCAGTTCAAGGGCTATGAAAAGGAAGTCCAGAAGAATGAAGCACGTGAATTCCTTCAGGAGTTGCGCAATCCCCAAGGGTTCCGTAAGGCTTTTGTGCTGAGTGAAATCCTCAAGCGCAAGTTCTGAGCGCTACAGGGAATGTAGAAACTTCATGGTGTCAACACGGTCGGCATAGTCGCTGACTTCGGGAAACTGCGCGGTTCCGAAGGGCACACTCCCCGGGAACCAGCCTTTGGCAGATACCATGACCTGTGTTTTATCCGCTAAGTCAGCCACACGCTGCTTGAGCGCCTCGAGGTTATCATAAAATACATAATGAAGGACGGACACCGGCGAAACCAGATTGTCACTTTCTTTCAGCAACAGAAACCCATTGTCAAAGTACTTCTCCTGGTTCAGCATGGCCAGCGAATTCTGATACGTGTAATTGTTTACATATTTGTGGTTTTCCATCACCCACTTGAATCCTTCAAGTTGCAGGAGAAAATTCTTTAGATCCATTTCGCGGGGAAAGAAAATGCTGGACACGTTTCTGCAGCCAAGTCCATAGTAACTGAAAATGTCATGGCCCAGCAGGCCAATCTCTTCCGCTGGTTCATCGCCCTCAGTGATGGCGCATGATACCCGGTTGCGGCGGATGATGTGGGGGATATTCCGAAAGTAGTATTCAAAATAGCGCGAGGTGTTGTCGCTGCCGCTGGCAATGATGGCCTCCACATCGTTGAGGCGTTCACTCGCACGGATGCTGTTGGCAAATCGTGGCTCGATGGCCATAAGCTTCTTGATGAGGGCATCGAGCAGGATAGTATCCTTCGAGCTTGGCTTGTAAACCAACCGGTGCCCCGCGATTAGAACCGACATAAAATCATGAAATCCAACCAAAGGAATGTTACCCGCCATTGCCACACCAACGGTTCGTGCCATTGCTGGTTCGGTGGGGTAGGATAAAGCCCATGTTGTCAGACGGCTTGCATCGAGCATAACATGCAGACCCTTGAAAGCGAGGGCCACGCTGGCCTCGGTGAACCATCCGTTCTCCTGGTGGGCTTTCTTGGCCAGTGCTTCAAATTCAGGCCTGGATAGTGCCTGCAATGCCTGGCCGAGGGAAATGAATGCTTGAATGCGGTCGGTAAGATTCATAGGGAAACTTTTGGCCGCATTCGTTGTTTTGTATCCGTACGAAAGGGCGTATTTTTGCCCAAAATTAGCCGAAACAAGGAAATGGCGATCAAAATTACGGACGAGTGTATTAATTGCGGGGCCTGCGAACCAGAATGCCCGAATACAGCCATCTATGAAGGGGGTCGGGAGTGGACGTGGGCCGGTGGCACCAAATTGACTGTCGCCAAACTAGACGATGGCTCCACGGTTGACGCCAAGCAACACCAATCGCCCGTTTCAGATGAGTTCTACTTCATTGTTTCTGGGAAATGTACCGAGTGTACGGGCTTCCACGAAGAGCCGCAGTGCGCCGCCGTTTGTCCGGTAGATTGTTGTGTTCCCGACCCGGATCATGTGGAGTCTAAAGAGGTTTTGGCGGCGAGGAAGGCGTATCTACATAATGAGCAGGTCCCCACGCCATAGTGGTAATCTTGACGATTCTGCGTAACGAGTCAGAAATTTTTCCTTTCTGGATGGTAACTAATGGATGATTAACACGTCCTGGTTTTCAAACCAGTCTATTGGTGAGAAAAGTCTCTTTGGCCTTTCTGGCAATCCTTGAGCCTCTGACTATTTTTCTTGGAGCCTCCATGGCTTATAGGTTTGGCACAAAACTTCTTAGTCCAGTTCCTGAAAAGTTTGAGTTGGGTCTTTCGGTCGTGCGGATTTTGTTCATTATTGCGATAGCATGGTTTGCGGATAGGCTTTTCCGAAAAAGGGGATTTTGGGAATGGGGGTTCAAGCTCTCTCGCGGCTCCCTGACCACAACCATCGATGACGCATTGGTATTGCTCCTGGTTGGGGGTGCCGTTCCATTATTTTTGACTTTCTTCGGATCGTTAAACAGTCCATTGTCCAATGACCTCCATTGGACGGGTCTATTGGTTCCTGTACTTTCCCAAGAAGTCTTCTTGCTTGGATTCTATCAGAGAAGATTGTCAGATCAATTGAAAACAAAATTTATAGTCCTGATGATTACGACGCTATTTGTTGCAGCGCATCTGAATCATTCCACCCAGGGTGTAGCAGGAATATTTTTCCTAGGTGCGATGGGATGGCAGGGGTTGATTTGGTCGATCTATAGAAGCAAGGAACTCTCCATCGTTGCCCCGCTTATGGCACACTTTGTTTTGCTGATCCTGTATTTTTACCCGATTCAGGGCCTCATTATGCTTTTGATCATTGGATTGCGCGGCATGACCTGGCAAAGAATCATGGAAATGGTAAGGGCAATCTGACCGCTTGTGGTCACCGCATCTTCGAGCGCTTGATCAGGTACTGCTGCAGTACCATAAAGTAATTACTCCGCGCATTTGCCGACACAAAGTCAATGCGAAGTTGGTTGCAACGGAGTTTGAGGTTTTTGTGGAAATCGGATAGGGCCGCTGTGTACTGGGTCTTGATTTCCATGGGGTTGAGCTTCAATTTATCCCCGCTCTCCAGATCCACAAACTCATAGGGACGGTCTTCGAAATTGAAGGCCAGTTCAGTCTCATGGTCGCTCACGTGGAAGAGCAAAACTTCATGCTTGTTGTGCTTCAGGTGCTGTAGCGATTTGAAAATCTCCTCCTGGCTTTCCCCGGCGCCGTCAAACATGTCACTGAAAATGATGACCAGCGACCGTTTGTGGGTCTTCTCTGCGATTTCGTGGAGCACGTCCGCCACACGCGTATTCTTTCCCGGGATGTTGGATACTTTTAGGACCTTGTCCAACAACCGGAATATCTTGTCGAGGTGCGAGGCTGTTGATTTTATGGGTGTCAGTTCATCGATACGATCGGCGAAAAGGCATACGCCGACTGCATCCCGCTGTTTGTGCAACAAGTAGGAGAGGGCAGAAGCGCAATACACGCTAAACTTCAGTTTGGCCTGTGTATCGGCAGGATAGCGCATGGAGGAAGAACAATCGATCACGACCTGGCAGCGCAGGTTTGTTTCTTCCTCATATTGCTTAGTGTACAACCGGTCGGTACGTGCAAAAACCTTCCAATCAATGTGCCTTGTACTTTGGCCAACGTTGTACAATCGGTGTTCGGCAAACTCGACGGAGAACCCATGATATGGCGACTTATGCAGCCCGGTGATGAACCCTTCCACAAGCTGTTTGGCTAGTAGTTCAAGGCTTCCGGTTTGCTGTATTTCGGTCAAGGGTGTTCTCACAATTAGTCCAAATAATGACGTTTCTTGCTGTTTAAGGGCTTTTTCGGGTTTTGGATGCAATTCCGGGGTTTGGAAATACCCACCCTATGTTTGGTATTTTTTTCGAAACTGTTATCTTGGTCAGCCCTAAAACCTAAAAGTAACCTAAACCTTCGATTTGTGGAAGAGAACAAGAATGGCAGAGATGAGATTTACTCGGAGAAAGTCAAAGCCGGCAAGCGCACGTATTTCTTCGATGTAAAGTCCACACGGTCCAACGACTATTACCTCACCATCACAGAGAGTAAAAAGCGTTATAACAAGGACGATGAAGGATTCACCTATGAGAAGCATAAGATATTCCTTTACAAGGAGGACTTTAACAAGTTCATGGACGCCCTTAATAATACCGTGAATCACGTTAAGAACGAATTGATGCCGGGCGTCGATTTTTCGCAGTTTGACCATGTGCGCGAGGAGCGGGAGGAGACCATTGAAGCAAAATCTGCCCAGGTGGATAGCGAATTGAAGTGGGATTAATTATCTTTACTTAACCTAGACCTAAACCGAAAGCCCTGTCGCACCCTTATGGGATCGCGGCAGGGTTTTCACTTTTCGGGCCTTCCTGGCCCGTCTTGCTTATTTCTACTACAGAGACGCAGGCTTCGCTTATATTTGCGGACTTTTTGCAGGCAGGGTGCCTGCAGTGTGTACTGTAGATCGATCAGGTTATGGGATTAAAATGTGGTATCGTCGGGTTGCCAAACGTAGGGAAATCAACCCTTTTCAATGCGCTATCCAACAACAAGGCCGAAGCGGCCAACTTTCCGTTTTGTACCATTGAGCCCAATGTAGGGGTGATTTCGGTACCGGACGAACGACTGAATGTGCTTTCCGCCCTTGTCAAACCACAGCGGATATTGCCTACTTCCTTTGAATTCGTTGACATTGCTGGCCTTGTCAAAGGTGCCTCGAAAGGTGAAGGGCTGGGCAACCAGTTCCTGGCCAATATACGGGAAGTGGATGCCATCGCCCACGTAATCCGGTGCTTTGAAAATGACAATATTATCCACGTTGACGGACGGATTAACCCCGTAGCCGACAAGGAGATTATCGATACCGAACTTCAACTCAGAGACCTGGACTCCATCGAGAAGAAGATCGCCAAGGTTGAGCGCACCGCCAAGAGTGGTGATGCCAAAGCCAAAAAGGAACTGGCGATCCTCCAACTGTTCGCCGCCGCCCTGCAGGCCGGAAAGAACGCCCGTTCCGTAAAGACCGATGTCGAAGACCGCAAGGCCATCGAGGACCTCCAGCTGCTGACCGATAAGCCGGTGATCTATGTTACCAACGTTGACGAGGCAGCAATACACACAGGCAACAAGTATGTCGAAGCCATTCGAAACCTGGTAAAGGACGAAGGGGCTGAGGTGGTGGTCGTTTGTGCAGCCATTGAGGCCCAGATCGCCGAACTGGAGAGCATGGCTGACCGGGAGGCGTTCCTGTCTGAGTACGGGCTTAAAGAATCGGGACTGAATAAGCTCATCCATGCAGCCTATCATTTGCTGGACCTGATCACCTATTTTACCGCTGGTGAAAAGGAGGTTAGGGCTTGGACCATTCACCGGGGATGGAAGGCGCCTCAGGCGGCTGGCGTGATTCATAGCGACTTCGAAAAGGGCTTCATCCGTGCCGAAGTCATTAAGATACCTGACTACCAGAAGTACAAGAGTGAGGCGGCCATCCGTGAAGCAGGAAAGCTGGCTGTCGAAGGGAAGGATTATGTGGTTGAGGATGGCGACGTTATGCATTTTCGCTTTAATGTATAACGTCAGCATTCGTTTTTTAAATCACTCATTTTCAATAGATTAACTGCTATTGGAAATATTCCTTTAGGGCTAAGCGCCCCACTATCTGATTTTTAGTACTTTAGCTATCCGCAGGCACGTATTTTTTGCGGTTGTTGGTTGATTTTTTGTTCCCCAAGACCTAAGTACACGTGAGAGTAAGGATCGTTTTTTCATTGAGGAATAAGGGCGGCTTTGTTCCGTTCCATCATCAGTTTCTGCTGGCCCAAACGGTCAAGGGTATGGTCGTGGCTGGCAAGGACCCACGGTTCCAGACGTTCACGCACTACAACTTCTCCGGGCTTAAAGGTCAGACCAAAATCAGTCGTAAAGGGCTCCACTTCTATTCTTCGCGCGTCACACTGGTATTCTCTACAGCCGATAAGTCCTTTCTGGATTACTTCCTGAAGGTCCTCTTTGAGCACAAGGAGATCATGATCGGGATGCTTCAACTTACTCCCGAAGTGGTCGAGCATGAGGAGCCTGTGTCGGTGTCGGACAGCGTCAAATTCCTTTGTATTTCACCCATCGTTTGTCTTCCGGCGGCTTTCAATGATGAGTCAGCCAAGCGATTCATCAATCCAGAGACCGATGAGTTCAGCGATCTGCTGTACGAGACCACCATAGCCCAGATGCAGAGCTCAGGTAAGTTCACTACAGAGCAGTTGGCTGATTTCTACAAGTTCCAGTTGGTGCCTGACAAAGACTACCTCAACAGGATACAAAGCTCAGGCAAGAAGTTCGCGCGAATCTACCCGTTGTACGATTCGGATATCAAGTACGAGGTGAGGGGATATACATTCCCATTTACACTCTTTGCCCCACCCACGGTGCAGCAGTTTGTGTATGAGCATGGCCTGGGCCATTTCTCACACAAGGGCTTCGGTATGCTCGACATGGCGCACAATGATTCCATCCGCAAGAACGCGGACATGGAGTTGGTCTACGCCTGAGGCGAAATCATTTAACGAGGATTTACCGGTATCAAGAAGTAACCGACGAGGATGTCGGCATTGGGTTGGTAGGGCCTGTGGTATACGAGCACTTCATAAAGATTTTCCGTCTGGAAGTAGTTGCCCTCAATCGCGTTGCTGTTCGTGTTCGCCGAAGGTGTCAACCAGTACTGGTAATCATAGAACCCTTGCTTGAGCAAAAGCCTGCACGCATAGGAGCCGTTATTATAGATCATCCTGTTTTCTTCTGTCCGTTCCCATGTGTTAAAACCTCCGATAACATAGACATCGTTTTCCAGCTCGGGTGATCGCAACATGAAATTCACATAGAGGTACTGGTTGCTGATCCATGGCTCTTGACGGGTATCCAAATTTTCAATGACATAGGCCCCATTCTTGTCCGGGAACTGCGTATACGCCTGGCTGCCGCGGGGCGTATCGTCGGTTACGTAAAGCTCAAAGGGTCGTTGGGCGCGGTCAATGCGCTTCGTGTTGTATCCGGGTGAGTTCATCGACCGAAAGTCCACAAACCGAAACTCATTGCCCGCCGAGAACGTGTTGTTCATGTCAAAAAAACGGTACTCCAGTTGCTTGATGTCTTCCCGGATAAAACTGGGCTGCAGATTGAACCGGGCATTGTCCCACCGATGATTCTGGCGCAGGGTTACGTGAATCTGCGTGGTGGGATTGATGACTTCCATACGGGCATAACTGAGCTTGAAATTCAGCGCCTGGTTGGTGCTTTTCAGGTTGCCCAGTCCTATCAGGTTGTCATCCTGGGCGAGGATGATCAGGTTCTGATAGACCATGAACCTCCGGCTAAGAACTATATCATTCTTGTTTCCGTCCCGGTAAACAATCAACAGGTAGTTGCCCGGCATCTTGACCTGGGGAACGAGAAAGCGATAGTGGACATACGGGATATGGGTGTTGATGGAAAAGCCAAAGTCGTTGATGGGAAACTCATTATAGTCCCGCAGAATGTCCAGATCGCGCATGAGCGACTTGCTCCAGTCATAGTTGCAGTGAATGATTCGGGCGTAGTAGTTGTTTCGGTCTTCCTGCAAGTCGTCGAACTCCAGAATGAGGTTTTGTGCATCAATCTTCACCGCTGTGGAAGGGAGTGGAGCACCGGGAGTGAGGGAGTAGCACATCACCGTACGGATCTGCGGTTCATAGATCTTATCTTCCATCAGCAGCGTCTTTTGACCGATGGCGCTGTTGGTCGCAAGAAGGAAGAGAAAGCTAATGCTGACCCAACCGGTTACACGATAGCCTTTGCCTAGATTAACGGGAAACGTGGTCTTTCTTATGCAGGTCCAAACAACGCAGACTAAACGGCGTGTCGCCCAGGTGATTGATTCCATTCTTTTTATCGCGGGTCTGTTGTTTCTAAGTACCCTGCTCGAGTTGATCAGTCTTTAGCTTGCTCGGCAGCGTCAATTTCATTTACGAGCTTTTCCCAACGGCTGTTCAATTCTTCGATTTCACGCGTAATCACAGTCAATTTCTCCTGATATTCAGCCAATAACTTTGGAGAGGAATACGTCTCTGATTTTCCCAATTCGGTTTCAACGGCGGCCTTATCGGATTCGAGCGCTTGGATCCTATCTTCGGCCTCCTTTAATTCCCTTGACAGTTTCTTAAGGGATGCGGCGACTGCACCGTTTTCGTTTGATGACTGCTTCTCCTTCGTGGGTTTTTCCTTTTCTACCTTAGGCTTCACGGGAGGGGGCAGGTGCTGAGGGTTGTGGTGACTCCAGTACTCATACTCGTCGTACGTGCCTGGATATTCCTTGATTTGATGATTATCGATGTACCAGATCTTGTTGGCGATCTGACTGATGAAATAGCGGTTGTGTGAAACGACTACGAAACTACCTTGATATTGCTCCAATGCCTGTATGAGGATATTCTCTGAAATAAAGTCCAGGTGGTTGGTAGGCTCATCGAGGAGAAGAAAGTTGGCCTCAGAGATGAGGGTCTTTGCAAGGGCCACACGTGATTTCTCACCACCGGACAACACCTTGATCTTCTTGAACTGGTCTTCGTCGGAAAACAGAAAGCATCCCAGAATGCCCCGGAGTTCTTGTTCGAGTTTTCCACTGCCAGCCTGCTTGAGTTCATCGAGAATTTCGTTCTCGATATTCAATGCCTCGAGCTGATGCTGGGCATAGAAGCCCTGGATCACGTTGTAGCCTATGGTACGCTCTCCGTCTACAGGTTCCGAACCCGAAAGGATGCGCAGCAAGGTCGACTTGCCTTTACCGTTGGCGCCAATCAACGCAATCTTATCGCCTCGCTCGATCACCGCGTTGGCCTTGTCGAGGATGTTGAGGGAGCCATAAGACTTGGAAACATCCTTTAAGGTCACCACATGGCGACCGGAAGGCTGCTTGAATTTGAACTTGAAGTTTACGGCTGCCGTATCCGTAACCACTTCTTCGATCATGTCCATACGGTCGATGGCCTTCTCCTTTGATTTCACCTGCCGTGCCTTGCTAGCCTTGGCCTTGAATCGTTCAATAAAGCGTTCCGCCTGCCGGATTTTGGCTTGCTGGTTGTCGAAGGCATTTTGCTGGATAGTTTCGCGCAGCTCTTTTTCCTTCAGGTAGAAGCTGTAGTTTCCTTCATAGGTGATCAGCTGCTGTTGGGTGACATCCACCGTTTTGGTAGCCACGTTATCGATGAATTTACGGTCGTGCGACACAATGATGACAGCCCCTTCGTAGTTGCGCAAGTAGTTCTCAACCCATTCGATGGAAGGAAGGTCCAGGTGGTTGGTGGGCTCATCGAGCATGAGCAGCGATGGCTTCTCCAGAAGCAGCTTAGCCAACATAACACGCATACGCCAGCCACCGGAGAACTCCTTTAAAGGGCGATGGAGGTCTGCGGTAGAAAAACCGATCCCCTCGAGTACCTCTTCGGCCTTGGACTGCATCGTATAGCCGTCGAGTTGTTCGAACTTCTCCTGCAGGCGGGTGAGCTTGTCGACAAGGTCATCGGAATACTCCGTCTCCAATTGGTGCAGGGTCTTTTCAATTTGTCGCTGGGTATCAACAGCATCCTTAAAAGCCATCATGGCCACCGTAAGGATGGCATCTTCACTTTGAAAGGAGAGGAGGTCCTGGTTCAGAAAGCCAATCGTGCAGTCTTTGGCCTTGCTGATACTGCCTTCGTCTACCTTCATCTCTCCGTTGATCAGCTTCAGCAAGGTAGATTTCCCCCGGCCATTGAGACCGATAAGTCCGATCTTATCGTCGGGCTTGATGAACATGGAGGCTTCCAGATAAAGTGCCCTGCCGCCGATGTAATAGGATATGTTGGAGATAGAAATCATGAATATTTTGTGCGCTCTCTAAAAAAATGTCACAAAGATACTATTTCCTTGCCCAAATGAGGACTTTCCCTGACCGGTGACATGAGGAAGCACTATCTTGCCAATCAATTTCCATAAAGAAAAACTCGTATGAACAGAGCTAAAATCGTACCCCTTTTATTGTTGGCGCTGATCTGCTGTAACCAGGCCCCCAAGGAACAGGTTGCAACGGAGGCCGATGGCTCTTCGGCAGCCGTTACGGAAGCAAGCGCCCAACTTCCGCTCAGCTCGATAAAGATGCCAACGGGTTTTTCCATAGCCGTCTATGGCGAAGTTGAAGATGCTCGGTCAATGGCCATCAGCCCGGGGGGCACGGTGTTCGTCGGGAATAAGGGTGAGGACAAAGTATACGCACTCCGTGATACCGACGGCGATAAAGTTGCCGACAAGAAATGGGTGCTCGCCAGCGGATTGGATATGCCCAATGGTGTGGCCTTCAAAGACGGAGCACTTTATGTTGCCGAGAACAGCAAAGTATGGAAGTGGGATGGGATTGAATCAAAGCTCGCCAATCCTGGTAAGCCAACGATGGTATACGATAAGTTTCCAACCGATGACCACCACGGCTGGAAGTATATAGCCTTTGGTCCCGACGGTAAACTATATGTTCCGGTAGGTGCTCCCTGCAATATCTGCGAACCCAAGGAATCCATCTACGCGAGTATCACACGGATGAATCCCAATGGAAGCGGCATGGAGGTGTTCGCCAGCGGCATCCGTAATACGGTTGGCTTCACCTGGCATCCTGAGACCAAGGAGATTTGGTTTACAGACAACAATCGCGACAGCATGGGAGACGATCAGCCATCTTGTGAATTGAATACAGCCCCAAAGGCAGGCATGCACTTTGGGTATCCATATTGCCATGCGGGAACCCTTCCGGATCCCGAGTTCGGGAAGAAGAGGGCTTGCAGCGAATTCACCGCCCCTGCGAGAAACCTTGGCGCGCATGTCGCTCCTCTTGGCTTGAAATTCAATACGGGCTCCATGTTCCCCGAAGCGTACAAAGGCAACATCTTCGTTGCCGAGCATGGTTCGTGGGACCGCAGCCGAAAGGTAGGTTTCAAGTTGAATGTCGCAACGGTCAAGGACAGCAAGGTCGTAGGCTATGAGCCCTTCGCGACGGGTTGGCTTGATGAGAGCACCCAAAAGGCCTGGGGCCGTCCTGTGGACGTGCTAATGCTTGAGGATGGATCAATGCTGGTCAGCGACGATCGTGCCGGGGTGATTTACCGGATTAGCTACAAGAAGTGATCGTTTAGAAGTCCTCGGCGATTGCGTCGATCTTCTTGCCTTTGTCAAGCTGCATTTTCTTCAGTATCGGATAGTAACGGTAGGTAAGGCGCAGTTCATTGCGTGAATGATCCTTAAAGGTCAGGCTGAGACTATCCGTCTTCCAGTTATAGGTGTCTGTGGGCAATATATACAGAGGCTTTCCAAATGACTTCTGCATACCCTTCATCAGGCGAGTGTCTTTGTGAGTGATTACCACGATTTCATAGATCTCATCCTTGTACGCTTTCACTTCGACCTTCTTGACCTTTACTTCTCCGATTGTCTTGTAAGCGTCGTTGTCAACCTCGAAGAGCTTTACCGGGAACTCGTTCTTTTCCAGTACATCTTTTTTGAACGCAGCACCCTTCAGACTGTCTATGCGGGAGCCGAGCTTGATGTCTTTAAAGCCTTTCCTGCGGTCAAGCTCTGCCAGATCCTGGCTGAGGGCAGGTGCAGACAGTCCAACAAGGAGGAGTATTACGGCAAGTCTCATGGCGTAGGGTCTTGAAACTGGAGTGGGATGATGATTTTGGTTTTGTCCCAGGCGAGCACAAGGTCGGCCTTGGCATTCCGGGGGTCAATCAGGATGGTGAAGGCTTCATAGACAAACTCAGTGACCGGAGTAACGGGCACTTCAAAGCGTAGCACATCAAGCTTTGCATTGTAGTTATAGGCGCCCCAGAGTCCAAGGTCTGCGTTAAGGATTACCGTCCAGGTGTCTTTGCCTGGGATGGTAAACAAGCTGTAGGATCCGGCCTTAAGATCGGCACCATTGATCTTAATGTCGCGGGTAATGGTTATTTCCGTCGCTTCATTGGCACCGGTACGCCATACCTGGCCGTAAGGCACCAGGCTGCCAAAGATGGCACGTCCGTTCTTGTGCGGCTGACTGTAGGTGAGTTTGACGTACGTGTCCTTATACCGAGACGAAACGATCGCCAGCGGGCTGGGCCTTGGCTTGACTGCATCCTGGGCCAGCGCGGGCAGGGTAGAGGCAACAAGGTACAGAAGGAGGACAGTTCTCATGGGCAAACTTTCGGTCCAAAAGTAAGAATTTTGGTGCCATTCTTTATTTTGCGCTATGGATAGACCGGCATTTGATGATATCTACATGGAACTGGCTGTGAACCTGGCCAAGCGTTCGCATTGCATCAAGCGCCATGTAGGAGCGGTGCTTACCAAGGATACGCGGATCATCTCGATCGGGTATAATGGTCCACCCAGCGGTACACACAATTGTGATGAGGAGTGGCCGGAAATGGGCTGCCCCCGTGATTCAAAGAATGGCTGCTCGCTGGCCATCCATGCCGAGCAAAATGCGATTCTGTATGCCGTCAAAAACAAGACTTCTGTATCGGGAGCAACCCTATATGTCACGCTTTCGCCATGCCTGGCGTGTGCCCGAATCATCTTCAGTATGGGCATTGATAAAGTAATCTACCTGAACTCCTATGCGGAGCATAAAGGGTTGCCTTCTGATGAAGGTGTAGACTTCCTCAATAAGTTCGGTGTATCCTGTACGCGGTACTACGGCACGTTAACCAACGTGACGCACATGATCTAGCCTAGCGTGTCAGCAGGGCCTTCTCGATGTCTTTTACCAATGACGCCGGTACTCCTTTGGACTTGGCGGCCAGTTTCTCCCGGAATGTGGCGAGCGCGCGCTCTGCCATCAGGTATAGGCCAATAGGGTTGCCATCGTTGCGATAGCTTCCCAGGCACCAGTTAATTTCTGATTGCAGCTGGTAGTCAAGTTCCAGTTCCTGGAGCTTGGCGAGCGATGCCACACAAGCGTCTTCGATCACCTGATAGGGCTTCGTCGCGGCCTTCTTCTTGGGGGCAACAGCCTTCTTTGATGTATCGGATTTCTTAACTGGTTTTGCGGTTGGTTTGGATGCTGCTTTTGCCATGGATGAAATTGATTAGGACGACAAAATTAGCGCAAGCGGCCGCCACGAAAAAGGAATTGCCATACAATTTGTGGAGAGACAATGAAAAACCCATTGCAGAGGCACATCAGGAAGGGTTTATGCATGAAGGGTTGCAAGAAAAGTAACCAGGATGTTCATGAAGAGAAAATAAAAAAGGGAAGCAATCCTCGATTGCTTCCCTTCGCAAAAAGGAATTAGGGGTTACCTAATTACTTCTTTTTCTTAGCAGCCTTCTTCTTGGCCTTCTTAGCTTTTTTTGCCATAGCGTTTAATTTTTTAAGGTTTGAAAATGGTTAAACGTATTCGAAGGTATAATAAATTACTTAACTGCAAAAGTTTTTGACATTTTTTTTTGAAGTGCGATTATTTTTTGTAGTCGATCGGATGATTTTTTCGTTACGCGAACCTGATGAAGTACTCATCAAATAATATTCACTTCAGTCGTCAGAGAAACACCAAATGTTTTGTTCACGGACTCTTGAATTTTTGACGCGAGCACGAAAATTTCTTCTCCCTTAGCGCCTCCGAAGTTCACCAGTACCAATGCTTGCTGTTCATGAACGCCAACGTTTCCCATTCTTTTTCCTTTCCATCCGCATTGTTCGATGAGCCATCCGGCTGGTATTTTAACATATTGACTATCAACAGGATAGGATGGCATCGAAGGATGTTGTTTGCGCAATGCATTGGCAACTTCAATACGTACCGATGGGTTCTTGAAGAAGCTTCCCGCATTACCAATCATGACAGGATCAGGAAGCTTGCTGCGTCGAATGGCAATCACCGCATCACCCACATCACGAATGGTTGGTTGTGTAATTTTGTTTCGCTCAAGCACCTCCTGAATGGCTCCATATCGGGTGTCTAAATGGTGTTCCTTTTTGGTCAACCTTAAAGTAATACTTGAAATAAAAAAAATTTCTCGGAGATGGTGCTTAAAGACACTTTCGCGGTACCCGAACTGGCATTCTTCACGCTCGAGCCGGCGGTGTTCACCGGTGGTGAGGTCAACACCATCCACATGTTCGATGACCTTTTGCAACTCGACACCGTACGCGCCAATGTTCTGTATCGGCGCTGCTCCGGTCGTGCCAGGAATGAGTGACAGGTTCTCAATACCACCCCAGTCCTGGTCGATGCAGTGCTGTACGAATGCATGCCAGTTCTCTCCGGCACCCGCTGATACCAACACATGTTGGTCCGACTCCTCAATTACCGTTCTTCCCGTAATGTTGACCTTGATTACCAGCCCGTCAAAGTCTTTGGTGAAGAGGATATTGCTGCCACCCCCGAGGATGAGCCGCCGGGACTCCATGAAGTAGGGATGGTGCGTGAGTTCATGCAGTGCATCAAGGCTGTCGACCTGCGTAAGTACCCGCGCCCTGGCCGCTATGCGGAAGGTATTGAGGTGCTCAAGCGAGGCGTGTTCCTGGAAGGCGATCATAAATCCATTTCAAGGAAAAGAAAATTCCTGCAATTAGGAAATGCCACCCGTCCTGTTGCCCGGATTCCTCACAGGCTTGTTTGATGCCTCGGTCTTTATTCAGAGATTTACCTATCGGCAATGCTGCCTTTAGCCATGAAGATCATTGAATGTCCACGCGACGCGATGCAGGGAATAGAGTCCTTCATCCCAACAGAAGAAAAGGTACGTTACCTGAACCAGCTGCTAAAAGTCGGTTACGATACACTCGATGCCGGTAGCTTTGTTTCGCCCAAGGCCATACCTCAGCTCAAGGATACTGCCGCTGTCTTCGATCAGCTGGACACCGCCACAAGCCGCACGAAGATACTGGCCATTGTTGCCAACACCCGCGGTGCCCAGGAAGCTTGCCAGCATCCAGCCGTTACCTATGTAGGCTTTCCATTGTCAATATCTGAAACGTTCCAACAACGCAACACCCGCAAGTCCATACCGGATGCGCTGGAGACGCTGAATGAAATACAAGAGACGTGCATTAAGTCGGGGAGAACGTTGGTTACATACTTGAGCATGGGCTTTGGCAATCCTTATGGCGACCCGTATACGGTTGAGGTCGTTGGCAAATTTGTCGATATACTGAACACGCTCGAGGTCGAGATCGTATCCCTGTCGGATACCATCGGGGTGTCCACCCCAGAGCAGATCTCGTATTTGTTCACCCAACTCACCCGTGCGTTTCCTCATCTGGAAATCGGAGCGCACCTGCATTCAAACCCGGCAACAGCTGTTGAAAAGATTGAAGCCGCGCTGGCGTCCGGGTGCCGTCGCTTTGATGGAGCCATCAATGGTTATGGCGGATGTCCCATGGCGGAAGACAAACTGGTCGGCAACCTGGCAACCGAAACTATTGTTGCTCACCTCACAGCCCGAGGGATACCCCCTGCGCTGAATATGGGAGCTTTCCAGGAAGCCTTGCGCATGGCCAGTGGGTTCTTCAACCGCCACTAACCGATACCTTTCGATCGGACCATATACATTTTCCCGGGTAGGGATATGACCTTGTTTTTAAACTCCAGTGCCAGCAACAGAGATGAAACCTTGCCCTGCGGATGCTGGGTAATGAAACTGAGGTCATCAATGGAGAGCGCTCGTTTCTTTTCCTTCATCAGCGTAAGCAGGGTCCGCTCTTCAGGGTCCAAGGTCTCCAGGTCAAGGACCAACTGAGTATCCCGTTGCAGCTGATCCTGAGTCCAGTTCATGATGTACTCCAGGTCTTTAACCGAAGTTAGCAGGCTGGCCTTGTTGATCTTTATGAGGCGGTTGCACCCTGCAGAATACGGGCTATGGATACTGCCCGGTATCGCGAAGACGTCCTTGTTATAGGTATTGGCAATTTCGGCTGTTATCAAGGCTCCACCCTTGTCGCCGGCTTCCACTACAATCAGGGCGTCCGACATGCCTGCGATGATTCTATTGCGCTGGGGGAAGTTGTGAGCATCTGGGCCGACGCCAAAGTGGTTCTCCGTGATCAGGGCACCCTGGTTCACCATCTTGTTTGCGGTATCCATATGTGCGGAGGGGTAGATGATGTCAATGCCGCTGCCCAGTACGGCTACCGTTGAGAGCCCGTGGCGAAGGGCCTCCTTGTGGGCATGGATATCAATCCCATAAGCAAGCCCGCTAATAACCTGCACCTGGTGCGGTACAAGACCGTGTACTATTTCTTCGACACAGGACTTCCCATACGTGGTCGCCTTGCGGGTGCCTACAATCCCGACCGTCCGTGTGCGGTTCAGGTTGAGATTGCCTTTGACATACAGTAATGACGGGGCGTCGTCAATCGACTTGAGCCGGTGGGGGAAGGCGTTGTCGGTGAAGGTCAGGATATGAACACCATCTTTTTCTGCCTGCCGAAGTTCGGCCTCGGCACGATGTAATGACTTACCCATGCGAATCGCTTCGGTAGTTGCTTCACCGACTCCGGGAATCTTCAGGAGTCTGGCGGAGGTCTGCCGGAATACCTCTTCCGCTGATCCACAATAACTGATCAGTTGACGGATGAGGATATCGCCAACACCGGGTACAAAATGCAGAGCTAAGAAATAAACGCGTTCCTGGTCCATGCTTTGGGCCAGGCAAATAGTATATAATCAGGGGAAGGAGCGTGGTCCGGACCTGCCGGTTTTCGTGACTTTTTTGCGGGTTAGCGCAGCTTTTCGCGGATTTCCGTTAGGAAGCCCCGGATGCTGCGGAGGGAATCGATCATTTCCATCTTGTCTTTGATGGCCATGGCGTCCTGCTTGAGCATTTCTTTTGCGCCACTGAGTGTGAATCCCTTTTCTTTCACGAGGTGATAGATGAGCCGGATCTGATCGATGTCTTCTTTGGTGAACTGGCGGTTGCCCTTTCTGTTTTTCTTCGGCTGAAGAATGTCAAACTCCGTTTCCCAGAATCGGATCAGCGAGGGAGCTACATTAAACTGTTCGGCTACTTCGCCGATCGAATAATACAACTTCTCGATTTCTTTTTCCTTGTAAGCCATGCGTTCTTTTAAACCCGGATTCCTGACCGCGCTGTTGATCAGCACTCACGCAAAGTAGCAATTCTTTTAAACCCAAAACAACGAACTGAAACTTATTTCTATCTACAAGATTTCAACACAACGGTTTGTGGAATTCTCCTGAACAGCATCCGGTAGGCTTTAAAAGGCGAGGAAGGTACGCTGATGCGCACCCGTTCCCACGCACCCGGGGTCATGATGAGTAGCCGGGTACGCATGCAATCCCTCACTTTGGTGAAGGCAATGATTTTCAATGGTTTATTTTCTTAATGCTGTCGAAGGACGTAATTTTGGCCTTTCATGCACTTATGTAAAGTGATTTTCGATCTCAACCTTCGCCGCCTTGATGGACTCAGCAACGATACGCAGCAAGTTTCTTGAATTTTTCAGGAGCAAGGGTCACCAAATCGTGCCCTCAGCTCCGCTGGTACTCAAAAACGACCCGACCCTGCTCTTCACCAACTCCGGGATGGTTCAGTTTAAGGATTATTTTCTGGGTAACTCCGTATCCAAATACAAACGCATTGCCGATACGCAGAAATGCCTTCGGGTTAGTGGCAAACACAACGACCTCGAAGATGTAGGTCTGGATACCTACCACCACACGATGTTTGAAATGCTCGGCAACTGGTCGTTCGGCGACTATTTTAAAGCCGATGCCATCGCCTGGGCGTGGGAGTTGCTGACGAAGGTGTATGGCTTGCCGCCCGATCGCCTTTACGTCTCTGTGTTCGGGGGTGACAAAGCAGATGGCCTGCCCCTCGATGAAGAAGCACAAAACCTTTGGAAGCCAATAGTAGGTGAGCACCGAATCATTCATGGAAAAAAGAAGGACAATTTCTGGGAGATGGGTGAAATAGGCCCCTGCGGTCCCTGTTCTGAAATCCATATCGACTTGCGTACTGAAGCTGAACGAAAAAAGGTACCCGGAAAAGAACTCGTGAATGCGGACCACCCTCAGGTCATTGAGATCTGGAACCTGGTATTCATTCAGTTCAACCGGCTCTCTTCCGGCGCACTCGAGCCGCTGCCCGACAAGCATGTCGACACAGGCATGGGCTTTGAACGTCTCTGTATGGCTATCCAAGGCAAGAGCGCGACGTATGACACCGATGTCTTTAGCCCGCTGATAGCATTCATCAGCCAACACGCGCAAGTCAAGTACGGTGCAGCGGTTAAGACCGACGTTGCTATACGGGTTATGGCCGACCACGTACGTGCCGTGGCCTTCGCCATTTCGGATGGTCAATTGCCATCCAATACAGGTGCAGGGTATGTGATACGCCGGATTCTGAGAAGGGCCGTTCGATACGGCTTTTCATACCTGAATTTTAAAGAACCTTTCCTGTTCCGCCTCGTAGCGTTGCTGGCTGCCCAAATGAAAGATGCATTCCCCGAGCTGCACCAGCAAAACGAATATGTGTCCCGTGTTATTCATGAGGAGGAGCAGTCCTTTTTGCGCACGCTTGAGTTGGGCATCAAGCGTTTTGAAAACTACATTGCGAACGCCCCCAGCAAAGAGATTGCCGGCGACTTTGCGTTCGAACTCAACGACACGTTCGGATTTCCAGTGGACCTGACCTCACTGCTCGGGCGCGAGCGCGGTTTTACCGTTGACCAGAAAGGCTTCGAAGCAGCCATGCAACTGCAAAAGGCTCGCTCAAGAACGGACGCTACCAAAGAGACCGGCGATTGGACAGTGGTCAACGACGCTGAGAAGTCGGAGTTTATCGGCTACGATCACCTGGAGGTAACAGCAAGGCTCATCAAGTACCGCAAGGTCAAGCAAAAGAGCCAGGAGCTGTATCAGCTCGTATTTGACAAGACACCGTTCTATGCCGAGAGCGGAGGGCAGGTAGGGGATACCGGGGTGATTCAGTTCAACGGATCAACATTACCTGTGCTCGATACCCGCAAAGAGAATGAGCTGATCATACACCTTACTGAAAAGCTTCCGGGGGAGCCATCGCAGCCGATGACACTTCGCGTTGATGGGACGCGGCGCCGTATGACCATGAATAATCACTCTGCAACGCACCTGTTGCACGCTGCCTTGAGAAGTGTACTGGGTAAACATGTTGAGCAAAAGGGATCGTTGGTCAACGATCAGATCCTTCGCTTTGACTTTTCCCATTTTGCTGCCGTGACGCCTGAAGAGATCGGGAAGATCGAGCGGATCGTCAATGCCAAAATACAGGAAAACATTGCCCTCGATGAAAAGCGAAATGTGCCCATTGAGAAAGCGAAGCAACTCGGCGCGATGGCCTTGTTCGGCGAGAAGTATGGCGAGTACGTGCGGGTGATAACATTCGATCCTTCCTATTCTGTAGAATTATGCGGAGGCACCCACGTACCGGCTACAGGTACCATAGGCTTCTTCAAGATCATTTCTGAAAGTTCAGTGGCTGCCGGCGTGCGCCGCATGGAGGCTGTAACGGCAGAGGGAGCTCAGGAATACATCAATCATCAATTGGCCCTGCTGGGCGAAGTGAAGTCAATGCTTCGTAACCCAAAGGATTTGATAGCCTCTGTTGGCATGCTATTGGAAGAACGTCAGGCTCTCGAAAAGAAGGTGGAGGCGTTTAACCTGGATCGTGCCAACCAGGTACGTGAAACTTTGGCTGCCAAAGCCATATCAAAAGATGGCGTGACACGCATTGTCGAGCGGGTCGTGCTGCCGGATGCAGAGGCACTGAAGAACGTG
Source organism: uncultured Ohtaekwangia sp. (assembly GCA_964392375.1). Lineage (GTDB taxonomy): Bacteria > Bacteroidota > Bacteroidia > Cytophagales > Cyclobacteriaceae > ELB16-189. The sequence goes on along the minus strand of CAYMPU010000015.1, from coordinate 6,661 downwards.
GCCTATGGGCTTCGTAATCAGTTTGAAGATCTGCTGCTGGTTATGGCGGCAGAAGTGGCCGGTAAGCCGATGGTTGCAGTCATGATCGGTGAGAAACTGGCTCAGACCCAGAAGTACCATGCAGGCAGTATGATCAAGGAGCTGGCCCGTGAGATTGACGGTGGCGGAGGCGGTCAACCTTTCTACGCAACGGCCGGTGGAAAGAATCTCGCAGGTCTCGACAACGCCTTGGCCAAGGCCCGCACGATGACCGGTCTTTAACAGGACCCCATGGAAGACCTTATCCTGGATTCATATGATGTTGTCATCGGGCTTGAGGTGCATGTGCAACTGAAAACGAAGAGTAAGATCTTCAGTTCCGATTCGGTGATCTTTGGAAGCCCAGCCAATACACACGTCAGTACGATTACGCTAGGGCATCCAGGCACGCTACCAAAGCTCAACCGGGAAGTCGTAACCATGGGCCTTAAAATGGCATTGGCATGTCGTGGTGCGGTTGCGCCGCTGCAGACCTTCGACCGTAAGAATTACTTCTACCCCGACCTCCCCAAAGGTTATCAGATCACACAGGATAAAACACCCTTATGTCGGGGAGGATATCTTGCCGTGCCTACGCGCTCGGGCCTGATGAAGGTGGCACTCGAAAAGATTCATATGGAAGAAGACGCAGGGAAATCCATCCACCAGGAAGGTGAGGAGGAGACCCTGCTGGATTTTAACCGTGCCGGTACTCCGCTGCTGGAAGTCGTCACCAAACCGGTGATTGGCTCGGCGACAGACGCTGCTGCTGTGGTCACCGAAGTAAGGAAACTTGTCCGCTACCTGGATATCTCCGATGGCAACATGGAGGAAGGCTCATTACGCTGTGATGCCAATGTCTCCGTCAAGCCCAAAGGGTCTACGGTCCTGGGAAAGAAAGTAGAGATCAAGAACCTAAACTCGATCCGGAACCTGAGCCATGCAATCACCTATGACGTGGAACGGCAGATCGGGCTGGCCGAAGCTGGGCACCCCGTCCATTCAGAGACGCGGGCCTTCGATGTAACCTCCGGCAAGACGTTCCCGATGCGTACCAAAGAGGAGCTGAATGACTACCGGTACTTTTCCGACCCGGACCTGAGTCCGCTGGAGATATCGGAAGCCTGGCTGGAAGAAATACGTAATGCAATGCCTGCCTTGCCGGATGCACTATTTGAAAAGTTTGTGAACACCTACCAATGGACACCTACGGATGCACTGACACTTACGGAGACAAGAGCCCTCAGCGGGTATGTCGAGGAACTTTGCCGGCTTACGTCAAGTTATAAGGCTGCTGCCAACTGGATGATGGGTCCGGTCAGGTCGGTGTTGAACAGTCAGGGCATCGGGATGGAGTCTTTTCCCCTCGCGCCAGAAAAACTCGTTGCCTTGATCACGTTGGTTGAGGATGGCAAGGTCAGCTTCTCTGCGGCGGCGCAAAAGCTCTTGCCGGCATGGATGGAACGTCCGGAAATGTTACCGCTGGAATTGGCGCGAACACTGGAGCTGGTCCAAGACGATGATGAAAGAGCTTTGGAAAGGACTGTGAGTGAAGTGATCAAAGAGTTTCCACTGAAAGTGGAGGCTTATCAGCAGGGTAAGACAGGAATAGTCACTATGTTTATGGGGGAAGTCATGAAGCGAACACGAGGAAAGGTGGACCCCAAAAAAGCGAACGCTTTAATCGTTAAAAAACTATCGGAAAAATGAAACACATGCGATGGATGATTGTCGGAGTGGCCATGCTCGTTTGGGCGTGCGGCGGAGAAACCAAAAAGGAGGAGGGATGGGAGGTAACGGTGCGAGGAAAAGTGAACAATCCAGTCCCCGGCCTCATCGTGCTGACCGAAATGCGTCAAGGTGACACTGGGACAACACCGCTTCTGCAGGATACGATTCCGTTGAATGCAGACAATACGTTTGAGAAGAAGATCAGGATCACAAGTCCCGGATATTTTCACCTGGACTTCTTCCAGAAGCAGATCGTTCCCATTATTCTGGATAAATCGGACCTGACGGTTGAGGCCGACGGCAACAGTGCCGGTGGTCAGTTCAAAGTGACTGGATCACCCGATCTCGATTTGATTGAGCGCGTTCAGGGCATCGCTCAGACCATGCAGCAGTCGCCTGAGGCTAAGGCCATCGAGGAGGAGTTTCAGGTTGTTGTTCAGCAAAATGATCAGGCCAAAATTGAAGAACTTCAAAAGAAATATATGGCGTTGATGGAGAAGGCCTCTTCCGACGCTGCGGAGATTCTGAGAACGCAGCCGCCATCATTGGGGTTGATTCATTTACTTCAAAATGCCGGCGTGCTCGATCCGGATAAGAACATCGACCTGTATATCGCGGCAGAAGAGAAGTTCAGGAAGGAATGGCCGGATATCCAGTACGGAAAGGATTTTGTTGTCTTCGTCGATAAGATCAAGACTACGGCCATCGGTCAGCCTGCCCCGGAGATTTCCCTTCCGGATCCCAATGGAAACATCATCACGCTATCATCCTTCCGTGGCAAGTATGTGCTTGTCGATTTCTGGGCCAAATGGTGCGGTCCGTGCCGTAGGGAAAATCCCAACGTCGTGAGCGCATACAACGCCTTCAAGGATAAGTCATTCGATATTCTCGGCGTGTCGCTCGACAGAACGAAAGAGGACTGGCTGAAAGCGATTGCGGAGGATGGACTGGTGTGGAACCAGGTGTCGGACCTTAAGTACTTTGAATCGCAGGCCGCGCACGACTATAACATCAATGCTATCCCTTTTTCGATCCTTGTAGACCCTTCAGGGGTTATCATTGCCAAGAACCTCCGTGGAAAAGAGCTCCATAGCAAACTGACGGAAGTCCTGAAGTAGGAGGTTCAGTTCGAGGTAAAAGCAAACGTGAGGATGTTCGCTCCCATTTGAAGTGCCTCGGTGCGCTTCGCTTCCGGATCATTGTGAATGCGCTGGTCTTCCCAGCCATTGCCCAGATCGCATTCAAAGGAATAGAAGGCTACAAGACGGCCCTCATAGATCAGCCCCAAACCTTGGGATGGCTTACCATCGTGCTCATGAATTTTGGGCAACCCTTTTGGGAAGTCAAATTTCTGGTGGTAGATCGGGTGGGTGAACGGCAACTCAACCAGGTCCAGTTCGGGAAAAACCTTCTTGAGCTCCAGGCGAACAAACTTGTCGAGGCCGTAATTATCATCGATGTGGAGGAACCCTCCGCCGATGAGGTAGTTCCTCAGGTTCTCGGCTTCCTCCGGCGAAAAGACCACGTTGCCATGACCCGTCATATAGACATAGGGATAAGCGAAGAGGTCGCGGCTGCCGACATCAACAGCATCCTCCTCTTGGTCCAGGTTCATCGCCAGTTGTGTGTTGCAGAACTTAATCAGGTTGGGCAGGGCTGTCTTGTTAGCATACCAGTCGCCCCCGCCACCATACCGGAGTTTGGCGATCTTTTGCTGTGCCTCCACATTCAGGCAGGTTACCAGCACCAATGCAGCGACTATTAATCCGCTGGAAAGGCCATTTTTTAGTGTATTGGCGTACATAGTGAACCTTTTTGAGAAAAAATATACAGGCTGATTAAACCCCTCCGGATATCCGGCATCTAACCGACAAAAAAACAAAAAACCGACCATGAAAACTATGAAACCCCGAACAGCAATGAAGGCGCTCAGTTTTACAGCCATTGTACTGTTCATGTTCTTCACCTCGTGTAAGGACCAGGATACCATCAGCTATTCTGCAGACGATAATGCGAACCTCCAAAGCGAGTCCAACCTGGACGCACAGCTGGAAGATGTTTCTGATATGTCCGGCGTTGCCATGTCGGCCGATGCTGGCACCCAGACCGGCGGGCGTGCAGGGGAGACGGGCTCACGGGTTATTCCCATCACCTTCGACAATCGCTTTTCTTGTGCTACCGTGACGCTTGAGTTCGCACCTGACAACAATCCTAGTGTTCCCAGCCAGATCCATGGAACCATTACCGTAGACTTCGGCACTGGCTGCACTGGCCCTAATGGCCGTGTTCGCAAGGGCAAAATCCTCATCGAGTTCCTGGGCCGCCGCTTCATCCCCGGCTCTACGGTGACCATCACCACCGACGGCTATTCCGTAGACGGCATCCTCATCAACGGTACCCGCACGGAAGTGAATGCAACCGAAAGCACTGAAGACGCTCCGAAGTTTACCATCACGGAAGATGTTTCCATCACGTTCCTCGATGGTTCCATTGCCAGCCGCACGGCAACGCGTACGCGTACCTGGAACCGTGCCGCCAACCCGCTTCAGGATTCCTGGACGATCACGGGTAACGCAATTGGCACCAGCCGCAAAGGAGTGGACTATGTGATGACCATCACCAAAGCGCTTGTCTTTAAGAGAGCCTGCGCGATCGAAAGCAAAGTGGTAATCCCTGTCGAAGGCACGAAAGAGATCGTAACCGACGCCAAGAAAATTACCATGGATTTCGGTGACGGCTCTTGCGACACCACGGTAACCATCTCGGTGAACGGCCGGTCGAAAGACATCACGGTATCACCCAACGGTGACTAGCCTCCGGAATGCAAGATGACTTTGGCCGCCCCGATTTATCGGGGCGGTTTTTTTGTGCGTTGTTTATGCTTGCCATGATGTATTTCTTCCTGAAGTGTATTTATTTGCACCTCCATGCAGCAGTACCTTGACCTGATGAGGGATATCCTCGAGAATGGCTCTCGCAAGACCGACAGGACCGGTACAGGAACCTTGTCGGTTTTTGGCCGGCAGATGCACTTTGATCTGGCAAAGGGTTTTCCCCTCGTCACCACCAAACGACTTCACCTCAAATCCATTATCTACGAGCTGCTCTGGTTCTTACGCGGCGACACCAACATCAAATACCTCAATGATCACGGGGTAACCATTTGGGATGAATGGGCTGACGAAAGGGGTGAACTGGGACCGGTATACGGTTCTCAGTGGCGCAGTTGGCCCGCTCCCGACGGAAGGCACATAGACCAGATAGCGAATGTGCTGGAGCAGATTCGCAAAAAGCCCGATTCACGCCGCCATCTGGTTTCTGCATGGAATCCGGCGGAAGTCGATAAGATGGCTTTGCCCCCATGTCACGCGTTGTTTCAGTTTTATGTCGCCGACGGGAAGCTCTCCTGCCAACTCTACCAGCGGAGCGCCGATTACTTTCTTGGTGTGCCATTTAACATAGCAAGCTATGCGCTGCTGACACAGATGGTTGCTCAACAATGTGACCTTCAACCCGGTAGCTTTGTATGGACGGGGGGAGATGTGCACCTCTACACTAACCATCTTGAACAGGTAAGCACGCAGATGTCACGGAAACCGTACGACCTTCCTTCGCTGGTGATCAAGCGAAAGCCCGAAACACTGTTTGACTACCAATTTGAAGATTTTGACATCATTAACTACCAATACCATCCTGGTATAAAAGCGCCGATTGCCGTCTGAGCTACCTGCGGCTTGGTTTCACGTGCTCATTCTTCTATTTTTGTGGCCTTTTAAAGGTATTTCAGAATCCTTTTGGGGGATTTTTCGTTTTGACACCCGTATGCAAGAGAAAAGCAGTGTTTTTGACATGATAGGACCGGTGATGATCGGCCCGTCAAGCTCACACACTGCTGGTGTTGTCCGCATTGGACTTACGGCCAACAAGATCCTCGGTGGCACAGCAGAGGAGGCAGAAATCACTTTCTATAACTCCTTTGCCCGAACCTATGAGGGTCATGGCAGCGACAGGGCTATTCTGGCAGGCCTCATGGAATTTAAAACCGATGACAAGCGGATAAAGGAAGCCATTGAATTGGCTCATACAGCCGGCCTGGTATACAAATTCAAATCCGTTGGCAATGCGTCGACTTTGCATCCCAACTCTGTTCGCGTCAGGATTCGAAAAGGTGAAAAAACTGTCGAGGTTCTGGGTGAAAGCAAAGGGGGAGGCATCATCAATATTGCTGAGGTTAACGGCTTCAAAGCCGACTTCAGTGCCAACCTGCATACAACCATCATCACCGCTGGCGACGTGAAGGGAAGCGTGGCTTTCATTGCCAGCGTCTTGGCTCATGATGATTGCAACATAGCCACCATGTCGGTTTCCCGCCGTGGTAAGTTCGATACTGCCTGTTTGGTACTGGAGATGGACTCTGGTATCAAGCCTGTAACATTGGAATACCTGAAGAGTCTTAGCTGGGTGAAGGAAGTTATCTATATACCTCAAATTTGACTTTGATTCGCTTGATTAACGTGATAGCCTGATTACTGAATAACCTGATTTATTTGACTATGCTACGAGGAGTTTTTATTGTTCTGGTGATGTGTTTTTGGAGTGTGCCCGGTCTTCGTGCGCAGGAGATCAGAAAACTAACGCTTAAAGAATGTGTTGATATTGCGCTGGAGAATAACCTGCGCATCAAGCGGAGCGCTTTTGGTGTAGAAACCTCGAAAGCGAACCTCCTTCAGGCAAAGGGCCAGTTCCTTCCCACACTGAACGCTTTCGGTTCTTACACAAATAACTACGGTCGTGCCCTCAACCCGACGACCAACTTGTTTGTGGATCGTAACTCAACTACCATTTCTCCGAACCTTTCTGGCAACCTGCCTCTCTTTCAGGGGTTGAGGATACAGAACAACTTCAAGCAGAG
>CAYMPU010000014.1:0-6286 GCA_964392375.1 uncultured Ohtaekwangia sp. | reverse complement strand
GAAATACCATAAACATTATTTTCAGAAGGATGCTCTTTTACCCATGTTAGTGAACCGTGAATTTTATAATAGCGAAGAACCTTTTCTATTCTCTGAACTCGTCCTTGCGTAGTCGATCCGGGAAAAAATAAATCGTACTCGAAGGCTTCTGGCTTAAATGTTCTCTTTTGAAAACCTGAGAAGCCACTTATAAAATTTACCCCTAGTTTATCAAAGGCATATTCAAATGCCAAGTCAAAGTTCGTTGTAAAAATATTTGCCCTCTTTAAGTTCAAAGGTCTTTGCAAGATTTTCTTTGTGAACTTTTCATGGTAGTAAAACTTGTTATTGCTAAGATTGATTTTCTCGTCACCTACTAACCAACTTGCATTACTCAGATTTTCAATATCACATAGTTCAAATAGTCCCTGCTTTATTGCTCTAATTAACTCAATAAGATGCTTATGTTTAACTGCTGTGGGATTAATGTCAAAGATATACTCTTGAGCAACTAAATAATTTAACAACCTTTCAAGTGAATACTGAATTTCTCCTTTTGTATTTCTCTTCTCGGGATCTTCTTTCATTAAATCTCTGATTATTGAGATAAATTCAGCATGAAGTATATCAGGAGTCATTGTTCCGCTAACGTCAATTGGCGTAGCTTTAATTCGATCTTCAATTTTTGAAGGAATGTTTGCTATTGACACGGAACCAATATTCATGGATGAACCCGCACCAAAAAGGAAGCTTACATTGTCAAGTTCTAAATAGCTTTTTAAAAGAACTTTTATTTTCTGAATTGCCTTGTTGTCCTTCTCCCAGTTTATCAGTTCATCAACACCTTCAATGAAAAGATTATTTTTTGTTATGTCAATAGCCATTTCACAATCTCTTAGTTGTTTCGTAATATAAAATACGAATTAAAGTTTACGTAATTTGGGCTGTTTGAAGGCGTCAAACGAAGGAGTACTTTCGAAGAAGTACCTATATTCACTCCACCACATACTCCACAAACAACCCCCCATCCTTCGCCACATTCTTCACCCTCCCCCACCCACTTTTTGCCTTCCCATCCCGCTTCGGATTACACTCATCCGCAAACCCATCATCCATCCGCAGCACACGGTAGTTGGTCTTCTCTTTCAGACGTTTATAAAGATTCTCCGCCGGCATCCGCCAGCCTCCCGGTTTGGTGATGTTGGGGTCTGTCTTGTCCACCGGAATCATCGCCACGAGCTCGTCGCTGGTCATCTTCTCCAGGGCGTCTTTCAGGGTGGAGTTGTGGCTGCCGTGGTGGCCCACTTTGTAGAGCGTGGTGCGGGCTAGCAGGCTATCGGTCGTCGTGTTCTTGTCCTTGAACTTGATGTCCTTCCAGGAAACCCAGTTGCCGGTTTGAGCGTCGGCGGCGAAGAGGAGCACCTTGCCGGTCTTTACCAGCTCAATGGCCAGCACCAGGCTGCTGTTGTTCGTGAATGTGTCCATGTACAACGCCAGCCGCGCGGCCTGCTCCATCCAGTCGGTGTCTACATTGCGCCAGTCATTCGCTTTAGACGTGTACAACTGGTCAATCCTGCTGAGCGCGTCGGTAAAATCCCGTTTCTTTTTCGTGAACAACTTGAAGTCGGCATTGAAGGGAAATTGCTCCTCCTCCTTATCACCCCCGCCAGCCTGGTTGTCCAGCGCGGAGAGGAAATGCGCAGCCATCGACTGCAGGCTGCGGAGCTTGTGGTCATACGACTCCCCCTGCCTCGGGTCCTTCCGGTAAAGCAACGCTTCATCCTTTGGCGGGCCCAGCACATGCACACGGATGGCCGATTGAGGAATGCCGGGTATCGCCAACTGGTCGCCGGGAGAAAGATAATCGGCCGTGTTCTTCCCTATCGTTTTCAATATCTGAATTCCCTTGGCCGGCAGCTGAGGTGCTGCACCAAAAAAGCCCATCACTTCATTGATCAAGGTATAGTGGCTTGCCAGCTTCTTCGCCGTCGCGCCCTGCCCGCGCGACTTAGCCAACTTCTCCATCTTCGCCGACGCCTGCATGATGGCTTTCCGCAATTCCAGATGACTGTCACCAATGCGTGTCGCCTGCTTGCTGCGGGGGTTGTCGAGCCACGAAAGCCACACCTGTTCCACTCCGATCTGCTTGAATATCGCTTCGGCATGTACAAATCCACTCACATGGTCATTGTGCTGATGGGTACCCACAACAACATCCAGTTTGCCGCCTTTGACCTTTTGCTGAATATCACTCACGATCTGCTGCATGCGGGCCTTTGATTCCTTGCTGTTCCGAAAGGATCCGCAATCAATGAGCATGTGCCGAACCGTCTGATCATGCTGCAGGGTGAGCAGAAAGCAATCGCCCAACTCCCCCACTTTGTACATCTTGATGTTAACGCTGGTTGCCATGTCACTCCCGGTTAGCGTGAATGAAAGTGAAGCTGCTTGAAGCTGATGTTGTTCTTCTCATTCGGATGAGGCTGATAGGTCTCCATGTTCATGGAGAAATCTTCGCTGCCGAGCTGAAACTCGATTTGTTGCTTAAACCTTCGCTGGCTCCTGACATTTTTGGTGATCGCATACTCTACCCGGTTCAGGTTGTCCAGACTCAGAATGAGCATGCATCCGCCACGAAAGACGATCTCGGTTTTCTGCTTCGAGCGACTACCGGGGCTAGCGTCCAGCTTGATCCGCACCGTTTGCGAGAGCGAGATGATCACTTGCTGTATCTGCCTCCCCTCGCGCCCAACACGGTAGGCCGGCCTGATCTTGTGGACTTCCAGCGGTGGTGGCTGAACAGGGTACTTCTTCCCTTCGTACTCCAAAACAAACGGCTTCGAGGTCAACCCCAGCTTTCGCATCAGCGACTCTTCCCATTCGGATTCACGGAAGTGTGGATTCGGTCCGCCAAGGAAACCGTGCAGATCCTGCTGCAGAAGCTGACTCTCAATATGAATCATCTTGCGGTCGGAAAGTTGTGCGAGTTTCATGATGCCTTTCTCCAGACGTGCGGCAATGTTCCTAAACGCATCGACCTCATCGGCGCTGAAGTCGGGCTTCGACCAGCGCAGGCTCTCCACCGACATGGTATTCACCCGTTCGGGGAAAATACCCCTTGCCCTGAACGCCTCAATCAGCGCAATCCGGTACCCGTTTTCATCTTCCGGCGCAACATCCAGGTCGGCCGTGATCAACGCCCGGAGGTAATTGCCAAACGTGATATCAAACGGCGGACAATAGTCCAGCGCACGGATACATATATGGAGCAGATGCTCGCCAATCTCGCAGGCTTCCGTCGCAAGGCGCTTGACGAGGTCACGGTTGATACTCCCTTGCGGAAGTACGCCGGTGCCGTTGGTGGCAATCCTGACCAGGTCCTGTGTCTTGTACTGATAGATTCTCTGGAAGGCATCAAACACGGTAGCCACCAGTATGGCGCCGCGGTCGTGAGGTTCCATCGTATTTTGGTATTCGGCCGGATTAGGTTCAAGCTTCTCCCACTTTCCGGTCTTGGCATTCACTTTTCCGATGGCACCACGCAATGCACCCCGCTCGTCTTCGAGTGCCTGACCAAACTGCGTAGCCAGTTCGCCCAAAACACTATACCGGTCCAGCCTTCCCTGCGTGTTTTCCAACTGATGCTCCACCAGTTCACGGAAGGTAAACCGTTGGAGCAGGGCCACGATGTCCGAGAAACCTTCATGAAACGCCCCGACATCGGGGTTGGTGTCTTCGATGAACCGATTATGGATCGAATCCAGGATGGCATGCGTCGCTTCATGCGCCACCACATCCGGCGACAGACACGTAAACACAACGCCACCCGGGTAATTCGCTCCCTGGATTTGATTCGCCGCCGTAAAGTAGCCGAAAAGCAAAGCCACTTTCTCCTGATCGTAGTAAGCATTCGAATCGCGAAGCGCGTGCGGATATATCCTCAGCTTGCCCACATACTCACTGGCAAACCGGGCCCTTCCATTCTTGATGCCGGGAAATGTTCGCGCACGCCAGGTGATCTTTCGTCCCAGTGCATGTTCAAAATGCCGGATGGTCTTCATCACCACGGCATACACGAGTTGCTGATGAAACTGTGGATTTCCCTCACTGGGCGCCAGCCCTCCGGTCGCAAGCACATGAATAGCATTCAAATCAACCGGCTCATAATAGCAGTCGCTGGCCGGGTCGATGTCGATGACTTCCAGATACTCTCCAACCGGACCGGGATCGAGACTTTCCCAAAGAACTTTGTAGTTCACCTCATTGATCGTCATCGTACTCAACTGCGTACTGAATCCCGGATCAAGGGCATAACCCCGTAGATGACGGTAATAAGGTGGCTCTGCATGAAGGTTCATGACGGAAGGAGGTGAATGGTTTCAAGATAGCGGGTCAGATAAGAAGTATCCTGGCTTACTGGGAGTTTCACCTAGGTGGAATAGCGGGTTTGAGGAAGAAAGTTGAGGATATAGTCAGAGACCTTAAACTGAGAAAGTTTCTCTGCGAAAAGGTCCCCCGTCTAAAGGAGCGACCTGACGCCAGGATAAAGTACTCCCCCTTGCCGTCTACAATCCCCCGGCACTAAAATCACCTGATTCGATACCCTATTTGGAATACCCCAGTCGCTTCCTCCTTTTCTCCAAAACCTCCTCCGCTACCTTGGCATCCGCCGTATATCGCTTGTCCAGTTCTTCAACGATGATCCTAACCTGCTTCGGCATGAAGTAATGACCCAAGCGCTTACCGATCACAGGCTCCAGCGGCTTTACCCACCGCCTTACCGTCTTCACAGATATGCCGTAGATCTTTGCAAGATCCGCGCTGGTGTAAGTCGTTAAACGTATTTGTTTGCCCATCACTCAAAACGCATAATTCTCCGATTGCCGTTCACCAACGCCCGCTGCCTTCGAGAAACCTCAGGCAGCTACAGCTTCGGTCACTGTTTACTGTTTACCGATTACTGTTTACTGATCACTGATTACCGTTCACCGCTTACCCAGACTGTCACCCCGGACTTGTTCCGGGGCATCCTCCCCGCCATCATCGGCACCCAAAAGTGCCTGGACGATCACCGAGGCAAACCAGATAAAGGGATAGCCAATGCGGCTGACGATTGTCCTCACTTGCTGGGGGCTGTAGTAGTTCCCAAGACGAATGCCGAGATCTACTTTGGCACGCTTGAGCCACTTGCGGAATGTCTTCGCCGTAACACCATAAAAGCCCGCAAGCTCTTTTTGCGTGTAGGTCTTTATAACAAATCCTTTTTCATTGGTATTCTCCATACGTGGTGCGTTAGGGTCCCTGGATGATGCCAATAAATCTAATGATTCATCCCTATTGCTGTCAAGCACCCCATCGCTTTTATGATCAGAAACGGAGCCGTTCTTCGAGAGCGCTCAAAAAGCATAAACCCATCGTTCGATAAATCAGCGTAATTCTTTTGAGAACGCCCCTTCGAATACCCCATTTCCTTTGAAAGCGGTTCGAGAGTGCTTCAGAAAATTTACCCATTGGTTCGAGGTTGCTTTGACGTTGCTTCGACAATGCTTCGAGCGTCCTTCAAGAATGCTTAGAGCTTGCTTCGAGATGCTTCGACAGTCCTTCGAGGGTGCTTCGAGACCTTCGAGCGTGCTTCGACAAATCTCCGGAAAGGCATTCGCCCTGAAGCACGACCACCATCGCTCCGTCTTGACCATGCTGGAACCGATTTCTCGGTCAGAAGCGAGGGTAAAGTAGGGTCATCAAGGGTAATCGACGGTAAGTTGGGGTAACATGGGGTAACCTGGGGAACCTGCATGTCGCGGGTATTTCACTTTTGGGTCAAGCAAAGCGGCTAGTACCGTACCCGCCAAACGCCGGCAGGCAGGCACGGAAACGACGCTGACTTTGTGAAACCAAAACAAAAGTGAATTATGAACAAACCTAAAAATCGAACCGAACTCGGTGGTGTGTTGGGTGAAAAGGTGACCCTCGAAAAAGTGAACAACAGGGTGGTCGTCACCAACCGCCCCAAGCGCATCCTGAAGCCCGTGACGGAAAAGCAGGAGGCCCATCGTCAGCGTTTCCTGGAGGCGGTCCAGTATTCCAAGGAGGAACTCGCCAAGGAAGACGCACGGCAAATGTACGAAGCAGCTGTCCCCGAGAAGGGAAGAACAGCACGTATGGTGGCCATGACCGACTACTTGTCCGTCCCCAAGGTGCGTGATCTGAACACCTCCGAATACCTGGGCGGCATCGGTGACCTGATCGTTGTGAGAGCTACCGATGACTTCATGGTCACCGGTGTGAAGATCGTGATCAGGGACAG
>CAYMPU010000013.1:0-10435 GCA_964392375.1 uncultured Ohtaekwangia sp. | reverse complement strand
TAATCCATATTCCATGCTTCCTTTCTTCTCCGCGTCTCTGCGCCTCTGCGGTAAACACTACTCAGCATGGCTTGACAGCATCCCATTATTAAACACAGCCACGGCTCTCCCCTTGATTTTTTGTCCCCACCACGGTGAGTTCACTGACTTCGACCGATTGGTCTTTGCATCGAATGTCCAGGTGGCAGCGGGGTCCATCAGTGTGAGGTTGGCCTGCTCGCCGACATCAACCCGTGAAACAGGGATTCCAACGAGGCGACGCGGGTTGGTAGATACTTTTTCGATCAACACATCCCAGTCGATTGACTTCGAGAGTTGTACCAGATTGGAAGCGAAGGTCTGCACGTTGATCATACCGAAATCGGCGTGATCAAACTCAAGACTCTTCGACTCTTCATCCTGGGGTACGTGGCCTGAACAGATGACATCGATGGTGCCGTCGGCTAGGCCTTTGATCAGGGCTTCGTTATCAGCCTTCTCGCGGAGCGGAGGGTTTACTTTATAATTCGTGTCGAAGTTCATAAGCGCGCTGTCATCGAGTAGTGCCTGGTAGCCGGTGATGTCGCAGCTTACCGTCAGGCCCCTCTTCTTCGCCGAACGCACCAGATCAATACTCTTTGCTGTGGACAGCCGGGCAGCATGAAGTCTTCCGCCCGCATACTTTAACAAATCCAGGTTGCGGCTGAGGGCCAGGCTCTCGGCGATGGCGGGCATGCCCTTCAGCCCCAGCATCGTGCTGTTGACGCCTTCATGCATCTGGCCGAATAAATTCAGCCACGTGTCTTCAGGGTGATCAATGAGTAGTCCGTCGAATTTCTGAAGGTATTGCAGCGCTTTGAGAAAAATATCGGTGTGCCAAACGGTTTTGAGTCCATCGCTGAAGCCGACCGCACCCGCTTCCCGCAGGTCGATCATCTCCGTAAGTTCCTCGCCTTTGTTGTTGCGGGTAATAGCAGCGAGCGGATGAATCTGCACCAGCCTGTTGCTGTTTCCGCTGACAATATATCCGATCTCGTTCTTCGATTGTACACTGGGGTTTGTGTTGGGCAGCATGGCAATTCCGGTAAACCCTCCTGCGGCGGCAGCAAGGGCAGCGGACGCCAGATCTTCCTTTTGTTCGTACCCGGGATCGCCGACATAAGTGCCCAAATCAAACCATCCCGCGCTGAGGATCATGCCCTTGGCGTCGATTGTCTTCTCTGCAGGATATTTCTTGTCACCGATCTCCGCGATGCGCCCGTTGTTGATGAGGATATTCTTGACCTTCTTATGAAACGGTGAATCCGCATTCAGGATTTTTGCGGATTGGATCAGGATCTTCATGCTGGCGTCGAGGGTTTATTTGAGAAACCGGATGAGCAAAACTTCGGCTAGGAGGAAGAACAGGGCGGCAAGGAGCGCGTACTTCCACAATTGCCGCCCCAAATATCTTTCTTTTATTTCGTTACTGAAAGAACCTTCGGCGGCAGGGCGGAAAATGGAGATGTTATCCCCGCCTCCTAGCATCGCTTTCACCTCTTCCCCTGTCCATTGATCCAATAACGACTCTCGCTTGTCCATATCGAAGGCGATCAGCCCGATGGTGTCGGCCTGAATACGGGCGAGGTAGAAGCCCGGGTCGATAGAAAAGCGGGGAATCTCGAGGATGACCCGGTCGCCATTGCGTCTTTGGGAGGGCACGATCTCCTGTTTCCCCGAAAGGACCACGGGAGTCTCGCCAGCGAGGCTGTCCATTTGTAGGGTGGCTACCCGATCACTCAAAAGATAATAAGGCTTTTGGCTGACACGGTGTCCAGAGGCTGCCATGCGGTACATGACAGGCACAAACAGAGCGTGGCTTTGGAAATCAGAAAAGCTATTGTCCAAAGGCGACGCAAGAATATAGGTGTTGCCTGTTCGTGACAGGAACGGTGTGCCATCCTTGAACGTCAGCAGCGCCGACCGGTCCGAACCCCAGGCCAGGACCGGCTTCGCATGTGGCATCGCCATAGCCGTCGACTGCTCTTCAAACACATTTTCGAAGAAGGGATTTTGAACGTCAGGTTTCTCGAGTTCTTGTTGCGCTGCATTCTCCACACGGTTCAATGGCAGATTCCCGCTCAACCCGCGGAGTGCAGCGACATCGGCATTCGGTGAAGGTATAATCAATAGTGTGCCGGGCCCACGCTGGTATTCGCGCAAGGCGGACGTGAGACCGGCATCGGGTTTTTCAATGCTATTGAGAATCACCAGATCGGCCTGCGAGAGAATGCCCAGATCAACATTACCTGCGGAAAAAGCACGGAAGGCGAACAGTGACATGTTGCCAAAGACTTTCTCAACGAATCCTCCGCTGCTTCTCACTTCCACGACTCGGATTTTACCGGAGAAATTCAGCGTCAGATAAAACTCATTGTCAAAGCTTACGGGAAAATCAGTGAAACTGAGTACGAGCCGGTTCATGCCCCGAAGACCCTGAGTGAGGTCAAACTTTACCACGGCCACGCCATTGGGTTCAAGATCTACGGACGCTGTACCCGACTGTATTTCGTTGATGGTGAGTTTGACGATGAGCCCTTCACGCGATTTCGTGCCAGTATTCCTTAGTCGAACATGCAGCGTATTGGGTTGTCCACCGACGATGAACGGATCTTCAAGGTATACGGAATCGACAAATACATTGGATGCACGTTCAAGGGGAATCGATACCAGATGCAACGACTGAGCACTATCGGCGGAAACGTCAGCAAGATTCAGGGTTGACTTCTGAAAATCGGATATCCAGAACAGCTCATTATCGCCCGAGGCCGCGCGGTCGCGAACTTCCTGGTAGGTGCGCGACACCGGTGACAAACGTATTTGAGTCAGCAAGTCGAGCAATTCCGTTCGCGTCTTATACGTATTGGAAAACGGAGCAAAGTCGTTGGTGATAAGCTTGTACCGGGTATCCGCTGGAAAGAGCGACGCTACCTCGCGCGCGAAATTGAGCCCGGCATCCAGGGCGCGGGTTTGTTCGCCGGCACCGGAGGTCATGCTGTAGGAGTTGTCTATATATAGAGTGACTTCCCTCCCCGGAGTAATTTGTTCGGAGGCGGGTAAAAACGGTTGGGCAAAGGCGATGACCAGGAAGAAAATAAAGAGTAATCGGGAGGCGAGGATGAGGTACTGCTTCAGTTTCCGCTTCTGGGTGGTCTCTTGTCTCACTTGCTGGAGCAGGCGGGTATTGGAAAACAATATCCGGGTGGTCCTGCGGAAGTTGAAAAGGTGAATAATGATCGGAATCGCCAGCGCGGTCAGAGCCCAAAGGAAGAGAGGGAAGGCGAAACTCATGAACGGCAAAGCTAATCAATTTGAAAATTCTAAAGTTTGCAAATGACCCAAGGCTCCTTGAGTGCCCATTTTCAAATTGTGGCCTTTCTGAATTATTTCCTCCCCCAGGCAACGCGAAGCATCTTTTCTGCATTTTACACCCAAACACCGACCGCTGAACGAACCTGAACTCATAGCACAGTGCAAAAATGCCGACCGAAAAGCCCAGAAGGTGCTTTTCGAACGTTACGCTGACTCCATGTTCAGGCTGGCCTGCCGATACATCCGCAGTTCAACGGACAGTGAGGATGTACTGGTCATGGCCTTCACGAAAGTGTTTGCCAACATCCACGGGTTTGATACCCGAGGTGACGGGAGCCTGGAAGGTTGGATACGGAAGGTGGTCGTCAATGAGTCGTTGATGTGGCTCCGGCGCAGGCACAATTTCAATATGACCGAAAACATCGAAGGCAATGCAGACTACGTCGATCTCGGAGGGTTCAGCCAACTGCCCGTCGAGGAGATATGCCGGTTTATTGCCGAGTTGCCCAACGGGTACAGAACAGTATTCAACCTCTTTGTGATCGAGGGATACAACCACGCGGAGATTGCTGCGATGCTGGAGATTTCGGAGAATACCTCGAGGACCCAGTTGTTCAAGGCAAAAGCATTACTAAAGAAAATATTAACCCGGGAGGGGTTTCATTATGGAACATGAAGATGATTTGAGAATTCGGGAGAAAGTCCGTGCTCACGAACAGACACCCGGTGCGCTGGACAAAGACCGACTGTGGTCTGGCCTCGCTTTGCCGGGCAGTGCACGTCCGGCAAAACGCATCGCCGTATACTACGCGGCCGCCTCATTGATATTGGCGGCGGCCGTTATTTTCTATAGCCTGGAGCTAACGCATCGCAAAGCATTGGAACTTCGGTTAGCAGAGATTGAATTGTCGCTGAAACAAGAAAAGATTCCTGAGACGGCCGCCATGAATCCCGTCGCCCAGGAAGAGGCTTGTCCTGAAGCAGAGCAAAGACCGAAACCTCAGTTGGCACGGCATACGAACCTACCAAAGCCGGTCGTTGTTCCGGAAAATAGCGCGCCGCATGAATCAGCCCCTGCCCTCGCGCCCGTTGTGGCACTTCATGCAGTACCGGAACCATCACTTGAGACAATAACGAATCAAGCACCTGTAACGCAACCCATAGAAGATCAGCATGCACCTGCGAAGGTCATTCTTGGGAAATCTTTGTCACCATCATCCGTAACAAAACAAGGTCGACTCACTTTCCGGTTGTTTCTGGATGAGGACAATAAAAGCGCACCTCTTACCGCAACTCCCGTCGTCACGTTAGCTGGAATCAACAACTAAAACGAACATCATGAAAGTCTTTTTCTCGATTGCCCTATTCTTTCTCGTTACTCTGTCCGGAGTGGCACAGCCAAAATTCAAAGTCTACCCCGATTCCATTCGAGTCGAGATGCCTGACCTTAGTGCGGTGGTTGTTTTTGAACTCCGTGAATATCCGAAGTCGGAAAGTATTATTCGGGATTTTTCCAAAACACTGCGTGACGTGCTGGACAATGTAAAGAAGAGTACAAACGAGGACCTTGAAAAGTCTGAACCACTTCGGATTGAATGGAACTCCGCGCCGGAAGGCATGAAAGAAGTCGGCATTGGAGTCAAGCCTTATGGTGAGAGACAGCAGATGACGATACGGCCTGTTGCCCCACTACAGACCACCCTGACCATTGTTAAGGACCGGGGTATTGTAGAGTTGCTGCCACCCGGTTGGGAGATGTTTTTGAAATCAAAGGACTACCAGATCAAGGTCTATGCATCCACGTTTGCCTTTCTTGACAGTATTCCTACGCAAGACTTCGGCATAGTGGCCGATGCCATCAAGAAGGACCTGGAGAACAACTTCCTTGGCCGGAAGAGTATCGAGGCACAGATGGTTATTCAGGATCATCAGATCAGCCAGAAAGCCTTTGCCTATATACACCCCGGGGATCAGATCTTTCTCAGCCTCCAGGGAGGCGTAGGCCTTGTGCATAATATCATCTACCCCGAACTGTCGCTCAAGTTGGGTCTTTCGTTCAGGGACCGCTCGCGCCGAGCCAACTTCCGTACCTCCCTTACTGCCAATCAGTTGTTCTTTGCGGAATCGACGCCAACGGGATTCACCACCAACCCGAACACGTTTGTCTCCGGCGCCTTTGAGGTCAATTTCAATCGCAAGACCTCGCAGCCCAGCTGGAGCGGGTTGGGTATTGGCTTCCTGGTCAACCGAAGTGGTGATTACTTCACGGGCAACACGGCTAAGTTTTTCATCACTCACTCCATCCCCAACAGTCGTTTCAGCATGGTCCCGGAGTTTTACCTGACGGATGACTTTAAGAAATTCACGTTTGGGATGACGCTCAAATACTCCTTCTGACAATTTGAGAATTGGTCAATTTGAAAATTTGAAAATGAGCGTCAGTCCCTTGTATTCTGGCCCATCTTCAAATTTTCAAATTCACTCATTTTACATTACTCCTTCGGTTTTCCACCCAGCATCAACATGTCATTGACATTGACCTCGGTAAAAAACTTTTTCTCGCCCTTTCCGGAGTCGTAGGCGCGGTGAATGAGCTTGCCTTCGACGCAGACTTCATTTCCCTTCTTGAGGTATTTGCCAGCTACTTCGCCAAGCTTACCCCAAATGGTGATGTTGTGCCATTGGGTATCCTCCACCTTCTCCCCTTTCGCATTCTTGTAGGAATCGGTGGTGGCGATGGTAAAGGTGGTCTTCTTTGACTTTTCGAACACCTTCACTTCCGGGTCTTTGCCCAGCCGGCCGATGAGCGTGACGCTGTTCCGTAAACTTTTCATAAACGTTTTGTTTTGGTTTTACTAGCAGGGCACTTGCCTGCCGGGACAAACGTGCAAAACGTCCATAAGCCAACCCGGCTATATCCGTTTATTTACGGCTCTATCCGTGTGCACCCGGAAAATGATCAGGTTTTTCTGCAACGGATCCTTGCTCCTTCTGCTCTCCGTCATTTTACATTTATCCCATGATCGAACGTACATGCCTGGAATGCGGTGCACCCATGCGGGGCCGCATGGACAAGAAATTTTGCTCTGATCAATGCCGGAGCACGCACAACAATCGCCGCAACAGCGAGCCAAACAAGTACGTGCGTGAAGTCAACAATGCCTTGCGGAAGAACCGGCGCATTCTGGACTCTCTCAACCCCGGCGGCAAGGTCAAGGTGTCTGCTTCATGCCTGAAGGAGAAGGGCTTCGATTTTCGATACCTTACCTCCATTCACCGGGGTCGCGATGGGGGAATCTACCATTACTGCTATGATCAGGGGTACGTGTCGGTGGACAAGAATTACTTCTTGATTGTACTCAAAGAAGATCAGGGTCATCCGTTGGACTGATCCCTCCTGATTGTGATTTTGTTTATACATTCGTCTACTCCTTCCGAAAGGAGGCCTGAAGGAATGAAGCGTATCGCCATGCATATGATAACCCTGAGCACACGATGTATTGCTTTATTGTTGGTGACCCTTCTTGGCTCCTCCTGCTCAAAACCTGCAGGCAACTCATCAACCGCCGGAGAGGAGTATGTTTCTCAACAACCGACCCATTTCGAAGTAGACCCCTTTTGGCCCAAACCGTTGCCTAATCATTGGATCCTCGGCGAAGTGGCGGGCGTGGCTATTGACGCCAGGGATCACGTTTGGATTATTCAGCGACCGAAGTCCTTAACCGATCGGGAAATCAACGCGTCCCTTCAGCCGCCCGCATCCGAATGCTGCGCCCCGGCACCCTCCGTCATTGAATTTGATCTCGAAGGAAATGTGGTACAAGCATGGGGAAACCCCGACACCACCAAGCAATGGATTACGACCGAGCACGGAATCTTTGTTGATCAGAAAAACAACGTGTGGATTGGCGGCAATAACGAAAAGGATCACGTGGTTTTGAAATTTTCTGCCGAAGGAAAGTTACTGTTGCAAATCGGGGAATGGGGAATTACAAAAGGAAGCGATGACACCATGCATCTGGGAAGACCCGCTGATATAGCTGTCGATACAGCTGCGAACGAGGTATACATTGCTGATGGGTACGGAAACCGCCGAGTCATCGTATTCGATGCCAACACGGGCGAATACAAGCGACATTGGGGCGCATATGGCGAAGCTCCCAAGGACGGAGTACTTCCCCCCTATGACCCCCGTGCCAAGCCGTCACCGTACTTCGCTAATCCTGTACATGCTGTGGCGCTATCTGTCGACAACAAGGTTTACGTAGCCGACCGCACGAACAATCGGATCCAGGTATTTTCAAAAGATGGTAAATTCCAAAGTGAGGGATTTGTGGCTACTCATACGCTTGGCGCTGGCGCCGTGTGGGATATCGAATTCTCCCGCGACGCTGCCCAAACCTACCTCTACATTGCTGATGGGATGAACATGAAGATATGGATTCTTGACAGGGCATCGATGAACGTTGTGGGATCCGTAGGACAAGGCGGACGAGGTCCGGGGCAATTTGGCTGGGTCCATAATCTCACTATGGATTCGAAAGGCAATTTGTACACGACAGAAGTTCGACCCGGAATGCGTGTTCAGAAGTTCAGACCTGTTCCTTAGCAGCGTCTGTGACGGCGGCCCATGTGATTATCGTGGCATAAACCAACCCGGTTGATTATCTTTCCTCACTACACACGATTCGCATCATGGGCAATTGGTCATTACAGGGCAAGAAAACCATCATCACCGGAGGCACCAAGGGTATTGGCAAAGCCATCGTCGATGAATTTGTAAGCCTGGGGGCTGATGTTATTGCCGTGGCGCGGGATCTTGGGCTAGCAGAAAAGAATCCGAAGGCACAGTACCTCGAAGGTGACATCACCGATCCAACCTTCCGCCAGCAACTGCTCTACACCGCCAACGATCGCTGGGGGATGTTGCATGTGCTGGTGAACAATGTGGGCACCAATGTCCGGAAGAAATTTGTCGAGTATACGGAAGAAGAGTATCGCAAACTTTTTGAGACCAACCTCTTTGCCATGATGGCGCTCACCCAATCGGCACACAACATGCTGGTGAAATCAGGCAACGGCAGCGTCATCAACATAGCCTCGGTAGCCGGATCAATCGATGTGCAGAGCGGGCCACCGTATGGGATGACCAAGGCGGCCATCATCCAGTTCGGCCGTCACCTCGCCGTTGAATGGGCGCCCACCATTCGTGTTAATACAGTCTCACCGTGGTACATCCAAACGCCGCTTACAGAACCGGTACTCTCCCAACCCGATCGCCTCGAACGAATACTTGCCCGCACACCGATGGGCCGTGTGGGTCAACCGTTGGAAGTTGCAGGCATCACGGCCTTCCTGGCCATGGACCTCGCCGGATACATCACCGGCCAGAATATGCTCGTTGACGGCGGAATGACTTCAAAGGGATTATGATTCGCAACACCTTCCCGCCGATCATCGCTCTGGCATTGATCTTCCTTCTCCTGGTTAGCATCTCGTGCGAAAAAAGAAAGCCTGTTGAACCGGGCATCCCGCTGGCGTTGGCACAAGCGCGCAAGCAGGCCATCACCAACGTCCAGTACGATCTCTTCTTCAACATCCCTTCCGCCCGTACCGATAGCATTCCCGCGCGGGTTACCATTCGCTTCGACTGGATACAAAAACCCATCGATCTGCAGCTTGACTTTCTTCCCGAAAAATCCCAGCTAAAAGCCATGGAGGTCAATGGAGAGCAGGCCACCATCCGTTATGAAAACGAGCATATACTGATCGATGCCAGCAACCTGAGCAATACCTCCAACACGATAACCATCGACTTCATCGCGGGGGAAGCGGCCCTGAACCGCAACAAGGATTATCTGTACACCCTCTTTGTTCCCAGCCGTGCGTCGACATGTTTCCCCGTCTTTGATCAGCCTGATCTGAAAGCCATCTACCGACTCGAGCTGATGATCCCCCAATTATGGAAGGCCTTGTCCAATGGAAGCATCCTTTCATCGGCGAATGAAGGCAACAAGAAGCGCATACAATTCAGCGCGACCAAGGCGACCAGTTCATACCAGTTCGCCTTCGCTGTCGGAAATTTCAAACATGTCACGGATCCGGTTTCCGGGATGAACATGTATTACCGCGAAACAGATAGCATCAAGGTGGCTCGTAACGTAAACCGCATTTTTGAGCTTCATCGCCAGTCGCTGGAATGGCTAAAAGATTATACAGGCCTAGCCTACGCCTACGAAAAATTTGACTTCGCCCTCATGCCGGCGTTCCAGTTTGGAGGCATGGAGCATCCGGGCAGCATCTTCTATCGTGAAAGCAGCCTGATTCTGGAGCCGTCGGCCTCCGTGAATGAGGAACTTCGAAGAGCAAGCCTGATCGCACACGAAACCGCGCACATGTGGTTTGGCAACCTCGTCACGATGCAATGGTTCAACGACGTGTGGCTGAAAGAAGTATTCGCCAATTTCATGGCCGCCAAAATGGTGAGCCCCTCGTTCCAGACCATCAACCACGACTTGCGTTTCCTCATGTCGCACTATCCCTCTGCCTACGAGATCGATCGGAGCAAGGGTGCCCATCCCATTCAGCAACCGCTGGACAATCTCCGCAATGCCGGAAGCGTGTACGGAGCGATCATCTATCAAAAAGCTCCGATCATGATGCGCAATCTCGAAGCCTGGATGGGACCGGACAATTTTAGAATGGGATTGCAAGATTACTTAAAGACCTATGCTTTTGGGAACGCGACATGGGATGATCTTGTCCGAAGCATGAAGTCTTATACCCAAGAAGATCTTGGAGTCTGGAACAATGCGTGGATCAAGACGGCGGGCATGCCCGAGATTGATGTCCAACAAGATCCTGATGGAAAAAGATTTCTTGTGGTGACGAACGATTCGACCGGCATCGTGTGGCCCCAGGTGGTCACATACAAGATCACCGCCAAATACATTGACGTCGCACAGGATGTCACGTTTCGCACATCGCCCCGTGCCTTGCTGTCCAAATGGGTTGAGCCGGAAATGAAGTTCGTTCCGAATTACAAAGGAAAGGGTTACGGTTATTTTCACAGTGCATCAGAATACCTATTGGCTGAAGTCTCCGG